>JAIXVI010000194.1 GCA_027483065.1 Planctomycetaceae bacterium
CTCGGCCCCCGAGGATTCACTCCGAGGGGAGCCGGCCAGAGCGAGCGAAAGCGAAGCGAGTCGCGAGCGCTTAGGTACGACACCATCTCAGCCCGCGGCGATTCACTCGCCGCGAGGCTGACCAGAGCGAGCAAGAGCGGGCACCTGAAGCGCAGCTTCAGCAGCCCGCCAGTTGCGAGCGCCGCAGGACGCCATCCACGCCAAAGCGAGCAAAAGCGGCGGACGCGGCAAAGCCGCCCCGCCGCCAGTTGCGAGCGCCGCAGGACATCATGCACGCCAAAGCGAGCAAGAGCGGGCACCTGAAGCGAAGCTTCAGCAGCCCGCCAGTTGCGAGCGCCGCAGGACGCCATGCACGCCAAAGCGAGCAAGAGCGGCGGACGCGGCAAAGCCGCCCCGCCGCCAGTTGCGAGCGCTCCGATACGCGAGCGCGATTACATCGCCGCGCCGTTTTCCGCTTCGAGATAGGTGTAGCCCGCGAGGCCCGACTCGTAGTTCCGTACGAGCGCGTTCGACTCGGCGACCGACATGTGCTTGTCGCGCACCGCGCGCTCGCACTCGTGGCGAATCGCCTGGCCCAGTCGATTCACGTCGTACTGCACGTACTGCAGCACTTCGCGCACGCTGTCGCCTTCGACGATTTCGTCGATCCACCAGTTGCCGTTGTCGTCGAGACGGATGTGCGCGACGTGCGTATCGCCGAAGAGATTGTGAAGGTCGCCGAGCGTCTCTTGGTACGCGCCGACAAGGAACGCGCCGAGGAAGTACTCGTCGCCGTCCTTGATGTCGTGCAACTCCACCCACTTCTTCACGTCGTGATCGTCGACGAAGCGGTCGATCTTGCCGTCCGAGTCGCAGGTCATGTCGGCAATCGTCGCCTTGCGCGTTGGGCGCTCGTCGAGACGATGGATCGGCATGATCGGGAACAACTGGTTGATCGCCCAGATATCTGGAAGCGACTGGAAGATCGACAGATTGCAGAAGAACGTGTCGGTGGTGTTCGACTCGAGATCCTCAAGTTCTTCGGGCATGCTCGGCATGTCCTTCGCCTTGTCGCGCACCTTCGCACACGTCGCCCAGAACATCCGCTCGGCAAGCGCGCGGTGCTCAAGACTCATGTAGCCGACCGAGAAGAGGTTCATCGCCTCATCACGCGACTGCAGTGCGTCGTGGTAGCACTCGAGCAGACGACGCTCCGTCACCGTGTTGTACGCTTCAAAGAGGTCGACGATCGGACGCGGCACTTCACCGTGTTCGTCCTTCGAAACACTCTCCAACGACGGCGGCACAGTGAATCGATCGAGGCGATTCGCGCCAAGCACGTCGAAGATGAGCACGCTCTGTTGCGCGACCATCGCGCGACCCGATTCCGTCACGATCGTCGGATGCGGGACACCTTCTTCGTCGCAGACCGACATGATCTTGTAGACAACGTTGGCCGCGTACTCCTGCAGCGTGTAGTTCGTCGAGAACTCGAAGTTCGTCTGGCTGCCGTCGTAGTCGATACCAAGACCGCCACCAACGTCGAGATAGCGCATGCCTGCGCCCATCTTCGCGAGTTCCGTGTAGATGCGCGCGAGTTCGTTCACGCCAGTCGAGACTTGACGAATGTCGTGAATCTGCGAACCCATGTGGCAGTGCAGGAGCTGGAGGCAATCCTCCATGCCGCGCGCACGCAGGTATTCGAGCACGTCGATCACTTCGGTGAGCGAGAGACCGAACTTCGCCTTCACGCCCGACGAGTGACGCCAGCGCCCCGCACCCGGCGTCGCGAGATTCACGCGCACGCCGATCTTCGGACGGATTTGATACTTCTCGGCGTACTTCACGATGAGGCGAAGTTCTGCGAGGTTCTCGATGACCGGAATGATCGTGCGACCGAGCTTCGCCGCAAGCGTGACGAACTCGATGTAGCGGTCTTCCTTGAAGCCGTTGCAGATGATGAGGCGCTCGGGCGAATCGCTCGTGAGGCCCATGACCGCGAGCAATTCCGGCTTCGAGCCGACCTCAAGACCGAACCCGTACTGCGCACCGCACTCGCGGATGTCGTGCACCACGCGGCGCTGCTGGTTCACCTTGATCGGGTAGACCGCGTTGTACTTGCCCTTGTAGCCGTTCTCCTTGATCGCAACATCAAACGCGTCGTGGAGATCGCGCAGGCGACGATGCAAGAGATCGGTGAAGTGCAGGAGAACCGGCGTGCGTAGACCGCGCTCGCGAAGCCCCTTCACGACGTCGAAAAGGTTGACCTCGCGGCCGGGCGTGCGCGTTGGGCGCACAAGGACCTCACCTGACTTCGAGATTTCGAAGAAGCCCTTGCCCCAACCACGCAGGTTGTAAAGATCAGCCGCATCATCGACCGTCCACGGATCAATGCCGGCCTTCACGCGCGCCGTCGCAGCGACACCTGCCGCAGCAGCGTGCGCATTCGAGAGCGAGTTGGTCGACGTGGTCGTTGTGGTCGTTGCAGTGGTTGCAGTCATTGGAGTGGAAGGAGGAAGAACCTGCGACATCGAAGTCTTGTGCGTCCTTTCGCGGGGCTGGCGTCTCAAGCGAGGTCGATGGAGGGTGACTCCCATCGATGAAGTGAAGACAAACGTGGAGGTGACCAACGCATCGTGTCGGTCAAAGTGTTCGGCGATCGGCCGAACATTGGTGTGTACTACGGCGCGTTGTTTGGATCCTCGGTCGGTACCGCATCGCGATCCATAAGGGACCTATGACGGGATCCGTGCCGAGGTCAGGGTCAGGGCCTCAATCAAGATCGGGGTCGGCGACGCCACCCTACCTTCGATTTGGCCGGTGCGGGATCTGCCGGAGCGCCGTCGCTCACTCGATGCGCGACAGGCGGTGACAGAACGGGCACTATAGGGCCTCAAGCCACAGCCCCCAAGGAAGTGCGACGAATTCTCTCAGAGAAAATGTTTGGATCTCAGCCGACCGCGGTCATACTGCTGACGTCCGAGTTTCGATGGGCGATCCCCTCTCGCCCTGCCACGCGCAACACCGTCCAATGTTGCGCCGACGCGCGTCGAATGCTCATCGCTCCTCTCTCTTGGTCCCTCCCATGCTGACTCCTCGCTCCTCGGCGCTCGCCGCTCTTCGTTCGTCGCCCGCTTCTTCGCGTCTCACGTCGCTCATGCTCACCGCACTCGCGATGTCTGCTGCGGCGCCTGCGCTTGCGTTCGGCCCATCGTGGGAAGGTGACTTGATCAACGATGCGAAAGACTCTGCCGCATCCGCGCAGTTGGTCTCGACCGGCGGTCCAGTCCTCACCATCTCTGGCACTCTCGGCGGCGGCCCCCTCCTCGGCCCAGTCGACTTCGTCGACATGTATCTCATTCGCTTGGAGAACCCGGGCATCCTGAGGATCTCGACCGCGGGCGGCTCGTTCGGCGGCGATGCAGCGTTCGACTCGCAACTCTTCCTCTTCAAAGCGGGCGGAGTACCGGGCGATCCGAAAGCCGGCGGCTTGCTCGCCAACAACGACGCCGATGACGGCAACACGGGCTCGCTCATTGGGCCCGCTGCGACGGACGGTTCGGGCTTCGTCGTGTCCGCACCTGGTCTCTACTTCATCGCGATCAGCGCGTTCGGAACAAACCCCTTCACCTCGGGCGGCGACCCGGTTTGGGGTGCCCTCAATGTGCCTGGCCAGATTCGCTACGGCGAAGGCCGAGATCTCGCAGGTTGGAGCGTGACTGGCCAACCTGAAGGTGGCGCGTACTCCATTCGTGTCGAAGGTTTCAGTGGCGTCAACGTTCCTGCGCCGGGCGCACTCGCGATCCTCGGCCTTGCAGGACTCATCAACCGCCGCCGTCGTTGAGCGCAGGGCTCGTTTCGCCCGAGTTGAGCGACGCACTCTCCTCGAGTGGAACACCTGATTGCGCAGCCATCGCTCGAATCGCAGCGAGAAGCGACGCAGACTCGAGCGTCATCGTTGCGTCGGCGCCCTTCTTTTCGCGCAAAATCTTCTCCGACTCCCGCGCGTTTTCGAAGGCGCGCTTGAGATCACCCGTGCGCATTTGCACGCGTGCAAGGTTGTAGCGCGTACGACCAACACGCCAATCATCGCGGGGCACGATCTCAATCAACGCGTTCAACGCCTGTTCGTACTGCGCAACCGCCGCAACGACGTCCTCGCGCGCCGCGAGAAGCGTCGCACGCCCATGCAAGAGTCCAACTCGAATGACGTTCGCCGCGTTCGTGTCTGGGAACGCCGCACTTCGGCCAATCGCGTCTTCTAACATCGCCTGCGACTCATCAAGCCGCTGCTGTGCGCGAAGGGCGCTTGCGAGATGCCGCATCGTTTCAACCGTATCGACGTCTTCGCGCCCGAGTGCCTTCTCGCGCAACGCGAGCGCTCGACGATACGTCGCCTCGGCGAGCGCAAACTCCTGCAAATTGAACTGGACGCGCGCGAGCGCAAACTCCGTTTCCGCGAACTGCGCCGCGGTTACTTCACCACGCTTGAACCCATCCGCTTGGACGCGATGCGCCTCCTCGATCGCTGATCGTGCACGCGTTGCGTCGTCGAAACCGAGGTGAATCAACCCAAGCGTTCGAAGTACGCCAGCGAGTTGATAGGGCTCGTCGACCAGTTCCGTGCTCACCTGTTGTTCGACAAGCCCGAGGAAGTCGTCGATACCCATCGAACTCGAGCCCGCGCCCGTTTCGGGATTCGCAGAGCCGAGCGCCTTTTGGAAACTCGCAAGCGTTCGTTCGCTTCGAATGCGCTCTCGCTCCGCATTTTGATACGCGATGAAGAGCGAAACACTCGCGACGATGATCGTGATGAAGAGCGCAGCCGCGGCGGTCGCAGGAATCCAATGTCGACGCAAGTTCTTTCGCACGACGTACGCGAAACTATCGTCGCGCGCGAGAATCGGCCGCCCATCGAGAAACCTCGTGAGATCTTCCACCAGCGCATCCGCGGTGTCGTAGCGACGCGCGGGATCAGCCGCGAGAAGTCGCAGCGCAATCACTTCGAGATCTGCGTCGACCGACCCAAGAATCGTCCGCGGCCGCGGCGGATCTGACATGGTTTTCTGTACCACGAGTTCCGCAATCGAGCGCGCGCCCTCGAAGGGCCGGCGGCCACACAGGCACTCGTACAACATGACGCCAAGCGCATAGAGATCACAACGAGAATCGATCCCTGCAGGATCACCCGCGAGTTGCTCGGGCGCAGCGTACGCAAATGTGCCGAGAAACTCGCCTGCCATCGTCGCGCCGCCGCTTCCTTCGGCCGCCGCCGCGTCGCCTCCCTCACGCGAAGGCTCCGCGATGCGCGCAAGACCGAAGTCGAGGATGCGCGGTACACCTTCGCGATCCACAAGCACGTTGCCTGGCTTCAGATCGCGATGAATCACGCCGCGTCGATGTGCGTACGCGACCGCTTCCGCGACGTGGCGAAAGAGTTCAACCAACTGACGCGACGATTGCTCGTGGCTCCGCACAAACTCATCGAACCGCGCACCCTCAACGAGTTCCATCGCGAACCACGGTTCACCCGATCGCGTCAACCCCGACTCATAGAGCGTGACGATGCCAGGATGCCGAAGATGCGCAACAACTTCGACCTCGCGCTCGAAGCGAAAACGTTGCTTTTCGCCGGCAAAACGCCCACCAAGTAACATCTTCACCGCACACGCGCGACGCGTCGCGATCTGCTCCGCCTGATAGACCGCGCCTTGTCCGCCGCGATGAAGTTCGGGTCCAAGTCGATAGCCTCGGATTGGCCCATCAGAATCCCCCGTCGCGTTCGCATCCGGGTCGCGACGATTCGGCTCCGAAGTCCTGGATCGCGCTGCCGCGACCGACGCAATCTCCTCAAGAAACGCCCCATGGAGAAACGTGTTGTTTCGATCAAACTGATCGACGGCACGCGCGCAGAGTTTGCACGTCACGAGATGTAACTCAAGTTGTGGATCGATCTCGATCTCACGCTCGCGTTTCGCCAGCGCCGCGAGTTCCAGCAAATCAAGCGAAAATCGGCCGCAACCAGCCGCATCGATTCCACTTCGCGTCACGTCACCGCCGCGCGTACTCATCTCGTCATCGCGAATCGGTTCGTCACGCTCGTTCACGCGTCAAGCCTCGCACTCGGGCGACCGCCCGCACCCCAATCGCCCGGCGACTCTTCGAACTCCGCCTCAAGTCGCTCGACGATTTCACGCAGTTTCGCAGCGATGCGGCTCTTCGCGAGATAGACGTCATGCGTAGACATTCCGAGATCCTCCGCAACCTGCGCGGGGCTTAATCCGTGATAGACAAGCATCTCGAATGCGTGAAACGTCTTCGGATCGGTCTTCGTTTTGGTCGCGAGTTCTTCGAGTGCCTCACGCAAGACCGCGCGGCGGCGTTCCGCTTCGTACGCGGCCGAAACGCTCTTTTCATCATCAAGGTCAATCATCGCGCTCTCGCCGCGCTCGACCTTTGCGACCCCGCGGCGGCGCTGTTGATCGATCATGCGGTAACGCGCGATCGTCACGAGCCACGCTCCAAGCCGCCCACGCGAACGGTCGTACTTTCCCTCGCGATACTCTTCGACGAAACGCACGATCGTCTCTTGCGCGATCTCATTCGCGGCCTCGTCCTTCAGGCCACAGTTGCGAGCGAACCCAAGGAGAATCGGCCGATAGCGGCGATCAAACGCCTCCCACGCCGCGGCGTTCCGCGGATCAAAGAGCCCGGCGAGAAGAGCGGTCGTGGTGCGATCAAGATCCATGCGCGAATCGTACCACTCGCCGCAAATCGCCCCAACTGAGGCGTAGGAAGCGCGGGCTCATCGGCCGGCGCCTCGTGCGCAACCAGCGTATGACTCGGCCATTTTGCTGAGTTTCTCTCTCACAAGAGGGGCAAAATCGTCACGACTTCCGCAACGACTCCGTGATCGAAACCTCGTGGACGCGCATTGAGAGAACGTCAAGCGCTTGCTTCGCTTGGTGAAACTTGTTGGCGTCGACCGAGCGCGGGTCGCGTGCAGCCGATTCGCACAATCCACGAACCTCCGCCATCGCCGTCTCAAGCTCCGCGACGTAACTCGGCTCGAGTGCAAGCCGCACGCGCGCAAGCGCTTCTCCGATCCACTTCAAATCAAGTTCTGAGTGCACGCGCAAGTCGATCACGCGATGCACCGTCATGTCATCGCGCGCATGTTCAACGCTTTCACGCTCCATCCGTTCGACTTCTTCGGAAGAAAGCCCGTAACTCGGAACCACTTGAATGGATGCTTCTCGCCCGCTGCGTTTCTCAATCGCGCGAACCGACAGAACGCCATTCTGATCAACCGTGAACGCGACATCGATTTGCGGAATACCTGCCGGCATCGGCGGAATACCGCGCAAATCAAACATGCCAAGCGATCGACAGTGCTGTGCCAGTTCGCGCTCGCCTTGCAAGACGTGAATCCGTACGTTCGTCTGCCCGTCCTTCGAGGTCGAGAAATGCTCGTGCGCTTTCGACGGAATCGGGCTGTTGCGCATGATGAGTTTCGCCATCGCGCCACCAACGGTCTCGATGCCAAGCGAGAGCGGAATGACGTCGAGGAGCAGCAAATCCTTGCGATATCCGCCGACAATCGCCGCTTGCACCGCCGCACCAAGCGCGACGACGCGATCGGGGTCGAGCGCTGCATACGGCTCTTTCTCGAAGAAACGTGCGACCGCGGCACGCACCGATGCCAAGCGCGTAGAACCACCGACGAGGACGACGCGATCAATTTCGCCCACGGAGGTTTGAGCGTCCTGCAACGCGCGACGACAGGCGGCGAGTGTTCGCTCGACGAAGGGCGCTGCTGCGCTCGCGAGTTCTTCGGCGGTCAGCGTGAGTTCAACGTCGCTTCCACCACACGAAGCGCGTTCAACGACCGACGCGCGATCGGCGAGCGCAACCTTCGCGCGTTCAGCAGCCGCGACGAGTTCGGCGCGCTCTGCAGCCGTCGCGGGCGCAACACGACCGGACGCGATCCACCAGCCCACGATCGCGCGATCGATGTCGTCGCCACCAAGCGCGGTATCGCCGGCGGTCGCGAGAACTTGAAAGCAATCGGCGCCTGCGCCGATCGATTCACCCGGAACAATGTCGAGGATCGTGACATCGAAGGTCCCGCCGCCGAGGTCGTAGACGGCGATGCGTTCGTTTCGCCGCGATTGGCCGAGTCCGTAGGCGAGCGCTGCGGCGGTTGGCTCATTCACGATGCGAACCGCGTCGAGCCCCGCGAGACGAGCAGCGTCGCGGGTCGCCTGCCGTTGCGCATCGTCGAAGTAGGCGGGAACCGTGATCACCGCGCGCCGGACCGCGCAACCGAGATCGAGTTCCGCAATGCGGCGAAGTTCGCGCAGGACATCCGCCGCGACTTGTTGCGGCGTGACGATGACGCCATCGACTTCGAGTGCCGCGATGCCGCGCGGGCCTTCCGCAAGCGGCAGCGAGAATCCCAACGAAAATGTTCGCGTCTCGGCGGCCGAACGGCCGAGCAAGCGCTTCGCACTGGCGATCGTTCGCGCGGGGTACAACGACTGCGATGCGCGCGCGACGCTGCCTACGGCTTCGGCCCGTGCCCCGCCGCCATCCACCACGTAACGCACCACCGAAGGAACGATGTCACCCTGCGGCGCGCTTCCGAGCACGCGTGGACCCGCCTCTGTCAGAATCGCGACGAGCGAATTCGTTGTGCCGAGATCGATGCCGACGATCGGACCGAGCGTGTTCTCGCTGCTTTGCGCATGAGATTGCGTATGAGATTGCTGTTGGGGGCGCTCCATCGGGCCCGCGATGGTACGGGGAACGGCACGCTCGAAAAAGAACTCCGGCGGGCAAAGCCCACCGGAGTCGGTTGCTTGGGTTGAAGCGATTGATCAGTCGTTGTGCGAGCAGTTTCCGACGCAGCGTCCGAGTTCTTCGAGGAGGAACGCGTCGAGTGGGTTCCCGATTGCTTGGATCGCGGCCCCTGAGACAGGGGTGATTGGCAATATGCGGGGCTCACACACTTCATTACCACTCAGTTGGGCGAGTCGGAACTTCATGCGTTCGCGAATACTCGCCTTGGATTCACGCGCCTCTGCCAGAAGCATGGCATGTGCAGCGTTTGGTGCCGGTTCAGCCAGCCGCTGCGGTGCGACGGGGAAACTGAACGGCGTTTGCGGGTTCGGCAGGTGGTTCGATGAGTCTTCGGAGTTTTGAGAGGCCACGGTACTTCCAGTTGTTGATGGTCGAGACGGGTACGCCGAGAGAACGGGCTGCCGCCTGGTAGTCCAGACCTTCACAGACGATCAGCCGTACCGCAGTTTGCTCTTCGTCGGTCAACTGTCGCAGCACCGCTTCCAAGCGATCGGTGTCATCACCGAGGCCTGCCCCCTGCGCCCCCGCGGAGCCACCAGGCATCCGAGAGGCGCAACGATCCTCCGAACTATCCGACACCACCATGCCTGAGCGTTCGAGAATCACGCGGTACCGCTGCGACCGTTCGTACTTCCGACGAATGAGGTTCTCTGCGATACGAAGGAGATAAGCGGTACTAATCAACATCCTTTCCAAATTTCTGACGCGAAGTAAACGACAGAACGCCTCGTGGGCAATCTCTTCAGCCTCGTCCTCGCCAACAGACTTGCGAGCGAAGCAGTACACACGGTGATAATTCGCTTGGTAGAGCTCCCCGACGATTCGAGCGCGCTCCGCGCGATCGACCACGACGTGCTCTTCGCGCTCTTCGGGACCCACCTCAAGTGAAACGACCTCTCCGCACGCCGGCACACGGCCAGCCGCGGAGGGTTCAGGGTGCGCGTTCGCAGCCATGCGGACGCTGAGAGCGGTTCCTTGCTCAACCAAGCGCGGCCACGGTACGGGGGAAGTTTCCGCGCGCAAGGCTTCTTTCTCTGATTCTGTGGCAAACCGTTTCAGCTCCGGCAAGTTCCGCGCGCCGCGTACGGCCGTGTTTGGACTCGACTCGAACCGGTCCATCGATTGTTTATCCATCCTTCGTGCGAGCATGTCGGCCACTCCTGTGGGTTTCGGGCACGTCCTGTGCCCCGACGAAGCACCCGCCCCCAGCGGGTTGGTCCATTCTCGGACCTGCGCGACGTGCCATCCGTCCCGCCTCAACCGAACCAGGGTCGCTCGCGTGCGCTTTCGCCAACTTCTCTCGATTTTCGAGAGTCGCTTGGGACCGCGCAGAATGTGCGCAAAAGCGCCCGCGCAGAGGCAACGCGCGGGCACTCGGAGAGTTTCGAAGTTGGTGTGCCCTGTTGCGACGCAAGGTCGCGTTGAGAGCGAGTAGAGAAAGCCGAGTCCTGCCGGCCGCGCAGGATCCACCTCGCGAGAGCGAGCCTTCGGAGCGAATTGCCGAAGCCTCAGTCCAGTCTCTTGACCTGCTGTGTCAACAGTCGAAGCGCCGCCGCCCGGCGCGTCGAACCGTGAGACTCAGAAGACTCAAGAGCTTCAAAGGCCACAATGAGAGACGAGTCGCGAGCATTGATTGGATCGACGGAAGTCCCCGGGTGGCCTCTCGAGAGTTCGGCTTCCAGCACTCAAGTTCCAGGAACTTCCGTCGTCCAGCGGAGCACGATCAGCGCATCCTTGCACCGCACGTCGCCGCCTCACGATGCAATCCATCGCATCGCGCAGTCTCTTCATCCAGCGTGCGTTGCACGCTTGACATGTCGTTCGTTCGAGCCACCGTCCTTGGAGCTCGTGTCCTGGCTTCCATGCCGCGGACACAAGGAGAACTCCTCACACGCCGCACATTTTCAAACTTCGCGTGGAGTTCGCGCAGCGATGGTCGCATGTGGGATTCCGCCCGAGGCCAATATCTCGATTGGTTGTGCATGCGCGCGTGGCGCACAGCATCGCGCGAGGTCACTCGATCAACGCGTGCGCGGTCCCGCTTCAGGCTGCGCATCGATCGTGTCGCGATACTGACGCAACGCGATCGACGCGCACCACGCGCGCAACGCGTCGACTTGCGCATCGGGCCCGAACACCAAAAACGCGTGCTTTCCGCGCGCATCACGCACAACGACTTCCGTGCGATCGCCCTTCTCGCCCGCTTCTTCTGCGCGATTCGCTGCGTTCAACGCAATCACCAATCGAAGGAACTCCGCGATGTCTTCGTCGCGAAGCGGCGTGCGGAAAGTCGTCGTGCGATCGGCCGCCATCGCACCGCCAGCGCTGCGGAATTCACCGGACGTTTCGACGATGTAGTAGCTGATGCGATCTTTCGCGGCGTTGTTCCAATGCATCTCGAGAGATGTTCCCTCGGTGCGATCGTTCTTCACAGCTGTTGGTCCGCAACCAACAAGAAACGCGGGAGTCGACACGCTGGTGAAAAGCGTGACAGCGGAAAGAAGCGCGAACAGTGCGCGCCAGTGATTGCTCGAGCGAGCGGACATTGTGAGTTCGCGCTGCCGCTTCATGGCTTCGCGCTGCCGCTTCATGGCTTCGCGCTGCCGCTTCATGGCTTCGCGCCCCCGCTTCATGGTTTCGCGCTCCCGCTTGGGGAGTTTGCAGGAGCAGGCGTTGGTGAAGGCGTTGATGAAGGCGTCGATGAAGGCGCTGGATTGGTCGTCGGAGTGGTCGAGGGATTTGCCGATGGATTTGTCGATGGATCTGTCGTCGGAGGAGTGACCGCGGGCTTCGCAAAGCGCGCGTATGGATCACTTCCAAGGTCGTAGCGCAGCGGAAGTTCCGCGGTTTCAGCGAGTGCTTCGTCGCTTGACCATGCCAACGATGCGATCGAACGCACCATGCGCCGCATCGCTGGTTGGTCATCACCACCTGGCTGATAGCGGCGCACGAAGACGTATCGCTCGCCGTTCGCGTGGACTTCAAGCGTTGCAAGCACTTCGCCAGCGGCGGGCTCGACCAACTTCGGGTTCCCGCGCGTATCCGCGAAGCCCGCATCGGCGAAACCCAAACTCCGCAGCGTCGACCAAACATCAACCATCTGCTCGCGCGAGAGTCGTCGAACCCGCGCGGGCCGGAGTTCATCGTGCGGAACGCGGTCGGCCTCGCCGTGCAACGAACCATCCGGAAGAAGTACGAACCGCGCGGCACGCTCTTCGATCTTCGCGCGATCTTTCACCCCGCGTCCGGGCGAGACATCGACTTCGATCCAGAGATCTGACGGAACCGAGCCGACGGGGTCGGATGTTGCGGTTGACTCTGTCGAAGCGAACGTGGGGCTCGACGTCTCTGTGGTCGCAGCAGTCGCACTGGTCGCACTGGTCGCGGACTGCGAGGCGCAGCCGACGAGGCTCCCGAATCCCGAGGCGCAAACCAAGATCGCGAGCCCGTGGAACGTGCCGCCAACGCGGATAGGAAAGAGTTTCAATTTCGCCGCGAACATGCGGGGAAGGTACACGAACAAGCGGCGTCGGACGCGGTACTCTCTCCGGCCTATGCGCACGAGCGTGCTCTGGCTGAACGACTATCTCGACCGCCCCGCCGACGCGACGGAGCAAGCGGCTGCACTCACCTCCGCGGGCCTTCCGCTTGATGGTGATGGCGTCGCCGACAACGGCGAGCACTGGCAAGAAATCGAAACCACTTCGAATCGCGGAGACTGTCTTTGCCACGTCGGCATGGCGCGCGAAGTCGCGGCGGTCACCGGCCGCGCGGTGCGTGTGCCGAAGGCCGCGCTGCCAGCGACGAAAGGCGAAGCCGCGGCATCGGTGCGCGTGAAGAACCACGAGCCTGCGCTTTGTCCGCGTTACACAGCGCGCGTCATTCGCGGCGTTAAGGTTGGCCCAAGCCCCGAGTGGCTGCAACGACGCCTCATCGCAATCGGACAGATCCCACGGAACAACGTCGTCGACGCGACCAATTTCGTCCTCTTCGAACTCGGCCAGCCCACGCACGTGTTCGATCTCGCCACGCTCGCGGGCGGCGAGATTCATGTGCGCCGCGCGAAGGATGGCGAGGCCTTCCTTCCACTCGGCGCTGACGCGAAAGAAGTCAAACTCACGACGAGCGACCTCGTCATCGCCGACCGCGATCGCCCCGTCGCGCTCGCGGGCGTCAAAGGCGGCGCACTTGCAAGCGTCGGCGACACCACCACCGATCTTGTGCTCGAAGCCGCGACGTTTGACGCGGTTTCTGTGCGCAACACGAGTCGCCGCCACGGCATCGCGAGCGACTCTTCCTATCGCTTCGAGCGCAACGTGCACGCTGCGGAAATCGACGCCGCTGCAGATCGCCTCGCGGCGTTGATTTTGGAGATCGCTGGCGGCACGCTTGAAGCGGGCGTGGTTGCCGACGGCGCTCCCCTGCCACCCTCTCGCGCCATTGCGCTGCGTCCCGCACGCGCTCGTCAGATTCTCGGCTTCGATGTTTCGACCGCGCGCATGGTCGAACTGCTCGACACGCTCGGATTCTCGCCGCGCGTCACAGGCTCGGGCGCGAGTGAAGTGATCGAGACGATCGCACCCGCGCGCCGCGTCGATGTCGAACGCGAGATCGATCTCATCGAAGAAATCTGCCGACTGAACGGGCTCGATGCGGTGCCCGTCGCCGACACGCTTGCGATTCGCGTCCCCCGTCGCAATCCAATCGAGCGCGGAACACGCGACGTCAAGGATCTCCTCGTCGGCATGGGATTTGTCGAAACCATCACCCACTCGCTCGTTGCTGAGAAAGCAGCGGAAGCGTTTCTACCGGCAGGCGCGACCGTGCTTCGCGTCGATGACGAACGTGCGGGCGGCGAGCCAGCACTTCGACCAAGCGTCGTGACGAGTCTTCTTCGTGTGCGTCGCCACAACGAGGATCAGGGCCTCGCGCAGCTCCGTCTCTTCGAGTTCGCGAGCGCCTTCCATCACGCGGGCGGCACACACATCGAGCGGCCCACGCTCGCGCTTGTGGCCGATGCGCCGACTGACGCGCGTGACTCCCACGGCGGCCAGGATGCGTTCCGTTTGATGCGTGGCGTGGTTGAGCGCGTTCTGCACATGGTCGCGCCGCACCGCGCGCGTGTTGAGTTTGTGCCTGCGCCGAGTGCGCGCTCGTGGCTCGCGGCTTCGGCGCGCGTTGTCGTGGATGGCGCTGAGATCGGCATCGTCGGCGTTATGGATCAGCGTGTTCTCAAGGCTCACGGCTTGGAGAAGCCGACGGCCGCAGCAGAACTCGAACTGCGCGGGCTCTTCGCGCACTATCCACCGGAAAATGCGGCCGTGGAGTTGCCTGCCTTCCCTGCGGCGGATCGCGACATTTCCGCGATCGTCGCTGAAGCCGTCGCGTATGGCGACATCGAATCGACGATTCGCGGGCTTGGCCTCGCCGATCTTGAGTCGGTTTCGTTTGTGACGACCTTCCGTGGCAAGCAAATCGGCGACTCGAGGAAGAGCGTGTCGTTGCGCCTCGTCTTCCGAAAGCCCGATGGCACGATGAAGAGCGAAGAGGCCGACGCGTCGGTCGCGCGCGCCATCGACGCGTTGCGTTCGAAGCTCGGCGCGGAGATCCGATCGTGAGCGACGCCTCGCCGCTCGACCTGCGCGCGATGACGGTCGGCGAATACCTCGACCGACTCGCGTCTGCGACGCCTGTTCCCGGTGGCGGCGCCGTTGCGGGCGTCACGCTTGCGCAGGCAAACGCTCTCGGCTCGATGGTCGTGGGTTACGCGATCGGAAAGTCGAAGTTCGCAGCGCACGACGCGGCACATCGAGCAGCGCTTCTGCGCTTTGAGTCGGGCCGCGCACACGCGATCGAACTCGCAGAGAGCGACGCGCGCGCGTATGGCACGCTCAACCGCCTCTGGAAGTTGCCAAAGGACGATCCTGCTCGTACAGGTTTTGACGAAGCGGTGCGCGCCGCGATCGCGGCGCCAGAAGCAACGCTCATGCTCGCGGCCGAGACGGTCGCGGCGCTTGAGGTGCTCGTTGGAACGACGAGTGCATCGCTCGCGAGTGACCTCCGCATCGCGTTCGACCTCGCGGTCGCAGCCGCCGACGCCGCGATCGAGAACGTGCGGATCAATACACCATCGCTGGCCGACCGCGCGGAAGCCGCGACCATCACGGCGCGCAGCGAGGCTGCGCTTGGCGCCTTGCGCGCGCAGGCGCAGGCCAATCGCGCCCGCGTTTCGTGAGCGACGTTCAAGCCGCGCGGGTTTTCAGGCCGAAATGTCTGCCAAGCCCCGCTGAGGACACTCCCGTGCCCGACCCACGCGACATCGTCGACATTGACGGATTGCGCACGCAGCGCACACAGCAAACTGGCGACGCCGCCGGTGCTGCCGGAGGCGCGAGCGCGTCCAAACCGTTCCTCATGATCTGGTTCCGCTGCTGCGCGACGTACGGGCGGCTTCCGAAATCGCCTGACGGTCTGAGTTACGTCGGACGCTGTCCGAAGTGCCTCGCGAAACTCGAGGTTCCCGTGGGTGAAGGCGGCACGAATCGCCGCATGTTTGAGGCGGAGTAGCGGTCCGCGTTCGCGGGCGTCACATGCAGCCTCAAGTCGCGTCGCATGTCGAGTCACAAGCTGAGTCGCATGTCGAGTCGCATGTCGAGTCGCATGTCGAGCAGCGCGGCGAAGGTGCAACGCGCTTCAACATCACGCTCCATCATCGCAGTCCTGTGTAGCATCCCCGAGTGCCTGACGCCTCAGCCATCCTCGGTGCAGCCGCCTTTCTTGGCACCACTGGCGCGCTCGTGTGGGCCGGTGCCGTCGCGGGTGTTGTGCGCGAAGCTCTGCGCCCCGAGCGACGAAGTGTTGGTTGGGCGCTTGCTCGCGGATATCCGACGGAGCCGACGGCGTGGGGTCTTGACGGCCGCGAGTGGAACTTTGAATTTGAAGGCGCATCGTGCCCCGTCTTCGAAGTTGGCGAGAGTGATCCTGCGGCGCCAACCCTGATCTTCCTGCACGGGTTTGCGCGCTCTCGCTTCGACGCACTCGCCCGACTCGGGCCGCTGCTTCCGCACGCGAAACGCTTCTTGTTGCCAGATCTTCCGGGGCACGGCGATGCGCGCGGACGATCGACGCGTCTCGGAACCGATGAAGATCGCTTTGTTGCCGCGCTTGCCGCGCAAGCAACGACAGGGCAAATTTGGCTCGCAGGTCACTCACTCGGTGCAACAATCGCGATCCACGCCGCGGCGCTTCCAGAACTCGCTCCGCGCACACGCGGTGTCCTCGCACTTGCTCCGTATGAGCGACTCCGCACGCCCTTGGGCGCGCGACTCGAACTCCGCGCGATGCCGCGAAGACCGCTCGTCGCTCCGGCTTTGACCGCACTTGCCGCACTCGGCGTACGCGAACGATCCACCCGCGAGGCCGCGGCGCGACTTACGTGCCCACTTGCCGTCATCGCGGGTGAAGTCGATCCCGTGACGCCACTCGATGAAGCGCGTGCGATCGCGCAGGCCGCGCGACTCTCGCATTGGTCGAGCATTGCCCACGCGCGACACGATGACTTTCACACACTCGGCACCCGCGAGATCGACGCGGCGATGCAGTGGATGGCGATGCGGTGATTGATGAGGCAGCATCGCGCGCAAACCTGACCACGACAGATTCACCGAGCTCGCTCGCGTGAAAAATCTCACGACGAAAGAAACACGCCGCGCAACTGCGCGGCGTGTTTGTTCGAGATTTCATGTATCCAACAGCCGAAACGCGAGCGAAATCACTTCGCCGCAGCTGGCATCATGCGGTACCGCGTCATGAAGCCGGCCTTCGTTGACGTGAAGTCGAGCAGCGCATCACCGAAGCAACGCTTCACAACTTCGGCCTTGAAGAGCTTCGTCATGCCGGTGAGGTCGTCCATACCGACATCCACGCCCGGAATCGCACCGTCTTCGCCGAGTCCTGCAGCACCACCAACTTGATCGGTGAGCATTGCGAGCATGCGGCCCGTCGACTCCATCTGGCGACCGAGATTCCACCAGGCCATGCCGACAACAGGATCCTTGCCAAGCGTTGCCATCGAGGCGGTGAACTGCGCATCGCCAGCGAGTCCCTGCTCGCCCTTCGCGTCGACCGCGCGCAGCGCCTGCTCGACGCTCTTCGTTTCGCCGACAACCATGTAGCCGCCGCCGATTCCGACCGCGACCGGCGAGAACTCATCCGACATGATGGTCATGCCGTTGAAGTCGCGCGACTGAAGTCCAAGCGGAAGCAAGTTCATGAAGTCGCTGACCGCGGCCGCGCTTTCCTTGTCATTCTTCATCGCGATCGCCGTGACCATCGTGCCAGCCGCAAGCGGATCGGCCGCATCACCTTCGAGCGACCACATGTGCACTTCAGGTCCCATCGCCGCGAACGCGGCGGTCATCGCAGGGCGATACATGTCGATCTGCGGCTTGATCATCTCGGATTGATCCTCGGCAAGACCCGCGATCGCTTCGTCGATGACCGAAACCATCTTGTCAAAGCGCACGTTCATGCGGCCGTAGCTCAACGCATCGGATGGCACGATCGCTGGTGGTGCTGATGGCACGCTTGGCGCGTCGACGAGCGCAAGCAGACCGACTTTGCCATCTGGCACGTAGCAACCGATGTTCTGCTCGATGACGCCGTCGCGGAGGTGAACCGTGAGGCTCCACGCTTCGATGTTGCCAAAGAAACGACCGACGAGCGGCTCGACGATCATGAAGGGCGGGAATGCAGCGAGCAGCGGCTTCACGTTGTCTGTTGAGAGCACCGCGTAGATATCACCGACGCCGCCGGCGACTTCCATCGCGCCCTTGAAGTTCTCACTGTCGCCGACAGGCTTCTCGCGTGCACCGTCGACGCGCGCAAGCAACATGTCCATCGTTGCAACCGAGCTCGCGACGAACATGCGCGAGCCGTCGTGCACCATGCAGGTTTCCTTCGGACCGAGGTCCGGCATCATGCCGAACGGACCGAAGTCGTCCATGCCTTCTTCGCCCATGCCGTCCTCACCCATGCCGTCTTCAGCGCCCTCTTCGACGAGCTTGTCCTTCATGACAAGGACGCGGCGACCGCGGACTTCTTCGAACGTCACATCGCTCCCGCCGTCTTTCGCTTCCTTCTCCGCGTTCGCGACGAATGCCTCAATCATCTTCGCGGCGCCTTCCGCTTCCTTGCTCCAATCACAGAAGAAGATGTACTGCGCGCTCGGAAGGCCGAGTTCCTCGTCGACTTCTGCCATCACCGCGAGGCCAACGCTCGACGGCCACGTGACGGTCGCTGGGTCAATACCCGCCGCGGTCGCGGCTTCGTTGACGCCCTCTTGGAAGCTCGACTTGATCGACTTGACCTCTTCCGCGAGTGCGGGGTCGTTCCACAACTTGCCGAGCGCGGTTGGGCCCATGCGATCGATCATGCCGCGCACGTCGTCGGCACCGACCACCACGATTGCACTCGCGGGCGCGAGTTCGCGGATGGAGAGCGCATCACCCGCCGAGGCGAGAGTCGCGATGAACATGGCGGGCGTTGCGAGGAGCATGGTGCGAGTGAGCTGAGACGTGATGAGATGCATGATGGAGTTCCCTAAAGCCTGCGAGAGGTGTTGAGTTCGAAAGTGCATGCGCGCTTGTTGCCGCGAAGACGCGCGCAACACCGACGCCATTCCAACCATCCGTTACGACTTGCGGTCGCCGCCCGACGAGCCATCTTGCAGACTCGGCGGTGCGCCTTCCTTGGTTCGCGCAGGCGGTTTCTGGTAGTTGTGGCCCGAGTTTGGGTTGTTGCGGTCGTACGCGAACGCTTCACGATTGCGGATGAAATCCTTCACGTAGCGCGCTGGAATCGCAAAACCAAGCGCTTCGCCGCCCGTGATACCCATATTGGTGATGCCGATGACTTCGCCCTTCGTGTTGAAGAGCGGTCCACCGGAGTTACCCGGGTTAATCGGCGTATCGGTCTGGATGTAGGTCAGGCCGTCGAAGTTTCGCTGCGTCGTCGAGACCACGCCTTGCGTCAGCGTGCGCTCAAGCCCGAGCGGATTACCGATCGCGAAAACATTTTGGCCGATCTCGAGTTTCTCCGCGTCTTGCACGGGCGCGTACAGGAAGTCCTTGCCTTCCGGATGCTTCAACTTCACGAGCGCGAGATCGACCTGGTTGTTGATCGCGATCAGTTCGACGTTGTCGATATCGGTGCGCTTGAGCGTGCCGTCGGGTTGCGCGAACCAGACCGTCGCACGCAAATTCGTTTCGCCTTGCACGACGTGTGCGTTGGTGATGGCGTAGCCGTCGCGCGAAAGGATGACTCCGGAGCCGAGGCCGCCGGGAGTCGAAACCTTGATCACGGCCGGACCGATGACTTTCGCCTGTTCACGCGGCGGCAACTCGGCAAGACCAACCGCGGTTGAGAAGAGTGAATCCTGCTTGAGCGCAACGTTTGATGCGCCACCCGCGGAGGTCACGCTCGACACGTCATCCATCGCGAAACTCAAGACGTCCGCGCCGACATCGATCCACACGCGTCGGTCGGTTTGCTTGAGGAGTTTCCCTTCGACCGACGCACCCGACTTCAACTTAACGGTGGTCGAAGGCGTCTCCCCGTCGCTCGCCGCGCGCGCGACGGTTGGCAATGCGACGAGCAGCGCAGGGAGCAGCGCGAACGACGCGATTGAGGCGATTGACGAAAGCTTGAGTGGTGAACACTTCAGATTCATGGCAGGGTTCGTACTATACCCACCCAACACGGGGCAACCGTCGTTCCTCCGCAGACCGCGCACCGAATCGGATGACGACGCGAACCCGACGAAGTCACGAAAAAGCCCCGACGAAGTCACGAGAAAGCCCCGACGAAGTCACGGCAACCTCGCGATCATCTCTTTCAGTCACCGTTCAAGTCTCGCTCACGATCCGCCTTCCCCGCTGCAACACCATGCCGCAACTTTGCCCTACCGCGCCTCGCGCCCTGTCGATCTCTCCCTTCACGCTCGCGCGACTCGTCGCGGCGGCCTCGCTGAGTATTGCGGCGCACGCGCATGCCTTGCAGGACGCTGATGACGCGGGTCACTTCGGCTTCGACGGACTTGAAGTGGTGAAGATCGATCCCAAGGCTGGCCCGATCGCCTCCGGTGACTTCGATGGCGACGGCCGCGCCGATCTCGCCGCGGCGAACAACTTCAAGAGCCGCATCGAACTCCACATGCAGAAGCCCGGTGCCACGCCCGACGACCCCATCGACGCGGCAACCTCGGTGAACGAGGTCCCGCCGCACTGGCGCTTCCGCCGCGTCGAGATTCCGGTGTCGCACCAAGTCACTGCGATCGCACCATTTGATTTCGACGGCGATGGTCTTCTCGACATCGTCTACGCAGGTCAACCCGGCACCGTCGTCTTCTTGCGCCAAGCGAAGCCCGGCGTTTTCGAGGTGGAACGCCGCATTCCACTGAAGGGTCTCACGCAAAGTCGCGACGGCTTTGTCATCGCCGATCTCATCGGCGACGCGCGCCCTGATCTGGCCGCGATCGTGTCAGGTCAACCCGTCGTATGGACGCTCGATGGCTCGAAACTCGGCGACCCCGTGGAACTCGGTTCCGGCGATCCGCTGGTCGCACTCGTCGTTGGCGATTTCGACGGCGACACGTACAACGATCTTGTCGGCGTGACGCCCGACAACGCGGCACCCGTTCGACTTTGGCTCGCGAGCGCCGATGCAAGTTCGGACGCGAGCGCTGACAACAAGGCAACCAAACGCCTCGGCTCACAGCGCCGTTTCGAAATGCCGCCGCTCCGCGAAGTGAGTGCCCTTCGTCTTCCCGGCACGAAGAAAGATCTGCTCGCGCGCATTGAGCGGCAGTCGAAGCGGCTCGTCATCGAAGAACTCGTGGAAGACGCTTCCGGCGCGCGCGATGCCGCACTTGAGGTCTTCTCCGCGGCGGGCGGCAAGAAGCGTTCGTACGCCGTCGGCGATGTCGATGGCGACGGCCTCGCGGATGTCATCTCGAGCGATCCTGCCGCAAGCGCTGTGACCGTCTACCGACAGCAGAAAGGCCGCGGCCTGCAACCTGGCGTTTCGCAGCCGAGCTTCGCAGAAATCGACGCCGTTGCTGCAGGGAACGTCGATGGCAAGCCCGGCGACGAAGTGTTCGTTCTCTCGGAGAAAGAAGGCGTTGTTGGCAAGAGCGTTTGGACGAACGGCGCGCTCTCGTTCCCAACCGCACTCCCCTTGTCGCCTGGCGTCACGCCCGCGGTGCTCTCGCTTGTCCAACTCGAGTCTGGCCCGCGCGCTGCAGTCATCACGAAGGATGGACGCAACTATCAACTCGAACTCCTGCCCGTCAACAGCGACACGCAGGCCGCCGCGGAAGTCATCAAACTCGGTGCGCTCGTGAAGGGCCCCGACGCGATTCTCGCGCTCGACGCCGATCAAGATGGCCGCACTGACCTCTTGCTGCTCACCGCGGACAAGCCGATGTCGATGCTGCAAGCCGTTGAGAAAGATGGCAAGACGTCGTTTGAACTCCGCGAATCGAAGGACATGGCGCAGTTCGGTCTCGCGCAGGCCGCCAACGCGGGGAATTCGGTCGCGTTCGATGTCGATGGCGACGGCAAGAAGGAACTCGTCGTGGCCGATCGGAACTTCATCCGCGCGCTGCGTTACGCACCCGGCGCAAATCCGCCCGGGTGGCAAGTCGTTGCCCAGATGAATGCGTCGCGCGCCGATGCGAAACTCGTGGCACTCACCGTGCGCGGCGACACGCTTGTCGCGGCCGATCGCGAGAACGCGACGCTTGCGGTCTTTGCGAAAGACAGCGCTGGCAAGTGGACCCAATCCGATGAACACCCGGTGACTGGGTTCAAGTTCGGCCCTGTGCGCGCGGGCAATTTCAGCGGCGGGACTTCTGAAGACGTCCTCCTCGTCGGCGACGATGGCTTTGCGATCGCGCGCCTTGATGGCGGACGACTCGCGCTCGAAGAAGTCGCGAATTTCCGCGCCGATCGCATTCAGCAAGTCGATCACGAAGTCATCGCGGGCGACGTCAACGGCGACGGCTTCCTCGATCTTGTCACACTCGATGCGGGTGAACAGTCGCTTGGCATCCTCAGTTTCAGCGAGGGCGGCAAACTGCTTCCGATGACCCGATTCCGGGTCTTCGAAACGCGGCTCTTCCAAGCAGGTGAACCACGCGAATTCGAACCGAGCATGGCGCTCATCGGTGATTTCACCGGCGACGGCGCGAACGACATCGTGCTGCTTTGCCACGATCGCATGCTGCTTTATCCGCAGTCGCCGAAACCGACGAAGCCGTAATTCGTCGCGGTCGTGCGAACGCTGCGCTTCGCGCCTTGCGCGATGTGTGGGCACATCACCCCTCCAGGAAGTGGCCAACGAACCAAACGAAAAGGCCTCGGCGAACCGAGGCCTTTTTGCTTGATGTGTTGTGAAGAACGCCGCAGCCTCTCGGTGCGAGTCGACCGAATTCAGCGCTGCGCCATCGGCGCGTAGGTCGCCGCGTGCGGTCCGTTGTACTTCGCCTGCGGGCGAATGAGACGGTTGTCCATCAACTGCTCGATGCAGTGACCACACCAACCCGACATGCGGCTCAACGCGAACATGCAGGTGAAAAGATCAGTCTTGATGCCGAGGCAGTGGTAGGTCGTCGCCGAGTAGAAGTCGACGTTCGGGAAGATGCCCTTGTCGGCCTTCGCCGCGAGCACGATGCCTTCGATCCGCTGGCTCATCTCGAAGAGACGGAGATTGCCGGTGTCGGTTGCGATCTGCTTCGCGAACGTCTTGAGGTAGGTCGCGCGCGGGTCGTACGCCTTGTAGACGCGGTGCCCGAAGCCCATGATGAGCTCCTTGCGCTCGAGTTTGCCCTTGACGTAGTCGTCGACCTTCTCGATCGAACCGATCTCGTCGAGCATGATCATGACTTCCTCGTTCGCGCCGCCGTGGAGCGGCCCCTTCAGCGTGCCGACCGCGGTGGTCATCGCGCTGTACATGTCCGAGAGGGTCGCGATCGTGACACGCGCCGCGAACGTCGAAGCGTTCAGCCCGTGATCCGCGTGCAGAATCAAGCAGATATCAAGGCCCTTCGCCATCGCGTCGGTTGGCTTCTCGCCATTCAACATCCAGAGGAAGTTGGTCGCGATGTCCATCGACTTATCGGGACGAACGAACGCCTTGCCCGAGCGGTGACGATCGAAGTTCGCGATCAAGGTCGGCGTCTTTGCGACCAATCGAAGCGACTGGCGCTTCGCGCGCTCGATGCCTGCGGGGTTGGTTTCGCTCGACTCAGCGTCCTTGTCATGCAGCGCGAGCGCCGACACCAGCGTGCGAAGGGCGTGCATCGGCACGGCGTCCTTCGGGAACGACTTGATCATGTCGTAGATCGCGTCTGGAATCTCGTACTCCGCCTGCAGCGCGCTCTTCAGCGCATCGAGTTCGGCCTTGGTTGGAAGCTTGCGATTCCAAAGGAGATACACCGTCTCCTCGTAGGTCGAATTGCGCGCGAGGGTGTCGATGTCGATGCCGACGTACTCAAGGACGCCCTTTCCGCCATCGATGAACGACATCTGCGTGTCGGCGGCGACGGTGTTGGCGAGACCCTTGTCGTAGAACGGAGCGGCAGGTGCGGCGGGCGTAGACATGGTGGTAGGACTTACGGTCGTGATCGTGACTTGAGGCTGGATCTGGGCAACAGACATGTTCAATCTCTCTCAGCTCTGTCTTCGTCAGCCACGGTCCGCCCCATGAGCGCTCCATGAGCGGCGAGGCGTTGATGCTGTCCGAAACTCGAGCACGCCGTTGAAGCGAGCACGACTCGGCCGCCCTTCGCGCTGAACAGCCCGTCGGTTGCGAAGAATGTCGATGCTAGCGAATCGGCGTGTCGAGGGGAATGCGCCGCCATACGCCTTCGCGGAATTCCAACGGTTCTCGGCGCCCTTCCGGGCCGCGAGGCGGTCAAACCCGAGGGATCGGCCCGTATCATCCCGCCCCATGTTTCTGATCCCGACGGGTACCGATCGCGACGGCGGACATCGACCCCTGTTCGTCCCGCTTCTCGTCGTGGCGACCGTGCTTTGCTTTCTGCTCACGGACAGCCGTCCGAGATCTCCCGCAGAGGTTGCCGATCGAATCCAGATCCTCAGTCGGTATGCCATCTCGTACAAGTACTTCGAGTGGTGGCAGCCCATCACCTACCAGTTCTTGCACGGTGGATGGTTCCACCTGCTCTCCAACATGTTCTTCCTTGCTGCGTTCGGCGTCGTCCTTGAAAGCCGACTCGGTCGCTTTGGATTTCTCGCGATCTACCTCGCGGGTGGCGCTGCTGCAGGCATCGCCCAAGCGTGGATCGGTCATTGGCTCGACCCTGCACAGGGCTTCGCCCCCGCGATCGGCGCGAGCGGAGCGACTAGCGCGCTACTCGGTGCAGCCTTTGCGCTCTATCCCCGCGCCAACGTGCGCGGAATCGCGATCCCGCAGTTTCTGCCAGCCCAAGTGTCGATCCAGTGGATGATGGCGTTTGCCGTTGCACTGGATGTCGTGCGCACGATCGTCGATTGGTCGGGCGCGGCGAATTCCGGCATCGCGACGCTCGCCCACCTCGGCGGCATCGTCTTCGGATTCTTGATCGGGCTCGCGCTTCTCGCCTCCGGACTCCTTGTGCGCGATGACGCAGACGCGCTCTTCCTGCTGAAGCAATGGCGACGTCGGCGCGAGATGCGCTTGGCGATGGAATCGGCAGGGCTCGCAGGAACGTCCGGCGTCATTGCAGGCCGCGTGCGCTCCGGTGCAGATTCCAAGGAGACCGAGGCACAACTCGTCCTTCGCCGAACGATTGCGGCCGCGCATCGTGAGCGCGACTACACGCTCGCGGCGCAGCTCTACGTGAAACTGTTGAAAGAACTTCCAACTGCGACGCTGCCCTCCGAGATTCACCTCGATGTTTCGAATGAACTCGCGCGCAGTGGGCAGCACGCGTTGGCCGCGCAGGGATATCGCCTGTTTCTCGAGCGATTCCGCACACACCCGATGATCGATGATGCACGCCTGATGCTCGCGACGATCGAGTTGCGCCGATTGGGCGACGCGAAGGCTGCGGCGAAGACGCTTGAAGGCCTCGAAGGGCGTCCGCTCGACAACGATCGCGCGGCCATCGCGGCATCGCTGCGTGCCGATTGCGCCACAGGTGGTGCGACAGGTGGTGCGACAGGTGGTGCGACAGGTGGTGCCACGGGAGGCGCTGCGTGAGTCGCACGCTCGTCAAGATCTGCGGTGTGCGCGATTTCGCGACGGTGGAAGTCTGCATCGACGCGGGCGCGCAGTTTGTTGGCGTCGTGCTTGTTCCCGCAAGCCCGCGATGCGTGACGCCGGCCGAGGCTCGCGCACTCGCGCTTGAAATCGCGGATCTCGGCGCGATGCCCGTTGCGGTGATCCGACTCCCCGTCGACGTTGAAACGGCCTCCGCGCTCGAAGCCTTTCCAATTCTGCAGTTTCACGGCGATGAAACGCCTGACGCCCTCGCGCCGTATCGCGCGTGGGAATGTTGGAAAGGCTTGCACTTCTCCCCCGCCGCAACGCACGAGTGGCTCGCGAGTGGCCGCGCTACGCGACTTGTCGTCGACGGGCCCGTCGCGGGAAGCGGCGTCTCCTTTGATCACGCAGCGTTCGGCGAACTTTCAAGCGCTGTGCGCGCGAAGTGCTTTCTCGCTGGCGGACTCGATGCGCACAACGTTGCTGGAGCGATCCACACTGCGAAACCCGCGGGCGTTGACGTCTCCAGCGGCGTGGAGAAATCGCGCGGTGTGAAAGACCACGAGAAGATTCGGCGATTTATCGAAGCGGTGCACATGACGGACCGGGCGTCGAACGCGTGAATCGCGCTGCGCGAGGCTCACGACGTCGCTTCACGACCCAACGCCCGCCGATCACACACCAACCGCGATTTGCTTGCGCGTCGCGCCGAGTTCGCTGATCCATGCGCGCATTTCCGCGCGGCGCGTTGGCCACGAACGCGAGGTACGTTCTTCGATGAAGGCGCGATAGAGCGACATCAGCGCTGCGTCGAATGTTGCGAAGCTATCGAGTCGCTCTTCGATCGCGGCGCGCAGTGACTGCGGCTTGTCTTCAGGTTTCGGCAGTTTCAAGCCCGAGACTTCGAAACGATCGCCTTGGAGCGAACACTCCCACACGCGGCCGAAACTCGAAAGCGTGAGCCCGATTTTGCGCGGCCACTTTCCAAGTTGCACCGCGCGCGCTGTCTCGGCGCGTCGCGTGGGCGCGTCGCCACGCAAACTCGTGCGACCGGAGAGGCCCCACGCGCATTCAAGGTCAAGCGCCTTGTCGATCACGATCGCGATATCGCCATCCGCCGTGGTGACGAGCCCTTCGTGCGCATCACATTGCCACCACAGCCAGAAGAGGAAGAGATTGCCGAGGAAATCCTGCGGTTCGTTCGCGGTCCAAGGAAACTCTGGGCGATCAGCCGATGCGCGCGAACCATCTTCGCGCGCGAGTTCGATTTCAGGTGGCGCGCTCGAGAGTGGCTCCGCGCGCAAGTCGTCGTAATCCGCCGAGCGTCCCTTCGCGGCGAGAATGTCGAGTGCGATCGTCCCGGCGGTGCGTGGTGCGACCGTGTGTTCAAAGGTGTCAACGACAAGTCGACGAAGTGCTTGGACTTCGGTATCCGCCGAAACCTGCGCGTACAACGTTGACTTCGAGAAATCCCAGTAGATGGGCGTGTGCTTAGGGCGCCGATAGCGACCTTCGGTGATCTCCTCCTCGATGCGACGCATCGCATCATCGCGCGCTTCTTTCTTCGCGCTGCGCGGGAGGTACGCGCCGCCACCATCCTTCGACGGCTGCAAACGCGCGTCTTCCGCCATTGCGATGTACGCCTTCTTGATCTCGGGCGGAATGCGCACGGAGTCGACGCGGTAACCGAGCAGTGCACCGCTGCCAAAGCCGACGCGCTCGTAATCAAACGATCGATCGAAGAGGTGACGGCCCGCGGTCCAACCAACGTGTGTCTCGCCAGGCTTGATCGGCTCGAGTTCGCCAAGCGCGTTCTCGCGAAGGGCGTCGTAGAACTTCGAGTCGAGAAGATTCGGCGCGTCGCCGGTGATGGCGAAACGTCGATACGAGATGGCACCGGCACGGAATGGCATAGTTGATGAGTGTCGCGCGGAAGCACACGCGGAGCCAAGGTCCGACAGGATGTGCACATTGCCGGCAGATCAATCGGTGCACGGCACGTGCCCGGCACTGACGGCACGTGCCAGACACGTGCCGTGCACTGGCTGGCACCAGGCGCAAGTCAAGAAAATCCAACTGGTTAGAACCGCGTCACGTCGGTGCCTGGCACGTGCCTGGCACCTGCCGGAACTCCACGGCACGTGCCGTGCACCGTCGAAGCGTGCGAGAAATCACGCCGACTGCTTGAGCCGCAGCACGCGCTTGCCGCCCTCGCCCTCGACATCCTCCGCAAGCCCAAGTTGCACCAAGTGGAGCGCCGGACCATGCGGCTTCTTCGCCTCTTCGGCGAGCCGCGACTTCGCGCTCGGATTCGCATACGCGTTGAAGACCATGGCCTTCACGGTCGCGAACAGCCCGCCGAAACTCGAGAACGTGTGGTCGACCGCGCTCGCCTCGTACCCCGAGTGCACCATGCAGTTTGCACACTTCGGATTGCCGGACGCGTGGCCGTAGTTTTCCCACACCGTTTCGTCCATGAGCTCAGCGAACGTCTCCGCGTAGCCCTCTTGCAAGAGGTAACACGGCTTCTGCCAACCGAAAAGGTTGTAGCAAGGCATGCCCCATGGCGTGCATTCGTAGCCGCGCTTACCCATCAGGAACTCAAGGAAGAGCGGCGACTGGTTGAACACCCAGCGACGCTTCCCATCCTTGCGATTCGAGAGAATCATCTCAAACAGTTGGTTCGTTTCGCGACGCTTGAGGAAGCCCGTCTGATCCGGCGCCTTGTCGTAGGCGTAGCCCGGAGAAAGCATCATCCCTTCGACGCCGAGCGCCATCATCTCGTCGAAGAATGCGCGCACCGCGTTTGGATCGGCGCCCTCGAAAAGCGTCGTGTTTGTGGTCACGCGGAAGCCCATCTTGACCGCAAGGCGAATGCCTTCGACGGCCTTCTGGAACGTCCCCTCGCGGCAAACCGCGAAGTCATGGTTCTCTTCGAGGCCGTCCATGTGGACGCTGAAGGTGAGGTACTTCGACGGCTTGAAGAGCCCTGCCTCGAGCTTCTCCTTGAGGAGCAACGCGTTCGTGCAGAGGTAGATGTACTTCCGACGCGCGACGAGCCCTTCGACGATCTCCTTGATTTCGGGGTGGAGCAGCGGCTCACCGCCCGGAATCGAAACCATCGGCGCACCGCATTCTTCCGCCGCGTCAAAGCACTGCTGGGCCGTGAGGTGGCGCTTCAAGATGTGCGCGGGATACTGAATCTTGCCGCAGCCGGCGCACGCGAGATTGCAGCGAAAGAGCGGCTCGAGCATGAGGACGAGCGGATAACGCTTGCGCCCACGGAGCTTCTGCCCAAGGACATAGGTGGCAACAGTCCACATCTGGCTGATCGGGACGCCCATCGCGAAACACCTCTTGAAGAACGGCGTTGGGTGACCAACGCCTACATGCCGCCTCTGCGGCGTCGAACAGCCTCCCGGACGCATCGGAACATTCCGAGAACGGGTCGGGGATTCTACGGAAAATCGCATCTTCGTTCGAACCGCTCGTGGCCTCGCTGCCGTAGCGCGCGGATGCCCCGAGCCATCGCCCTTCAAGCCGAACACCTCAGCCCGACCCAACGGGCGGTTTTCGCTTGGCTCCAAGGGACGGCACCCGAACTGGCCGTGGTGCAAGCGTTCCATGCGTCGTTCGCGAAGGTCAAGGGGGCCACGAAGCACTCGGCCAAGCGCGCAACCGCCGCAGCCCACCGTATCGCACGGCGTGTGTCGAAGGCGATCGAAACTCCATCGGGGAGTGGAGGTCTCGGAACGCGTAAAAGTGACGAATCGCTCCGACGAGATGCGATTGCAGCTCGGACCGACACGCCGTTCTCGGATATCTTCCGCGGCGAGCGTTGTAACAAAGGCGCTCACACACACCGCGTGAGCCCTTCTTCACATTCATCTTCGCAGACCGCCGCCAACGCCTCCGCGCACGCGACAACCCGCGACCAACGCTCGGACGAACAGTTGGTTGTGGCGCATCGCGCAGGCGATTCCGGCGCACTTCGCGTCCTGATCGACCGTTACAAGAGCGAATTGCACGGCTTTCTGACACGCTTGGTTGGAAATCGCACCGGCGCCGACGACGTCTTCCAAGAAGCGTTTCTGCAGGTGCATCTCTCGGCGGACAACTTCGACGAAGAACGCCGCTTCAAGCCGTGGCTCTACACCATCGCCGCAAACAAAGGTCGTGACTACCTGCGCCGACAAAAGCGGCGCTCTGCGGTGAGTCTCGATGCTCCGGTTGGAGCCCAGTCCGATGCATCACTCGTCGATTTGCTCGACGGAAACGACGCTGCTCCCGCGTCTTCTCTCGAAGCGAGCGACGAAGCGTCGATCGTCAAATTCGTGGTGGATGAGTTGCCCGGACATTTCCGCGAAATCCTGCTACTCGCGTACTTCCAAAAGATGAGTTACGCGCAGATTTCAGACAGCCTCGCGATTCCACTCGGCACAGTGAAGAGTCGCTTGCACGCTGCAGTCGCTTGCTTCGCAGAGAGTTGGCGAATCGCCTGCGCCCGACGCGGCATTCGCGTCGACGCGAAGCCCCTGCCGCTCCGCGCACGGAAGGAGGAAGACGAATGAAACTCTTCCCCGTGTCGTGTCCCGTTCCCCCGCCTACGCACATGTTTTTGAGCAGCGTCGCCGCATGAACCGAGAGAACGACACCAACGACGCGCACGCGAACGATCGCACGAGTGAAGGCACGAGCGAAGGCAATACGCGCGCGCCTGCGACGCTCACGGAACCCGATTGCGCGGCCATCGACATTCTGATCGAGCACGAGTTCGATCTCG
Organism: Planctomycetaceae bacterium; assembly: GCA_027483065.1. Classification (GTDB taxonomy): domain Bacteria; phylum Planctomycetota; class Phycisphaerae; order Phycisphaerales; family SM1A02; genus QWPT01. Next base: position 29,891 of record JAIXVI010000194.1, read on the forward strand.
CGAAAGCAACCAACGCACATCCAGCGCTTGCCGCACGCCTCGCGGCGGCATCACAACTCTTCGGGCGGCTCGATTCTTACGAGGCTGAGCCCGTAGATGAAAGCCTCGTCGATCTCACGCTCGCGCGCATCGCGCGTGAAGACGAAGCGCAAGCCGCGCGCATGCGCCTGGAACCCGCGGCTCAACCCAAACTGGGCTCAGGTCGCTGGCACGATTTCATTGCGATTGCTTGCGCGGCCATTCTGCTTGTTTCCATCGGCGCACCGATTTTCGCGTGGATGAGCGGTCGAAATGCGGATCTCCGTTGCAGCGAGAATCTCCGTCAACTTGGCGGCGCTATCGCGGCGTACCACGGGGATCACCGAAGTATGCCTATTCAGGCATCGCTGCTCCCGAACTTCTCATCGCTTGGCGGCTGGCAAAAGTATCGCAATAGTGATCATCTCGACCCACTCGTGGACGGCCAGTACTGCAGCGAGGGCTGCACTGCCTGCGGCAACGACACCACCGGCGAGGGCTACGCCTATCAAGTGCCCCACGCGATGGCAAACTTCGCATGGGGCGGTGGATTCCGCGCCCCCGCTGTCGCCGATCGCAATCCCGTCATTGATCTCATGCGTCGCGGACGTTCGGTTGGCACGTTCTCGATGAACAGCCCTGAGCACGGCGGACGCGGCCAGAACTTGCTCTTCACCGATGGCTCGGTGGAGTTTGTCGCGACGCCAGTCCTTGCTCTCCCCGCGTCGGCCCAAATGCCGAGCCACACCGAGAACATCTGGATTCCGATGGATCGCGGGCAACTTGAGGATGGCGTCGACGCCCCCATCGACTGGATCGGGTTCGACATCTTCCTCATGCAGTGAGCGAGGCTTTCGAGCCGCGAGGTTGGATGGTCGCGCCGAGCTTGATGCGCCACCTGCAACCCAAGACCTCGCCTCTCTCCGATAACCCAACGTGATCATGGGCGACGGCCTTGCGTCTTCCAAGGGTTCTGCTATCTTCATCGACCCTCTAGAACGGAAGTACCTATGCCGAAGAACAAGAGCCACAAGGGCCTCGCCAAGCGCATCAAGATCTCGAAGAAGGGCAAGATTCGCTTCGGCCGTCCGCACAGCCGGCACCTGAAGTCGAACAAGGCAGGCACGCAGATCCAGAGCTATCGCAAGCGTCGTTACGCGCGCTCTGGTGATATCCGCGCGCTCAGCAAGCTCTTGTTCCGTCCGCTGCTCTCGCAAGAACTCCACGATTTGCGTGAAGCAAACCGCGAAGTTGCTGTTGCGGTCTGACGCGAACAGAACAACAAGCGAAGCAAACATCACAGCGTTTCTCGCGACGCACTTCGTTGGAAAACTCTCCTTCGAAGTCGTTCGCAAAGACATCACGGACCAAAGATCGTCGGGTCCGAAGTGCTTGGGTGGTACCAAGCCCCCGCCGGTCGCAATCAAGAGGTTGAACCATGTCACGCGCACGTAAGGGTGCAGCACGCACCCAGGCCCGCCGCAAGCTTCTCCGCGAGGCTCGCGGCTATTACGGCACGAAGTCCCGTCACAAGCAACAGGCGAAGGTCGCCATCATGCGCGCAAAGCGCTACGCATGGCGCGACCGTCGCGCCCGCAAGCGCGATTTCCGTGCGCTCTGGATCACCCGTATCACGGCAGCCTGCCGTATGCGCGGCACGCGTTACTCGCTCTTCATCAACGGCCTGCAGCGCGCTGGCGTTCTTCTGAATCGCAAGATGCTCTCGCAGATCGCGATCGAAGACCCGAAGACCTTCGACGCGCTCGTCGATGTCGCGAAGAAGAACACGACTGCGATCCCAGCCGCGGCCTAAGCCGTTCTTGAGATCGCTCGCTTCTCGCGAGTTTCATTGAGACCCCCACATCGCCCGCATCTCGCGGGCGATGTGCTTTTTGGTGATCTCGCGCTCAAGCGAGCCTAGCCCGCGTCTTCCAGAATTGCATCGTCTCGTGCAAAGACTTGCCCTCAAGTCCGTGCGCACGACAGGACACCTCGGCGAAGTCCGCGAGCAGCGCCGCGCGCTTTACCTCGACGCGCTCTCGCGAGATCTGCCGAAAGATCCGCGCACTTTCGCCCCAGAGCGCGATGTCAGAAGGCGTCGGCATCGCGAGGAGTTGTTTCGCCGACAACTTGATTGCTCCAGAACTGAGCGCGCTACCGGCATAGAGCGCGACTGCACGCGCCGCGACCACTGGCGACGCGATCGCCGCCGCAACTTTCCAGAGATCCGCCGCGCGATGAGGCTGCACCGTCAGAAGCGGCACGAGCGGAACAGCGAACCCCGCTTCGTCGACCCACGCCTCCATGATCTTCGTCTGCGTCGCCACGAGCACCTTCGGCGTGCGCCGCTGCTCGAGCCATGCGCGCATCTTCGGCTGTTCGGACAACGCGTCGAGATCGATCGCTGGGTGTCGCCGCGTGTTTCGAAAGATGCGCACATCACAGACACCCCATCGATTGCACGCAAAGTCAATGTGCTTGGTCGTCACGAGCGGCGCGACTGCACGCGGATCTTCGATCAACGCTGACTGCAAACCGTAGTACTGATCGCGAAAGTCGGCTGTTGCCGAGGCGAAGTTTCCAAGCGTCGCACCCTCAGCGACTTGAATTGCCGTCCTTGGTGCTCCAAATGCTTCCGCGAGGAGCGGTGACCACGTCGAATCTCGTGTGCTCGGCGACCATTCGCACGACGACAGTGGTTTGAACTCGGCTCCAAACGCTCGCCGCACCGATGTCGATTGCCTTTGCCTTGACGTCGTCGGGCCGCGGCCGCGCGAGAGTCTGTCGCGTTCCAAAACCACGCCACAGACGCGCACGTTCGCATCGGTGAAGAATCCTTCATGCGCCGACCAAATCGCGTTCAATCCCGCGATTTCCAACGCGCGCGCACGTGCGGCCCCTGCGTCACCGGCGGACAAAAACGAAATCGGCATGACAAACGCGAGTCGGCCGCGCGGCTTCAAGCACTCAAGTCCAACGAGAAGAAACGCCGTCGCTCCGTCGGCGTAACGTCGTACGGCGCCGTGCGTCGCAACCGAAACGGCCCGCGCGCGAGAACGCGAGGCAACAGTCCCCCGCTTCAACTGGCTGAGAAACGGCGGATTCCCAAGCACCATGCCAAACTCGCAAACGCCAAGGCGCGCGCGAACCTCAGCATCCAGTGCGTCGCCTTTGATCACATGCAGCGCAAGTGCCTGCGCGACCCGCTCCCGCACCTTGGTACTCGTGCGCGCGGGTAAGAGTGCCAGCAGCGCTTCGCGCGCGAGACGAACCGCTTCGGCGTCAAGATCGATGCCATACACGCGATCCGCCAGCACAGACGCGATGGGCTCTTTCGTCCGGCGCGCCCACTCCTTCGTCATCGCGACCAAAAAATTCCCCGATCCACACGCAGGATCGAGGAAAGAGCCCAACTCCTTCAGCGCGCGAACGCCGTGCAGTGCTTCGTGAATCAGATGATCAACAAGCGCCGGTGGTGTGTAGTGCGCACCGAGCGCTTTGCGCCGAGAAACTCCACCCCGTGCGCGCTGGGTATCGAGCGCATGGAGATGCGCGCGCTCAGCGGTTGCAGTTGACTCAGGCTCAGATCGACGATGCACGCGCGAAAGGTACGCGCAGCGGTCACGACGCGCGAGCAAGCTTGAACATCGAAACAATACGGAACCGCCTGCAGTCAGCGTCGCAGCCGGCGTGTCGTGGGCGCTGACCCCCGAGCCTCATGCTCCGACCATGTTGCATGCACGCAAACGCGATCGACTCGAAACTGTGCACGGATCCGTGCAAGAACCCGCCTCGGTCGCCAAAAATGAACGAACCCGCTTGCGCGGGTTCGTAACGGTTTCGGTGTGCTGGTGTGCTGCGGTGTCCAATCGCTGCACGCCGAGTTCTGTCTCGTGAAGTTGCCTAGCTTTGTTTGGTCTTTCGGTGTTCCCTCCACCGTGGCCTTGCGGCCCCCAAACCCTCCTCACTACTCGGTGACCTCGCGTGCGGTCCGCATGTCGTCCAACAGTGCGAACCCAACTGCTCGATCGTTGCCATCAACTCACTGACTCGCCATCCACTCCTTACCGTCACACGGCACTCGTACGCGCGTTGCTGCCCGGTCCAGGGGCGCTTGCACTTTGACGGGGTGGCTCCTGTCAAGCCAATCTCGTGTTTCGAACAAGCATGAACTCGTTCGAAGTGAGAACTCCGTCATTCACGAGGCAGGCCGATCGCGATTTCCATCGCTGCGCCTTGGACGATTGGTTCGATGCGAGTCCGAGTGCGATTTTGAAGAGGCCGTGCAGGTGGCACAGCATTCCGATTGTCCAGATCGGACTCCTTCAACTCACTCTCGGCTTCGGTCGTTCCAACCGCTGCCATGCCAAACTGATCCATCGATGAACGAATCGAATCGCCCTTCGTTTCATTCGAAGAGGCTTCGTTCGAAGCTGCTCGGCGCGAAGTCAATTGGGAGGCGCTCGTCCCAAACGAGTCCATCCCTGAATTCATCCCAAGCGAACCCCTACCCGGCGTGTCCGCAAGCGAACCCGCCGCCGACCCGATCATGATGGTTGGGAGAACACCAACCAGCACGAACAGTGCTGCTGCTCTCGCAAGGCGATGGGAAAAATCGCCTTTCAAGCGCTTGCCAAGTGAAAAACCCGTAAAAACGGGCCCACTGGGCCATCCACGTTTCACAGACATGAGGGACCTTCTCTCCCTTTTGAGGGTCCCTCCCTCCGGGACGCAAGGTAGCCCGAGTTCGGGGGCTGTCCAATGGAAAGTCGAAAAATTTCGTCGCCGCGCTGAAGAGGCCGATCGGTCGCTGATGCAAAAAGAGAATGGGGGCGGCCCCTCCGGGCCGCCCCCTCTTTCTCATGTATCCCTTGCGGGCGCCTCCGCCCCGCTCTCGGTGAGCCCGAGGGCTTAGCCGATGAGCGAGAGCACTTGCTGAGGCGCGCTGTTCGAGAGCGCCAACGACTGGGTCGCAGCCTGCGAGAGGATCTGCGCACGAGTCATCGCAGCGGTTTCCGCAGCGAAGTCCGTGTCGCGGATCGCGCTTTCAGCGGCGGTCGTGTTCTCGAGTGCAACGCCGAGGCTCGAGATCGTGGCGCCGACGACGTTCTTCTGGAACGCGCCGAGACGACCGCGGAGGCTCGAAACCTGCTTGATTGCTGCGTCGATCACTTCCTGCGCCTTCGAGAGGTCGCCGTTCTGGACGTTCGCAGTACCACCCGACTTGAGGTTCGAGAGGAAGCCTGCGCCGCCACCACCGAGGTTACCCGTGGTGACCGTTTCGATACCGAGCGAGACCTTACCAGCGAGGTTCACCGACGGAGCGAGGTTGAAGTTCGCACCACCACCAGTGATGTTGAACGTCGTCGACTGACCAGCGGCGTTGAGCGAGCTCGTACCACCGATGGAGACGCTGACGTCGAAACCGTCGCTCGAGACGCGGGCAGTCAGGCCGTCCGTAGTGGCCTGGGTGCCGTTGATGAGGACGGTGGCGTTGCGGCCACTGTCCTTGAGATCGTCGACAGCCGATGCAGAGGCGTTCGATGCGAAGATGAAGCTCGTCGTGTTCTCGTTTGAGAGTTCCTTGACGCGAACGAATTCATCAGCACCGTAGCCGGTCGAGTTGATCTGAACGCGCGCCGTGTCGGTTGCTTGGACAGCCGAAACGCCGAGCGCATCCTTGAAGCTGTTGACTGCAGCGAGGATGTTGGCTTGCGAGGTACCCGATGCGAAGGTGAACTGCTGAACGCCCTTCGTGCCGGTGATTTCGAACGAAACTTCGCCCGAACCGCCGTTGCCGAAGGTTGCACCCGTTGAGAGGAACACTGCGCCGGTCTGAGCCGACTGAAGGACGGTCACGGTCACCGCACGGGCGGTGCCAGCATCCGACAACTTCGCGGCGTTGATCGTCACATCGGTGAGCGAGGTCGACTGACCCGAGACCGTGTAATCGAAGTTACCGTTGAGAAGCTTGGTGCCCTGGAAGCTCGTCGCGTTTGCGATACGGTCGATCGTCTGAAGGATCGAGTCGATCTGGAGCTGGTTTGCGTCGCGTTCTTCTTGCGAGACGCCTGCTTCGTTTGCGGTTGCACCGACGAGGCCCTGGAGTTCGACAAGCATGTTCGAAACTTCCTGGAGACCACCTTCGGCGACGTTCACGACCTGCTCAGCGCGCTGCGAGTTCGAGATCGCGCTGTTGATCGCGGTCTTTTCCGCGCGGAGGTTTTCCGACGCGATCAGGCCTGCTGGATCGTCGGCGCCGCGGTTGATGCGGAGACCGGTCGAAAGGCGCTGAAGGCTCTGGGCCAGACCCTTGTTCTGACCGCCCAGCACGCGCTGAGCAATGAGCGATGGAATGTTCTGATTGATACGACTCATGACTGCTGTCCTCCGTGATTTGCCGGGATCTCCGGCGTTACTCTCGACCGCCCCCGCCTTGGGGCGCTCGCGCCCGCCGCGTTCGCGGTGGCCTGTTTCGATACTCGTTGGTTCCTCCAACGGGTCCGACTGAAGTTGGAAGGCGCGTCCTGCACCCGGAAACGATTCGGGACTGAGGTTCCCGACGGCTTGGAGATCGGAAGTCGAAGAAGGCGACTTCATTCACAGGGCGCATTTCCCGCACGATTCGTGCAAACCCCGCCGGGATCAGGCGAAAGCCGCATGTTCCGAACTGGCTCAAAGCCCGTTCCAACCTCGATAACGGGCATGGACCTGCGGAGGTGCAGCGGAGGGGTTCAGGAAAATTTCCAAAAAGAAAACCGCCCGGCGCGTGCCGGGCGGTTTGGGAGGGCTGTAACGACTGTTCGGGCGGGCTCAAGCCCGCGCGAAACTCACTGGAGGAGTCGCAACACGTTCTGCGCACTCGAGTTCGCCGTCGCGAGGACGGACGTACCCGCTTGCTGCAGGATCTGCGCACGAGTCATCGCTGCTGTTTCAGCTGCGAAGTCGGTGTCACGAATCTTCGACTCACTCGACGTGATGTTCTCGAGGCCGATCTGCAGACTGCGTGAGTTGGTCTGCAGCGTGTTGCGTTCGAAAGCGCCAAGTCGACCGCGCAACACCGAGACTTCAGTGATCGCTTGATCGAGCACTTCGCTCGCTTCAGCCGTTCGACCGAGGAGCAGCGAGTTCGCTTGACCGCTCTTGAGGCTGTCGAGGAAGTACCGCGCGCCTTCGATCGACGAGCCACCAATGCGGCTTGCCGCGACCGATTGAATACCGATACCGACTTGCTGCGTCGTGGTGATCGACGGTCCAAGTTGGAACGTCGCGCCACCGCCGGTGATGCGGAAACTCGAAGGAGTACCGCTGACCGCCGTCGCGAAGCTTTGCGAGAGATCCATGTCGACGGCGAGCGCCGGCGTGTTGAGCGAGACGGTCGTTCCGTTTCCAGTCGCAAGTGCGCCGTTGATGATTGCACTGACATCGCGACCAGTATCGCGCTGCGTTGCCGTGCCACCAGGCGCCGAATACGTTTGGAAGAATGCGCCGCCCGAACCGATCTTGCGCACCGACACGAACGCGTCGCTGCCGAAGCCAGTCGAGTTGAAGTAAAGACCCGAGAGCTGGCTCGCGCCGTTGCGAAGGCTCGCGCTGATGCCCGTCGTATCACGCACGGTGTTGACCGCGGCAATCACTGCGGAAAGCGCAGTGCCCGAGACGAACGTCAGTGTCTGCACGCCGAGCTTGCCCGCGACTTCAAGCGTCACACTCGACGCAAGTGCGCCAGTCGGAGCAGACAAGAAGAGCGCGCCTGTTTGCGCAGATTGCGTCACTTCCACCGACACAGCGATCGATGAGTTCGTACCGAACTGGACGCCGTGGACATCGACACCCGCGATGTTCGCTGCGTTGATGCCGCTCGTCACGTACTCAAGCGAGCCGTTCAAGAGCTGCAATCCCGCGAAACTGGCGGTGTTCGAAATGCGCGTGATCGATTCAATCGCGCTGTCGATTTCGAGTTGGTTCGCCGCAACCTCTTCCGACGAGATACCACCCGTGTTCGCGCTGTTCACCACGAGACTCTTGATCGAGTTCAAGAGATCCGCGACTTCGGCGAGGTAGCCTTCGGTCGTTGCGATGACGGAACTCGCGCGTTCCGAGTTGTCGATCGCCTGTCCCATGCCCTTGATCTCGGAGCGCAGACGCTCGCTGACGATGAGGCCAGCGGGATCGTCGGCACCGCGATTGATGCGGAGGCCGGTCGAGAGGCGTTGAAGGCGAGTAGAGAGGTCGTTGTTCGAGCGATTGAGATTGTTCTGCGCAATGAGCGACGGAACGTTCGTATTGATGCGAGCCATGGCAATCCTCCTTGACTGAGAGGCCCGTGAACCGGGGCTTCTGTCTCCCCGGACGGGTCAGGCGGTTTCGCGCCTGCCGGTGTGGGTTGCCGCGAGCTTCGCGGCTGCAGGCAGGACCGTCCCGCCCGACGTACTTGCGCCGCCGCGCGCACTCCCGCGCGGACGGAAAGTCCCCAGTTCGCCGCGGAAAGCCGCTGCTTGCTGGTTCTCGTTTCGAATGGCGTCGTACACCTCTTTGCGGTGCACAGCCACGGTTGCGGGGGCTTTGATACCGATCCGCACCTTGTCGCCTCGGATGTCGACGATCGTCAGTTCGACGTCGTCTCCGATCATGATTGTTTCATCTCGCTGTCGTGAGAGCACCAACATCCGCGGGCTCCTTGGGCATCCGTGCCCAGTGAAAGTCCATCCGTGTCCGTTTCGCCAGCGGGTCGCGCCGGCGCCATCCACCCGCCGCTGAAGCGACGGTTATGCAATCTTCGCGGTCACTGCTTCCGCGAGCTTCACGAGCTCGTGACGCGTCGACCACTTCTTCTCTGCGAGCACCAACTGCATCGCTCGACGGTTGGTGGGATTCACGACGAGTGGCCCCTGCAGATTCGCAGTGAGCGACTGATCGCGCTTGTTCACGATGACAAGCACCTGCGCGTCGGTGGTCTCCGTCATGCCGAGTTCTTCCATCTGTTCCTTGCGGATGTTGGCTTGGAAGTCGGCAATCCAGAGCGCCGGATCAGTCACGACGAACGCGAGGTCTGGGCTTTCGGTTGATTGCAACCAGAAGAAGACGCCGTTGTCGTCGGGCTGAAGAAGCGCGAAGGTGCGGTAGCTCGAGAAGCCCAGCAGTCCAGCGGGGAATTCGAGCATGCGGGAGTCGTCGATCTCGACGGCGCCGAAGCGCGTGGTCTGAATCAGCATTGCCATTACTCCGTCGGCCAAACACTCCTTGCTTCCGGCATCCATGCCGGTCGGGCTCCAGCCCTTCCATGCGAAGGGGCCGCGCCCTCGCATGGTTTGCCGCGTCACACGCGGCGAACTCTTCACTAGCGCAAGAAATCGAGAAGACTGAGATTCACTGCACGAGAAGCGCCCGCGAGTCCGGCTTCCAGTTGTTGCTGGAGGCTCGCGAATCGGGTCGCCGCAGCGGTGAAGTCGAGGTCCTGAATGCTTGAGCGAAGTGCCATGTCCTGAATTCCAAGTTCTTCCTCGCGCGCAGTCGCTTCCGCGAGACGCCGAGATCGAACTCCGACATCTGCACGCGCTTCCGTCGCGCGGCCGAGGTCGGCTTCGAGTTTCTCTGTCGCAAACTCAATGCCACGCTCGTCATTGGCGAGAAGCGCCTCTCGGAGCGACATCAAGTGCGCGAAAACGCTATCAACGGCAACAGTTGCGCGATCCGTTCCGCTCAAAGTTGCCGCATTGGTCGAGCCCGCGATCCCGAGATCGGTCGCGGTGTTCGAGTTGTTGATGTCTTCCACGAGCGTTGTGGTGCCCGTCGTCGTATCGGTGAGTTCGATGCCGTTTCCGGTCGATGCAAGCGCCGCGGTGAACTCGGCAGGCGTGATTCCCGCCGCCGCCGCCGCGTTGTTGATCGAATCAAGAACATCTTCCACCGTCAGGTCGCCATCGATTTCAACTTCGAATGCGCGCCCGTCCTTCAACGTGATGCGCATATCGCGATCGGCCGCTGGATCTGGGAGACCCGTCGTCGCGTCGATCGCGCCGTTGGCTTGCCGCACACCGCGACCTTCGTTGAAATCAGCAAGCAGCGTTGAGCCCGCGAAGGAGCGGATGCCGAGTTCGGTGGCAGTCGTGCCGCCAAGTTCTTCGACCGACATCGTTGCGCCCGAGAGTTCGTTGCGCACGTTCAGTCGCGTGGCGTCTTCTGAAATCTCAACGCGCACGCCGATACCTGAGGCAGCGACCGCGTTCTGGAAATCCTGCACGGTGTCGTAGGTTGCGAGGTCGAAACGTCGCGCCTGACCGCCGTTGCGAATGACGATTTCGCCGAGCGGGAGCGTCATTCCCGAGAGACTGTCGAGACGCGTGAGCTCGGTCATCTTCGGGTCGAGATCAAGGCCGGTCGTGGTCGCGCCGCCCGCGTAAGTCCCCGCAAGTCCGAGGTCGCCCGCGGTGGTCGTCGAGTTCGAATCGCGAATGACGACGGTGTTGCCCGCGGTTGGCGTGATCGCGAGGCGGTCGCCGTTGACCGCATCGATCGCGACGGTGGCGCCAGGATCGGTCGCTTGAATCGCGGTCGCAATGCGGTTGAGGACGTCGCCCACGTTGTCGGCGTCAGAGAGGTCAACCGACGTGACCGTCCCGTTGACTTCGACTTCAATCGTGCCTGCGCGGACGCCGTTCCCGTTCGCACCTCGAAGGTCTGCGAGTCGCGTGGCCGCGGTCATCGATGGATCAAGATCCCGATCGCCTTTCACACGGCCCGAGAGCGCACCGAACGCCTGCTCGCCGCCCATCGTGACGCGGATATCGCTTGCAAGACCGAGGTCGGCGCGCATTCCCGCGCCTGTACCGGTGTAGCGGAGGCCAGAAAGAAGACTCGTGAAGGGAGCGTTCGCGTGCGCGTCGCCGCCGAAGATGTGAATGCCGCGGATATCGCGATTTGCGATCGAAGTGAGCGATCCGAGCATCGAGTCGATGACGGCCGCTTGATTGCGCCGCGTGGCTTCGTCGGAACCAACGCCGATTTGCGAGAGGCCGATCCCCTTCGCCTCCTGCAGGATGTCGGAGACGTCCGCGAGGGCCGCGTCGAGCGAGTTCAGCGTGGCGTCGGCTTGGGAGAGGTTTCGGATGCGTTGGTCGCGGCGTTCGATGACGTCATCCAAAACGGTGACGGTCGAGGCGCCGATCGCGTTCTCCGAGGGACGCGAGAACTCCTTCCCGCTCGCGAGCCGAACTTGCAGCAAAAGCAGCTCGCGATTGGTGCCTTGAATGCCGCCAAGCGCAATTCTCGACGCCAAAAGGTTCGGAACGCGGGCGAGGTTGGCAGGAATTGCGCTCATGGCGGAGACTCCGCCACCAGAAGGCAACCACCGTGCCAAGGTGGCCTCCGCCGCGGATCTCGGGCCCGCGTGCGAGGAATCCCTTGCGTTCGAGCGTGAAATCCCCGCGAACTGCGCTCTTGATCAGACTTTGGCTTGCCCACACGGAAGACCGTGTGATAATCGGCCGATGCTTCGCGCCCTCCCCTCGTCGACTTCCCTCGCTCGGATTTTCTCCCCTTCAGCACATGCCTCGGCCGCTCTTGCGCCGGCGGCTCTCGCCTCCTGTATCGCCGCGTTCGGTGCCGTTTCGCTCGCGCACGCGGCCGGTGACATCCTGCTCATTCCCGACTCCGGCGCCGACAAGGTCTGGGCCTTCAACGCCTCCGACGGCACCTTCATCAGCAACAACTACTTCCCGGCCGACGGGATCATGAAGCAGATCATTCAGATCGTGCCGAGTGGCAACGGCACCCTGCTCATGACCGATGAGCAGGAGGACAAAGTCTTCGAGTATTCGGAGTCCGGCACGTATCTCCGCACGCTTGCGTCGGTCACTGATGGCGTGACCACGGGCGCCTATGGAATCTGTGTGAAGGACGGTTTCGCCTACTTCACGAGTGGTTTCAGTTCTGGTGCGGGCAAGGTCTTCCGCGTCGCGCTTGATGGCAGCGGCGCGCCGCCGACCGTCTTCGCCGACTTCGCCGCCAAAGGCGACCCGCGCGGCATCATTCCGTTTGGCTCGGGATTCCTCGTCGGCAACTCGACGACGGACGACATCGAGTTCGTCAGCGCGACCGGCGTTGTTTCGTCGGTGCCTTTTGCTGATTCTGACGGCGTGATCAGTTTCGATTTCCCGCAGCAAATCCAGGCACTTCCCGATGGCGGCATCATGCTGACGGGCTTCAGCGATCCGTGGGGAATCTTCTTCTTCGACTCGGTTGGTCAGGGCTCGGGCGGCTTCACGTCGCCGGAAGTCTTCCTCTCGCCACGCGGCTGCTATCTCCTCGACAACGGCGACTACCTCTACACGGGCGGCACGCGGGTCGATGTGATCGACGGTAAGACTTTCCTCAACGCGAACGTCGTGAATCAGCTCGGAGCGAGTTTCCGCTGGATTACGCGCTTCACGCCGTCGGCGCCGTGCGTTGGTGATGTCGACGGCAGTGGCCAAGTCAACGCCGCGGATCTCGCGGCCCTCCTCGGCGACTGGGGTGCCACGAAGAGCGCTGCCAACCTCGACGGCGCAGGCACGGTCGACGCTTCGGATCTCGCGATCCTGCTCGGCGCGTGGGGAGATTGCTGAGCGGATTGCGCGCGGCGTGTCTCGACGTACCTCGCTATACCTCGCCACACCTCGCCGCACTGCGCAGGCAACAGGATGATGAAAAACACCGCAGGCCAGCCTTTCGGCTGGCCCGCGGTTGCGTTTCTTGCTGGGCTACGCTTTCCACCCGCCGCCCACGACGCTCACCTACTGCGCCTTTCGGCTCAGCGGCGACGACGACCAACAAGACCCGCGAGTCCGAGGAGAGCAACCGCGCCCGGAGTCGGGACGGCGTTTCCGTTGATAAAGACGTTGTCAATACGGTTCGAACCCGTCGAAGCGCCAGCGACGAGCGAGCGGAAGCGAACGATCACGCTCGACGCGTTTTCAGCACCCGCGAGCGATGTCGTCGTGGTGTAGAGCGCGTTGTAGGTCGTCGACGACCACGTGCCCGGAGCACCACCGCCGCCAGATTGAAGCACGGCGTAGGACGCAAGAATGGTCGACCAGTTCGCGCCACCGTCGGTGCTCATGATGAGTTCGAAGCTCGCTGGGCCGGTCGAGGAGCGCGCTTGATCCCACGACAGCGTGATCGTGTCGTAGCCCGTCGTGGAGAATGCGGCTTGGTAGTAATCACCGATCGCCCAGTTGTTGCTCGAGAACGCGTACTGCGAGCCGTTGCCTGCGGGCGAGGTGTAGGTCGCCGCGGCGCTCGAGTGAACGCTGTCGAGGCTCGAGCCTGCAGTCAGCGCGCCCTGATCTCCCGCACCGACTCCGTAGGTCACGCCCGTTGGGACGTTGCCGGCGCCGGTTGGAAATGCGGTGGTGATCGTCCAACCGCAGACGAGATCTGCCGAAGCGCTGGAAGCGACGGCGAGGACAGCGAGCGAAGCAAAGCCAAACTTCATGAGGAGAACTCCAAAGAGATTGCGGACCAAAGTGACAGGGATCGCTGGGGTGTCAGGGACTTGACAACCCAACTCGGGAACCAACGCGGAAACCGAGCGATCTGCTCGCGCGAGCGCGATCAGAATCTTGCGGGGCTGCCGCGCTGCGACTGAAGAAATGAGACCGAAGCAGAGTCTTGAGGCGCAACGCGGTTGGACATGCCGCGCGGCGATCGGGCTCGGCGCATCTGCGATCCCCACCGAGCGCGCTCTTCGACAAGATTTGTCGAGATTGCTCGGAGAAGAAGAAGCGCAAATCGCGCTCAGATTGCCGGCCGGAACTCAGATGTCACTGGTGTGACGAGAGCTTCGATGGGATTTCAGACAGGTCGCAAATCGCAGCGGCCGCAAAACGCGGTGCCGCCCCCTGTCGCTCCCTCTAGACCCGAGGAACATAGCTCAGGAAAGAGGTCAACACAACCCACCGCAGTAAATTCCGCGCGAATCCCCAAAACTTGCTCCTGAAACGGATTGGAGCGCCTGAGAAGAGGCCTCGGCCTCCTCGGCGGGAGTCTGATACCGCGCGACAAGGGCCGCGAGACGAGGTCCGCGCAACAGGGTCCGCACGACAAGGGCCGCGCAACGAGGGCCACTCATCCGCGCTCATCGAGGCGCAACGAGAAGAGTCGGCCCGTCCCGACGACCTCACACGATCGTGAGCAGCGTCTGCAGAGTTTCGTCGATTGTCGCGATGTATCGCGCGGCCGCTTGGAACTGCCGCTGGTACGACAGCATGCTGATCGACTCCTCGTCGATCGAGACTCCGCTCGTCGCTTGCGACTGCGCATCGAGGCTTTCTCGGACGAGCCGCGTGCTTTCAGCCTTGGTGTTGGCCGATTGCGTCCGGACGGCGAGATCCGTCGTGCTCGACTGCCAGAATCCACGAAGACTTCGGCCGCCAAGCGCGTCGACGGTCGCATCCTCGAGCCCCGCGATGTCAAGCGCGACAGCGTTCGAACCCGCAATGTGATTGCGACCGGTCGCGAGGAGACGCGGGTCGTTCGCGATCTGCGTGTTGATCTCGAGATTGCTCGCGTCGGAACCCGCAAAGAGCGCGTTCACGCCGAGTGCCGCAAGCGTGCCGGACGAGTCGTTCGAGAAACTGAATTCGTAGCCGCCCGCTGCATCGAGTCGGAGCGCGCCATCCGGTGTGACCGATGCGCCGCCGGTGCCCGCAGGGAGCGCCGACGAGATTTGCGCCGCGAGCTGATTCAGCGACATCGTTTGCGGATCGACTGCGACGACAACCGTCGTGCGGAGCCCCGTCGCGACGTTCGTGACATGCATTTCGAACGAGCCGTTACGAATGTCAAACGGGACACCCGCAGCATCCGACGCAAGATTCGCGCTCGCGCTCAACACGCGATTGATGCCTGTAAGGGTCGAATATCCGCGCGTGCCCTGCCCTTGCGAGTGGATGCGATTCACTTGGAACGCGAGTTCGCGCGCAAGTGTGTCGAGATCGTTGATCGCAGGATCGACCGTTTCCGAGCGCTGACGGAAGAGCGCGCCGATTTGCCCAGCGTCGGGTTGCAGCGTCGTGCCATCCGATTTCACACGGAGCGAAACTGTGGTTCCATCCGCCGATGCATCGGTGCGCAGCGTAATTCCGCGCGATTCACCAGCGAGCACCACGGGGGTTGAACCGACGAGAATGTCGAGTGCGCCGTTTGGTTGTTCGACGGTCGAGATGGGAATGAACTGCGCGACTTCGTTCACGAGTTCGTCGCGGCGATCACGGAGCGCGTTTGCATCGCTGCCACCGCCCTGCTCTGCGTCGACGATTTGACGATTGACTTCGGCGACTTGATCGAGCAAACCGTCGACCGTGCGCACCGTCGCGCCGAGCGCGCGATCGATCTCGAGTCGCACATTCGCATGTTCGTTGCGCAGTTCGCGCATCGAGTTCGCAAGGCCACTCGCTTGTTGAATGACGACCGTGCGCACCGCTTCGTCGTTCGGGCTATTCGCGAGTTCACTGAAGCTATTGAAAAACGCGCTCAAACGGCTCGAAAGATCTTGATCGCTCAGTTCGTTGCGAATCGATTCGATCGCGTTCAAGAAGCGCTGGTCGATCTCCGCCGCGTTTTGATCGCTGATCGCCGCGCGCGTACGGCCCTGCAGCGCGGTATCAACCGTGCGCATGATGCGCTGCAGTTGAACGCCCGTACCGACGAAACCTGCGCGACCGATGTACTCGGGTCGCGCGGGCGAAAGCCGAGCAACTTGCCGGTGATAACCTGGCGTCGACGCGTTCGCGAGGTTGTTACCCGCGACCTGAATCGCCGTTTGGCTCGCGAGAATCGCGCTCTGTCCGATCTGAAGTGCACCGTTGATCGACATAGGAGACTCGCTTTCAGCTGCGGATATCGAGGCTCGACATCACGTTGGCGCCGACCGCAATGCGGCCGCCGCGGGAATAGACGTTCGCGTGTGTGAGCGCGGAATGCACGCTCTGCAAAATGCCGGCCATGTGAGCGGAAAGTCGCTCGGCGGCTTGACGCAGGACGGAGGATTCACGACGCACGGTTTCGAGTGCATCTTTGAGTTCGCTGCGCGCGAGATCGATCTGCGCACGAGTTGGCTCAGGCAATCGCGCGGCGATATCCGCGAGTGTTGCGTCGGGCGGAAGCGCCATGCGCGTCGCCAAGGCGCGCGCTTCGGCAACGCGAACGCGATCGAGTTCAGAAAGTCGCGCGAGAATGCGCGATTCGCTATCCGCGAGTTTCGTGAAGCGCGCGAGATCCGCGACGCGAACCGCTTCGCGACGTGTACGGACAAGCGCGAGGAGTTCGACGTAGAGCGCGCGTGCATCGTGAAGCGCCGCAAGAAGCGCCGACGCATCGACGCGGGTCGCGTTTGGTCGAGAGGTCGGCAATGGCTTCGTGGCGTTTTGCATGGCGTTGCTGCGATTCGAGATTCAGGAAGAGAGAGCAATCAGGAAGAAAGAGCGACCAGGAAGAAATCAGCGCAAATTGCCGTGAAAATCAGCGTGCACGCGGCGTGATTTCGGCGAACGCACGCACAGAGGAATCGATCGGAACACGGCTCTTCGCAACTTCACGCGCGGCTGCGTTTGGATCCATCGCGCGCTCAAAGCGATCCGCAAGTCGCTCGACGAGTTGAAAGTTCGACCCTTCCACAACCTTGCCCGCGAGTGCAGCGTCGAGAAGTGGACGGAAGCGGCGTTCACCCACGCCTGGCTTGAACGGCCCTGCGGCGAGTGAACCCTCTTGCATCTGTGCGAAGACCGGCTTCACGAACGCCTCAGTGACAAGCGTGCGCGCAGCCTCGAGTGCGAGCCCGCGTGGCGAACCTTCACGCGCCGCGTTCGCGAGCGCGAGATCGGGTGCAAGCGCCGAAGCGGACGCCGCACGCGACGATCCGCCTGACGATCCACCCGTCGATCTACCCGTTGATCCACCCGTTGATCCACCGAGGGACGTTTCCGGGCGCGAAGCCTGCAACGCCGCGCGATAAGAATCGCGCGCAGCACCGAGAGACGAGATGCTCACTGGATCTCTCCCTTCAGCGCGTTTTGCCGCTTCAACGCATGGATAATCGCAACTTGCGTTTCAAACGGAACATCGAGTTCGTTGAGCGCATCGATCAGCGTGCGCAACTTCATGCTCTGACGCTGCGATTCGCCAGTGGCGACGCCTGCCCACGCGACGGTGTCGGCGATTGGCTGGTCGGGCGTTGGTTGAATCTCGGGCGTAATAGTGGTGATGCGGAGATTGGCCGCAGTCACCGCCGCGGGCCGGAACTCCACGCGTTCATCCACCGTAATCACTTTGTTCGCACGATCGATGATGACTCGCGCGGGTGTACGGATGAGGTCGCCAGGAACCTTGAACGTCATCATCCGCGCGACGAAGCCATAGGGATCTTCGCGCTCTTCGGGCGGAATTCGCACGCGAATCGTGCCTTGATCTTCGACGCGCGCGACATCGCTGTAACTTGAGAGCGAGAACTCCTCGTTCACGAGCTCCGCGATGGCGGCTGCGGTTGGCAAGCCTGCGTACTGCGGCTGAAGCACAAGCGCGACGGTGTCACCTTCGAAGGGCGAAAGTGTGATATCGCGCACCATGCGCGCTCCACCACGGACGATCGCTTTGGTCGGCGTTTCTGGGTCGACTTCGATCATGCCGTCGGCGGTCGCGTACGGGATCCACTCGGCGCGGTCGGCCGGAATCACCGAACTCTTGAGGAAGCTCGTGAGGAGTTGACCGCCCTCAAGGCTCGTCGCCGTACCGAGCGTGCCGATCGTGACATCGAATCGGTCGTCGGAGCGGGCACCGGTCGTGGGAATGTCGACCGACACGAAGACGAGCGCGATCGACTTGGTCTTCGCGAGGCTGCGCAGGTCGGTTCGGATGTTGCCGACGTTTGCGAGGAGTTGCGCGTAGGGCTGCGCGGTGATCGTCGAGTCCTTGAGGCTGTCGCCGGTCTTGTTGAGGCCGTAGACAAGCCCGATCCCGACCAGACGGTTTCCTTCGTAGCCCTTGAGGCGAACGTACTCTTGGAGGTCGCCGGCGCGAGCCACCGAGGTCGTGACCAGCGCCGTGAAGAGCGCGGTGAGGAGGGCGACGAGTGTCGCGAGGGGCGCGCGGGAAACGAAGGAACCGCGCGACGCGGGTGCCGACGCGGGTGCCGACGCGGGTGCCGACGCGGGTGCCGACGCGCGTGCCATCGTCGTGCCGCATCCGGCCCGGCGATCCGCAAGAAATGCGCTTCGCAGAGCGGCGAGAATCGCGCATCGAACCACGGATCCAACCGCGGACTGGGCAAGGATTGCGTTTCGATGTGCGGAAAGCGGGGTTTCAGCGCGTTCCATGGGGGGTGGACCTCCTGTCCGCTTGGCAGAAGGCAACCCGCGTACCAACTGGACGGTCTGGGGCGATTCGCCCCGCGACGCGATGTGCGCCGATACTGCCTCGATGCCGACTTTCTCCCGGCCCCCTCTCGTCACGTTCCTCGCGGGACTTCTCGCATTCGCCGCCGCACTCGTGTGGTTGACCGGACTGACCGGCGACTCGGGCACGAATCTCCTGATTCCGTTCCTTTCCGACGCGTGGGCGAACGGGTCGGTTGCGGTGCTTTGGTGGGCGGGCGCGATCGGTTTCGGGCTGCCGCTTGTCCGTTGGGCGGAAGCGGCGAAGCGCGAGGCGCATCCACACGACGCTTCGCGCGATCACACGTCGGCCGACACCATCGCGTTGGCGATTCCAGTTGGTCTCGCCGCCATGCTTGCGCTCGACGCTCTGATCGGCACGCTCGGTGGGCTCATGGTTGCGCGAGGTCTCCTCGCGTGGGCGCTGCCCGCTGTCGGAGTCTTCGCCGGGATTCGCACGCTGCGGCAGGCCCCTTTGGTGCTCACGCATGCAAGGACGGAGCGCACCCCCTTCCTCATTCGTGTCGCCTTCATCGGCATGTATGCCGTGCTCGCCGCGCTGCTTCTCGTCGCAGCGACCGCGGCGCCTGGCTGGCTCTGGTCGAGTGAGTTCGGCGGCTACGACGCACAGAGTTACCACCTTCCGCTTGCGATTGCGTGGACGCAGCCGGGGAGTTCCGTTTGGCCCGTAGAAGGAAACGTGTATTCCGCACTCCCCTCGTTCGTCGAGGCGGCGTTCGCACATCTCATCGTGCTTCGCGGCGATCAGATTTCGGCGGCGATCGCCTGCCAGTGGTGGGCGGCGATTGCGACGCTTTTGGGCGCGTTCGTCGTGGCGCGGCTCGCGCGCCACATCTTGGGCGAGGCCACAGATTCGCCCGACAACTCAACGTCGGAGCTTGTCAGCCCAACGATCGTATGGGTCGCTTCGATTGCATTCCTTGCGACACCGTGGATCGTGGTCGTTGGAACCCTCGCGTACAACGACATCGTTCCAGTGGTCGCGCTCGCAGGTGGGTGGCTGCTCGTCGTCTCTGCTCGGCGCGTGTCCGGTCGCACCGCCGCGCGCGAGGAGCCCTCGCCACGCACGCTCGATTGGCGCAGTATCACGCTTCTCGCGCTCATCGTTGCGAGCGCGACAGGAGCGAAACCAACCGCGTTTTTCTTCACCGCGCTTCCGCTCACCGCGATTGCGCTCATCGAAGTTTCGCCGCGCGTTGTACGCCACGTTCCACTCGCGGCCGCGGTCGGATTGATCGTGCTTGCGCCCTGGCTTGTGCGGAACTGGCTCACCTACGAGAACCCCGTGTTTCCGTTTGCGAGCGGGATTTTCGGGCTCGGCCCGTGGAGTGCCGAACAGCATGCGATTTTCGCGTCGGCGCATAGCCCGGATCGACCGTTCGTCGAGCGCCTTCCGTTGCTTTGGAGCGAGTGGGCTGGCTACGGATTCGCGTCGCGCGTCGACGGTGCGGCGGAACTCTTTCCGCAGTGGAGCGGATTACCGATCTTGGGCCTGATTGGTCTCATCGCGCTTGCTGTGCGCCGTGGGAATTCACATGCGCAGACTTCGAATTCGCAGGCTTCAAACTCAGGCGCTTCGAATACCGCACGTGCCGCGCGCGCCGGGCTCGCCGCGATCGCGACGGTGCTCATCGCGTGGCTGCTTCTCACGCATCTCAAGAGTCGCTTTCTCATCACGACCGCTGTCCCACTTTCGATTGGCGTCGCTGGATTCGTGGCGTTTGCTGCTCGGCTCTTCAGTCGTCGCTCGGATTCTTCGCGTGAAGACGCGGTGCCAGCGACACTCGCTGTGATGGTCGCCGGGCTCCTCGCCATCGCGCCGATTGCGAATTACCTGCGCGAACCCGCGAAAAACGTGGGATCGAATGGCGAACGACTTCGCGCGCCTTCACTTTCGATCGGCTCGATTCCGGTCCAAACAGGCGAAGCTGTAGCGCGATTGCTCGCCGATGCGGACGCGAAGGGTGACACCGCAACGCGCAACGCGATTCTGCAGCAAGTCGCGTCACCATTTGCGGTGAACTACCTACTTCCGCCTGACGCGCGCATTGTCGGAATCGGTTTCTCAACGCCCTTCTACATGCGCCGCCCGATCACCGCGACCACCGTGTGGGATCGCGGCCCCATCGACATCGTTGCAGAACGCGCCCCCGATGCACCCGCGACGTGGGGTTCACTGCTGCGTCAGCGCGGTTTCACGCACGCGCTGATCGACCCGACCATGTTGCAGAATTGGGCGGCGAAAGGCTGGCTCAACCCGCAACTTGCGCAAGCAGATTGGGTCGAGCCGTTCGGCGCTTCGAATCGACTCATCGCGCGCACGGTCGACGGCAAGGTGCTCTTCGAACTTGCCCCGTAATGGCGTGATGCCGTGATGGCGTGAGGCCATCACGCTGTGCGCCGCGCGTCACTCGCCGTTGCGACGTGGCGCGGGCTGCGAGTTGAACGCGGGTGCCGGCGAGACGGCGGGTGCTGTTGAAGGAACGGTGGCGGGTGTCGTCGAGGGTTGCTTCGAGGGTGGCTTCGACGCGCTCCCACTCCCACTCGAACTTGCTCCGGGATCGTTGGGCATCGCGGGAAGTTCTGCACGTGGCGGCACGACAACCGGCTCTGAGCGCTTGAATTCCGCACGAACGCCCTCGGCGCCTTCGCGACGGGCGGCCTCGATTGCCTTCTGACGATCGTCCTTCTCGAGGAAGTACGCGAAACCGAACAGCAGCGCAAACGCGAGCGATCCGACGGTTGCGCCGAGAAGCAGCATGTTGCGCGCTTCGAGTCGACGCGAGCGCTCGATCAAGCCACGATCAATCGGCGAGAGCGCACTGCGCGCGGAATTCTCGTTCTTGTTCGAGGTACTGGCCGCGCGCGCCGGAGATTGCGCAGCGTCGGCCGGACTGATGGCCGGCGCGACTGAACTTCCCCGCATAAAGTCTGGGACGAACTCAGTGCGTGGCGCGGGTTGCTCCACGTGCGCCGCTGCGAGCGGTTGAGCGACTCGCACAACCGTGCGCGCCGGCGATCGAACCGGTACCGAGCGAACAACCAAGAGCCCTGCATCCAACACAAACGCGCTCAAATCAGCTTTGGCTCCCGGCGGAGGCGAAATTGGCTCGAC
>JAIXVI010000314.1 GCA_027483065.1 Planctomycetaceae bacterium
AGCCGCGCGTCGTGACCGCGATGGTGAGGTTGACGCCGTCGTCCGACATGTCCACCGACGCGATGTCGAGGTTGGCGAGGCCGTTGTCGAACGTGTCAAAGGTGTTGTCGGTGTAGATCGCAGCGTTGGCGCTCGAGGCAAGAACACCAACAGCAAGAAGCATGCATGCGCGCATCGTTTGAAACTCCAAATGACTGGACCGCATCGCGGTCGGGACGGGGAGGGACAGGAAAGGACCAAATGACGCTGGACGGCGTCGGGGAGAAGTATGGACCGAGATTTCGGCCTATCAACCCTGACTTTGCCGAATTTTGACCATCCGCTCAACTCTAGCGGTCGCAGAAAGGGGAGTCGGCGCGCCTGAGGGTTATCGTCCGTTCGTCGGACGAGCCGGATTCGTCGACCCCGTGCTCACGCGGCACGAGCGCCCCCAACTGGTTGAGTTCTGCAGGCGCGACAAGACGTGCGAGCGCCCGCGTCTTCGCGTGGGTCTCTGCAACCTCGTCGGCAGGTGAACTCTCGACGACGATCCCGCAGCCGGCGTGGTAGGCGACCGTGCGGACGCCGTTGGCGGATTCGGCGCCGAGTTGCGCGGTTCGAATCGCCACGTTGAGCGCCGCATGCCCCGAGCGCGCGATGAATCCGATCGCGCCGCAGTAGAACCCGCGCGGCGTCGGCTCGAGTTCATCGATGATCTGCATCGCGCGGACTTTCGGCGCGCCGGTGACCGAACCCGGCGGAAACGTCGCCGCGAGCAGTTCAAGCCAATCGACCTGAGGAGCAAGCCGTGCGCGCACTTCCGCGACGCCGTGATGCACGGTGACATGCGTTTCGAGGACGCGCGCGGTCGTGACTTCCACCGAACCGATCTCAGCGACGCGGCCGAGATCGTTGCGCATGAGGTCCACGATCATCGCGAGTTCGGCGGCGTCTTTGTCGCTCTCAAGGAGTTCGCGCGGATCGGTCGAGGTCGGGCGCGTGCCCTTGATCGGTCGCGTGACGATCGTTCCATCGGGGTAGACGCGAAGGAAACTCTCGGGGCTCATCGAAACGAGCTTGCCGTCGTTGGGAAGATCGATCGCGGCGCCGAACCAAGCGTTGTTCGCGCGGATCGCAGCGTGCGCGAATGCACGCGGGCAGCCGCGGAATTCCGCCGAAAATCGGCGCGCGATGTTTGCTTGGAAGGCGTCACCCGCGCGGATGTACTCGACGGTGCGCGCGACATTGGCGGCAAACGCTGCGTCGCTTGGCTCGCACGAGAGCGCGGAAAGTTCCCACGCGCGATCGCTCGGTGATGGAGGCGCGAAGGTTGGAGCGATTGGCGCGAGATCCGCGAGTTTCGGCGGCGATCCGACGGCCGTCAGCGCGCCGGACGCGTGATCGAAGATCCACGCGTCTTCGCACCAATGAAGCACCGCCAGCGGCGCGTCGCGCGGAAGCCGGGCGGGCGCGGCGGGTTCGAACACCGAACCCAAGCCGTAGCCGAGGGCCACGATCCAGCCGCCGTCGAAGGGCGACGTGCGCGCAGCCTGCTCAACGGACGCGGTGCTGTCCGCGCGCGTGAGAGCGGTACCGGATGTACCGATCCGTGGAGTTCGCGCGAGCGCGCCCGCGAGGATCGAACGTGCCTCTTCCGCCGAGGCACTCGCTGGGATCACCACCGTCTCGCGCGGCCGCGCGAAGATGCTCCAACCATTGTGGGTGCCAAGTTCGCCGCCCGACACCAGCGCCGCCAACGGTTCGTCTTTCGGCCAACGCGCGAGCAACTCCGCCGGATGCGGGGCGGCGGAGGCATCGCGCGGGCGATGTGCGTCGGTCGAAGACAAGGTCGCGATGGTACGGGGGCTGCGTGGCGCCGCACATGGCAAGCGCCGCGCACAACTCCGAAATCGTGCGCGTTCCTGCATCGCAGACCTTCTGTACACTCCGCGATTCACCGCGGCGGGAAGACGCCGCGCACGCACACATTTTGGAATCACACACCAATGGCGAGCAAGAAGAAGGCGAAGCCCGCGAAGAAGGGCAAGGCCAGCAAGTCAAAGTCGT
The DNA here is from genome assembly GCA_027483065.1 of Planctomycetaceae bacterium. Taxonomy (GTDB): domain Bacteria; phylum Planctomycetota; class Phycisphaerae; order Phycisphaerales; family SM1A02; genus QWPT01. The sequence goes on from JAIXVI010000314.1 coordinate 2,047, forward strand.
CGAGCAAACCCAACAAGGCCGCGAAGTCGGCAAAGTCCAGCAGCGCGAAGAAGGTCGGCAAGAACGTCGGCAAGATGGTCTTCTACTTCGGTGAAACGAAGTGCGAAGGTCACGCTGGTCAGAAGATGCTCCTTGGCGGCAAGGGCGCGAATCTCGCCGACATGGTCTCGATCGGCCTGCCGGTTCCGCCCGGTTTCACCATCACCACCGACACCTGCGCCGCGTACTACGACTGCGGCGGCAAGTTGCCGAAGGGCCTGATGGATGACGTCCAAAAGAACATCAAGTTGTTGGAGAAGGAACTCGGCAAGAAGTTCGGCTCCGACACGAATCCGCTGCTCGTTTCCGTACGCTCCGGCGCTGCGGTTTCGATGCCCGGCATGATGGACACCGTCCTCAACCTCGGCCTCACCGATAAGGCTGTTGAAGGTCTTGCGAAGGGCACGGGCAACCGCCGCTTCGCGTTCGACGCGTATCGCCGACTCATCAACATGTTCGGCGACGTCGTCATGGGCGTTGATCACCACAAGTTCGAGCACGCCTTCAGCGCGATCAAGACGAAGTACGGCGTGAAGGAAGACACGCACGTCCCGACCGAAGGTCTCGAAGAACTCGTGGCCGAATACAAGAAGGTCTACAAGGATCAAGTTGGCGCGGATTTCCCGCAAGATCCGATGCTGCAACTCGAGCACGCCATCAAGGCTGTGTTCAGTTCGTGGAACGGCGAGCGCGCGATTGAGTACCGCCGCATTCAAGAGATTCGCGGTCTCAACGGCACCGCGGTCAACGTGCAGGCGATGGCCTACGGAAACATGGGCGAAACGTCGGGTACGGGTGTGGCGTTCACGCGCGACAACACGACCGGCGAGAACGTCTTCTACGGCGAATTCCTCGTGAACGCGCAGGGTGAAGACGTCGTCGCGGGTATCCGTACGCCTGAGCCAATCGCGATGATGGAGCAGCGCTTCCCGAAGGCGTACGCCCATCTCATGAAGGTGCGCGCGAAGCTCGAGAAGCACTACAAGGACATGCAGGACATCGAGTTCACCGTTGAAAACGGCAAACTCTTCATGCTGCAAACCCGCACAGGAAAGCGCACGGCGCAAGCCGCAGTTCGCATCGCTGTTGAAATGGTGAAGGAGAAGTTGATCGACGAGAAGACTGCGCTCAAGCGCATTCCTGCGAGCGATCTCACGCAACTCCTGCTTCCGTACTTCGCGGCTTCAGACAAGAAGGCTTCCGAAGTTGTCACGAAGGGCATTGGTGCTTCACCGGGTGCAGCAACGGGCAAGCTCGCGTTCACCGCAGCCGAAGCCGTTGAACGCGCGAAGAACGGCGAGAAGGTGCTCCTCGTCCGCAAGGAAACGAGCCCTGAAGACGTCGCTGGTATGCACAGCGCCGACGGCATTCTCACGTCGACCGGCGGCAAGACGAGCCACGCGGCCGTCGTTGCAGTTGGTTGGGGTAAGTGCTGCGTCGTCGGCGCAGGCGAACTTTCGATCGATGAAAAGGCTGGAAAGCTCTTCGTCAACGGTCGCACCTTCGGTCGCAACGACGTCCTTTCGATCGACGGCTCGACTGGTGAAGTCATGGTCGGTTCGGTCACGCGCACGGTGCCAGAGAAGCCATCGGGCGAGTTCGCGAAGATCATGGATTGGTCGACGAAGTACGCATCGATGAAGGTCCGCACGAACGCCGACAGCCCAGAAGATGCGCGTCGCGCGCGCGATTTCGGCGCGGTTGGCATTGGTCTTTGCCGCACCGAACACATGTTCTTCGGCGGCGACCGCACGGCGGCGATTCGCGAGATGATCCTTTCGGAAACGACCGAAGCGCGCGAGAAGGCGCTTGCGAAGTTGCTGCCGTTCCAACGCGCAGACTTCCACGGCATCTTCACGGCGATGGATGGCCTGCCCGTCACGGTGCGCCTCCTCGATCCGCCGCTCCACGAGTTCGTTCCGCACGAGGAAGCGCAACAGCGCGAACTCGCGAAGGAAATGGGCCTTTCGCTCGAGCAAGTGCAGCGTCGCGTGAAGCAGCTGCATGAAGCGAACCCGATGCTCGGTCACCGCGGCTGCCGTCTCTCGATCACGTATCCAGAGATTCTCCGCATGCAGATTCGTGCGATCGTCGAAGCAGCGATCGACTGCCGCGCGAAGAACATCGACGCGCGTCCCGAGATCATGCACCCGCTCGTCGGCACGAAGAAGGAGCTCGCGCTCCTTCGCAAGTGGACCGAAGAGACGATCGCGCAGGTTTGCTCGGAACGCGGCGTCAAGATGAGCGGCAAGAACGGCCTCGAGATTCCGATCGGCACGATGATCGAAATCCCGCGCGCTGCCGTGACCGCCGACGAAATCGGCGAATGCGCCGACTTCTTCTCGTTCGGTACGAACGACCTCACGCAGATGACCTTCGGTTACAGCCGCGACGACATCGGTTCGTTCCTCCCGGCGTACCTCGAGAAGGGCATGCTTGAGAAGGATCCGTTCCAGTCGATCGATACGGTCGGCGTGGGCGGCCTCGTGAAGATGGCATGCGAGAAGGGACGCGCGGTCGCGAAGGCCGAGAAGAAGGCGTTCAAGCTCGGCGTCTGCGGCGAACACGGCGGCGACCCATCGTCGATCGCGTTCTTCCAGAAGTGCGGCCTCGATTACGTCAGCTGCTCGCCGTTCCGCGTGCCGGTTGCCCGTCTCGCGGCAGCGCAAGCGGCGATTGCAAATTGAGCGCTCGTTTTTGAGCGCTCGAGCGCGGCTCTTGCCGCGCCCTCGCTCTGGCCAGCTCCCCTCGGAGTGAATCCTCGGGGGCTGAGATGAGATGTGGCGGAGCCGCCGCAGCGGCGACCGCAAAGATCAGGCGAAACAGAATCACAGGCCCCTGCACGAAGTGCAGGGGCCTGTTCTTCTTTGAGTTTGATCGGCGCTGAACGAGTTGCGAGAAGTTGCTCCAATTCAACAGCTACAGCAACGGCCGGGATGATGCTGAGGACTCACAAGTTGCGCGCTGTGGCGTTGGGGAACTTCAGCCGCGCTTGTCAACGGAGCAGCGCGATGCCTAAATGATGGATGCAAGCCTCATGCGACTATGCAGTTCAGCCGTTGGTGCCCCATGCGAGAAGAATCACGGATAGATCGGCCGCATCGACCACCCCGTCTTGATTCGTGTCAGCCGCATTACGCCAAGGGTCACATGGTCCCCAGGCTTCAAGAAGCTTTGAGAGATCGGCGCAATCGACGATGCTGTCCGGAACAACATCCGCAGGGAACGCGCGAACGAACTCCCAAACGCGGGAGTACGACCCGCAACAGTCTGATGACTCGAAGTGGATCTGGTGCGTTCCAGCTTCCCAGTAGTCCGAGCCGCAGCGGTGGGGACGATCGAACTGCACGGTGGCGAACATATCTGCCCACCCAAAACCTGAGCCACTGTATGAACCTTCGCCTTCGGCGCTCAGCGTGTTGTTGTTGATCGAGGCAAACATGTATCCGAACACGCGACCGAGATCGCAATCGGGCGCGAAGGCAAACTCACTCCACTGTCCGTTGAGTATGCCTAGTGGATCTATGGCGCCGGAAGTATCGAGGTCGTAGTCGCAGTCATCATCGCAGTCGCAACCCTCTGCCTCGGCGCGGACGAGCACTGAAGTAAAGATGCACGGAGGAAGCTCGAGACAGTCGGCGATGCCGTTGCCGTCGCGATCAAGATCGGGAATGCCGCAGCCGCAGATACCGGGCTGTTGCTTCGTCGGATCGTTCGGGCATCCGTCGCAAGCATCACCGAGTCCATCTGAGTCCGCATCCGTCTGCGCATCGTTGGAAACGCTGACGCAGTTGTCGTACCAGTCGGCGAATGCGTCGCCGTCGGTGTTCGGAACGCCCGTATGCGCCGGGCCGCGAAGCTTCAGTCGAACCCGCTGCACGCTTCCAACGGTTGTGGCCACTGCGTCGTCCAGTGTGACGCTCCACTTTCCCTGGAATGGTGACGCACCGAGAATGGGAAGCATTGGAACGATCTGGGGTGAGGCGCCGCCCGTGGGTCGGTAGATGCCTTCTAGAACGGGCGTCGCGCCGGTGGCCG
>JAIXVI010000089.1 GCA_027483065.1 Planctomycetaceae bacterium
CCAACTTCGTCAAACTTGACGGCCACGCGACGCGACACGCCGCGCTCCGGCATCGTGACGCCGTACAGCTGATGGCACGCTTGCATCGTGCGCTTATGGTGCGTGATGACGATGAAGTGCGACACGTCGAGGAACGGCGTGAGCGCATGGCAGAAGCGTTCGACGTTTGCCTCGTCGAGCGCGGCGTCAACTTCGTCGAGGATGCAGAAGGGCGACGGCTTCGACTGGAAGATCGCCATCAAGAGCGCGACCGCGGTCATCGTCTTCTCGCCACCCGAAAGCTGGCTGATGACGCGTGGTTCCTTGCCCGGCGGCTTCGCGCGAATTTCAACGCCCGACTCGAGCCAATCCGTCTCGCCACTCTCAAGCGGCAAGAGATAGATGTCGGCGCTGCCACCACCGAAGAGGCGGCGGAACATACCCGTCGGGCCAGCGAACGTTTCACGCACGCGCTCGAACGTCTCTTGGAAACGCGTCTTGCTCGCGTCGTCGAGTTCCTTGATGAGCGACTCGAGGCTTGTCTTCGCGCTGTCGATATCGACGAGTTGCTTCGCGAGATCTTCGTTGCGAACTTCGAGCTGCGTAAGTTCGTCGATCGCGTCGAGGTTCACGTTGCCAAGTTTACGAATCGTCTCCTTGAGATCGTCGGCTTCCGCCTGCGCGCTCTCTCGCTCGATCGCTTGGAAACCGTCCGCTGCGCGCTCGCCGAGATAGGTTTCGTACGTCGCGCGGAGATCGAGTTCGATCTCAGAAAGCGTCTGCTCTTCGAGGCTCTCGCGGCGGACTTCGAGCTCACGCCGCGATAGTTCGACCGCGTGTGCGGTGCGCTCAACACGCGTTGCTTCGGCGCGCGCCGCATCGACCTGACGGGAAACCTCTTCGACGGCTGCTTGCGCCGCACGAAGACGTTCCGCGATGGCGGCGAATTCGCCGACGAGCTCGGCGAGACCCGCGGACGCGAGCTGCAATTCGCCCGTGCTCTCTTCGAGCATCGCTTCGGCGCGTTCGATGGCCGCCACGCGGCGAAGCGCGCTCTCCTTGAGGGCACCATCTTGACGTGTGACTTCGGCGAGTCGCGTTTGAATGTGACGCTCTTCGCGGCGCGCTGCTTCGAGCGCAGCTTGCGCCTCGGCAGCCTTCACGCGCGCGGCGGAGAGCGCTTCGCTCGCCTCGGTGACGACAGCCTTCGCGGCTTCGAGCGCTGCGCGTGCTTCGTCGCGGCGGCTGACGGCTGCGCCCGCTTCGGTGGCGAGCGACTCCAGCCGTTCATGCGCGATACGCAACTCGTCTTCGCTCGACTTGATGCGCTCGACGAGATGTCCGCGTTCGGCACTGGCACCGTCACGCTGGCGCTCGATCTGGCGCATCAGTTGCTCGATGCGCTCGGTTTGGTGTTGCGCATCGAGTGCGCTGCGACGCGCTTCGGCGAGCGCGGCGTTGGCGGCGCGCGCCGCTTCTTGCGCTGCCTTCGATTCGACCGCGAGTTGGAGCGATTGCTCTTCGAGCGTCGCCATTTCGGAGGCGAGCGAAATTGAACGCGCGACGAGTTCCGCGTGCTCGGCGCGGCGAGCAAGGAAACCACCGCCCGCAGCGTCGGCGCGGGCCGACGCATTCGCGATCACGCGGCCGCGTTCATCGATGAGGGCGCCGGAGCGCGTTGCGATACGGCAGCCTGCGAGCGTTCCGTGCGAAAGCTCAACGGCGCGCGCGATCGTATCGACGACGAACGTGCCGGCGAAGAGTCGCTCGGCGAGCGCGCGCATGCGCGGATCAACGCGGATGAGTTCAAGGAGGGGAGTTGCGCCAGGAACAACTCCAACCGCCGCCGCAATCTCACGGCTGCGTGCAAAATCCGCGGCTTTCCCGCTACCACTTGCTGCGGCAAACGCGACGCGTACGCGCAGCGCGAGCGCGCTTTCCGCGTGACCCGCCAAGAGTGAGGCGTCTTCGAGGACGATGAGTTCGAGGAGGTCACCAAGCGCCGCTTCAACGGCTTCTGCGTTCGCGCGATCGGTGTCGACCAAGTCGGCAACAACGCCCACAACCGACGGAAACTTCGACGCATCGTTGAGCACAGCGCGCACGCCCGAGCCGAGGCCTTCGTGGGCGCGCCCCATCTCATCGAGTACGCGACGACGCGATTCCACCGCAGTCTTCTCGTCACGGACACGCGCGAGATCGCGCGCAAGGGCCGACTGCGTTTCCGAGAGCGAACTCGCCGCGCGCGTGCGCTCATCGAGTTGACGCTGGATACGCGTGATTTCATCTTGCGCGACGAGTCCACGAACAACGTGCGTGAGGCGTGCGGCGCGATGCGTGTCGAGTTCGCGTGCGAACGGATCGATGCGCGCTTCAAGACGACGCAATTCATCCGCAAGGCTTCGCGCACGCGATTCAATCGATGCGACGCGTTGTGCTTGCGAGCCACGCTCACGCTCAAGTCGCGCTGCTTGTTCACCAACGACGTCGGCCGCGCGTTGCGCTTCAAACGCTTGTTGCTGCGCCTTCTGTCGTCGTTCACCTTCGACGCGCGTGATTTCATCGACGGCGGCCGCGGCGGATTGCGCGGCTTCAAGTTGCGCGCGCGCCTTGTCGGTTTCGCCAGCGAGTGCGGCCGCTTCGCCTTCGAGTCGCGTGAGTTGCGCGCGTTCTTCTTCGAGCGCCGTCTTCGCTTCGCCAAGCGTGCGCTGCGCGAATTCCGCGCGCTGCTTCGCTTGCGCTTCCGCGCCCGACAACTCCAAGCGTCGCTGCTCGAGGCGATGTTGTTCGGTCGAAACTTCGTGACGCGTGACTTCGGCGTCTTGCTTCGCGTCTTCCGCCGTCGCAAGCGCAGCCACAACCGAGGCCTTCTCATCTTCAAGCGATTGCATCTCGCTTGTCAGACTGCGCAGACGATCTTCGAGTTCGTGGAAGAGGTCGAGCGACAACTCGCGGCGCAGGAAGCGACGGCGCGCGTCGAGTTCTTGGAAGCGCTTCGCCTTGTCGGCTTGACCGCGCACAATGCGAAGGCGTCGCTCGGTGTTTGCGAGTTGTTCGCGCGTTGAAACGAGATTCTTCTCGGCGGCCTCGAGCTTGCGCACTGCCTCGACCTTGCGCACGCGGAAGCGCGCAACACCCGCAGCTTCTTCGAGAATCGCGCGGCGCTCGACGGGGTTTGCGAGGAGCATCGCATCGACTTTGCCCTGTTCGATGATCGAGTACGCGTCATTTCCGATACCCGTGTCGAGGAAGAGATCGCGAATGTCCTTCAAGCGAACCTTGCGTCCGTTGATGAGGTAATCGCTCTTTGCATCCGACGTGAGTCGGCGCGTGACTTCGACCATGTCGGCGTCGATCGGCAGGCGACGGTTGCGGACGGCGCGGCGGTCCACGACGCGTTCAATCACTTCGCCGGTTTCTGGATCGGTTTCAGGGTCGAGGCTTGGCGTTTCGTCTTCGCCGCGGTCGATCGCTTGCGCGAGCAACGGGTTTTCGAAGCAGAGGGTGACGCTCGCCATACCGGCGGGCTTCCGTGCGGCGGAACCCGCGAAGATCACGTCGAGCATGGCGCCGCCGCGAAGGCTCTTCGCGCTGCGTTCACCAAGCACCCACTTGATCGCGTCGACGACGTTCGACTTGCCGCACCCGTTCGGCCCGACGATGCCCGTAATGGGCGCGTCGAAGCGGAACTCGGTGTGATCCGCGAAGCTCTTGAAACCGCTGAGCACCAACTTGGCAAGACGCATCGAACCGACCTCCGTGTCGACTTCACCCTCGCAAGCGGGGGCTTGCGGGGCCTTGCATTCAATCCTCTTGCACGCACGCGCCGCACGTGGCGACGCAGGAACGCAAGACATTCATCAACGGCCGTCCGAAACGCGCGGACTCGCCGTGAGCCATCCTTCAATACTCGTACTGGAACCGTCCAAGCTGTCACAACGTGCTGAACGGTTCGAAGGGCGAAGCCAACGAGCGCATTCGGCGCGTGCACTAGCGCGGCACAGTATTGCCGTTTTGGGCCGGAACTTCAACCGGCGGAGGCGGCTGCATCGTCGCCAAATCCGACGCATCGGTCGAGAGCGTTTCGCCTGGCAGATCCTCCGCCTCGAACTCCGGTCGGATGACCTGTTCGTCTTCCTTTTGGCTGCGGAGAATCGCAGCGAGAACGCGATCCTGCTCGGCCTTGAAGTCGCTCTTGATATAGCCCGTGCGCCAGAGTTGGTGCAGTGCGCCGATCGTCTCGCCGTACGTCAACCCGAGGCCTGGATAGGGCTTCTCGATCGTCGTTTGGTGACCAAGAAAGGGGATGAACTCCGAAAGGCGCGGATCGGCAAGTTGGATCTCAGGGCGCGACTCAGGCGTGGCGCGGAAGAAGACCTGCAACTGATCGTCGCCAGCATCCGCCTTCACCATCAAGCGGCTGCTCCACGCGATAAAGGTCAGCGGGCGCTCGACTTCGGGATGGTCGCCGAAGACGGCGATGATCGGCCGACCTGATTGCGCCACGTAAACCATCGGCTCCTTGCTCGGGACAAGCGCGACATCGAACTTGCCGTCGATGTCCATCATGGCGATCGTCGGGTCCTTGCGATCGACGAGCGCTTCGTACGCGGCGAGGCGCACGTCGACGTCTTGGTCGTCGAGAAGCGGGCGCAGGCCGAGGTCGATGTCTGGGTTGAAACCCATTTCGCCGAGAAGTTCGATCGCCTTCAGGCGATTCTCAATAGAGCCGCCGCCAGCCATTTGGAGGAGCGGGCTCACAACGAGCGCGTCATCAAGTGCAGCGCCCGCTTGCAGCGCCGCCATGCGTGGGTCTTCTTCACCGTAGCTGTAAAGGTCTTGGATGATCGGCAGTGCGCGTTTCCCAAGCGCACGGAAGCGCCACATCGCGGCTTTCGCTGCGCCAGGATTCGCAATCAATGCGTTGCGGACGGCAAGCGCGGTTGCCTCGGTCGCGGTGACCTCCATCGGGAGATGGCGAACGATCTGAATGAAATCCTCGGTCTTCCCCTCGTAACTCGGTGGAATGCTGAGGTCGATCGAATCGGCGTTCTCGCCGCGCGCGGTATCCATCTTCTGCCGCGTTTCGCGCGGGAACGTCGAATTGATCGCGCCTTGGATCGTGCGAGCGCGTGTGTGGCTCGAGGTCGCGAGCTTCAACTTGAGCGTGATGTCTTGGGTGACGCGTCCACCGTCGAGAATGCGGCCAACGAGCCGATTCACCGCATCCGAACGCGTGGCGCCCGGCTCCACGAACGGGTTGATGAAGAGATTCCCTTTGGCTTCGGCGAGGATTCGCGCTTGGCGGCTTCCGACGAGAAGCGGCCCAGGGCGGAGATCGCAGGTGTACAAACGTCCGCCTTCGAGGCTCGTGACATCGGTTCCAGGAAGCGCCGAGACACGCACGTCGAACTTCGTGTCCTTGGTTGCACCAGGCGGAATCACGCCTTCGATGAGCACGACCGCGGTGTCAGGGCTATCGAGAAGTTTTTCCGGCGTCCAACCTTCAGGCGACGTTGCGGGGTTGCCCACGCCACGTCGCGCGAGTTCTTGTGTCATCGCCGCGCGCACTTCGGCGGGCATGAGGCGGCCACCGGTTTCCTTCAAACCAACGACGAGTCCGTAGCCGCGAACGATGACCGGCGAAAGTCCTTCGACGACCGTTTCGCTCGCGATCGTTCCGCGCATCATCGGATCAACGTCGAGGACGAAGTTCGCAGCGCTCACGCGATCTTGCTTCGGCTTCGGCGGGACCTTTTCCACGACTTCGCCGCAGGCGACGAGGTTCGTGATGCCGACGACGAGCGCGAGTTGTGCAGCCAGCGTGAGCATGCGTCGCACGTCGAGGCGCTTGAGAGCGACGACCAGATCGCCAAAGCGCTCGCGCGTGGTCAAGCGCGTGCGCGGGGTCTTGCGCGTGCATGCGCGGGAAGGGAGACGGTGCGTCTTCGGGTTGATCGACATACTCAGATCCTGCCGCGGGCTACGTCATGAGCGCTGCAGGACTCGAACCTGCGACCACCGCCGTGTAATGGCGGTGCTCTAACCAACTGAGCTAAGCGCCCGAGGAATTGGGAAAGATAGCAGGTTGGCACGTTTCGTCTCGTCGCTTCGCGTAACTTCACGCGCCGTCGGAGTTTCGGGCGTTGCACACGTCGCTTCATGCGTTGAAGCCGTCGTGCCGTGTTTCGCCGTTTCAAGCCGTTTCTCGCGCCTACTGCTACCGCTACTGCTACCGCTTTCGCAGTCCGTTCCAGTTGCCGCGAGCACGTCGGCACGTGCGACGACGGGGAGCACGGAAAGCCCCTCAGCGATCGAAGACAGTTCGAACTTGTGGTAGTGGCGAAGCGTGGTGGTGATCTCACGGTGTCGCATCATGCGTTGCACCTTCGTCGCTGGCACGCCGCGATCGAGGAGCGCCGTGCACACGGTTGCGCGGAGGGCGTGAAGATCGGCGACCCGCCCGCGATCGTCGCGATCGGCGATCCCTGCACGCGCGTAGTCCTTCAAGCGTGTTCGACGACTGACGGGG
>JAIXVI010000269.1 GCA_027483065.1 Planctomycetaceae bacterium
GCGGCCGCGACCGCTGATGAGATACGCGTCCGCGCCAGTCTTGCGCGCACCTTCGCGCACCAATGTTTCAATCGCACTCAACGCGCGATCCGTCGCACCAATACCGCGGAATTTTCCGTCGATGACAATCGGATGCGATTGTTCAACAATGAGCTGTCCGTCATACACGTACGGCTCGGTGACCAGAGTTTCGGACTTCGACGACTCCGCGAATGCGCGCCGCACGCCGTCGTAAAAGAGACTCGTTTCGAGATCAACGAGCGGCTTCACCGAGATCGCATCGCCGCGCGTCCAATCGCGGAAGGGATACGGAATGAAACGCCCCGTTTCATCGCTCCATTCCTTCGGTCCCGACGCCTTTGCCGCAGCGTCGTTTCCATCGGCGTTGGGTTCGTACCCAACGTACACCGCCGTCACGTCGGGCGACGCTGCGAGGGTCGCCCTCAGCATTTCGACGGTGAGTTCGCGCTGCCCAAAGAGACCGGTTGCCTGTTGGGTTGCGACGGTGCGCGCAATCTGCATCGCCGCGACATTCGATGCCTCGATGTCTGAGGAAGACGCCAGTGCTTCGCGCGCCAACGTCTCTTCGGCCAGCGCCTCGAGGTTGTCGAACTTCTCGATCGCTCCCCAAACGAGGATGATCGCGAGGATCAGGGCGCCCGGAAGAATGCCGAGGAGGAGAAGCCGCCCTGCGAGCGAACTTGCGAAGGGAATCGACTGAGCAGTCGCAACGGTTCGGGACATATTGGGATCGTAACGAAACGCGGAAAACGTACGATGTCGGTATGACTCCCGCGACGACGAACGCACTTCCTTCCCGCCCCGGCATCCTGACTGGTTTCCAGTCGATCGCCGAGACTCCCGGCGAACCGAACGGTCTGATGTTGGATGGCTCGGTGATGGCGCCGTTCAACTTGCTCGCGTGGGTCGATGCGAACGCCGAGCACTTCAAGCCGCCGGTTGGAAACAAATACCTCTATTCGGGCCGCGATTTCTTCGTGATGATCATCAAGGGGCCGAATGCCCGCAACGATTTTCACCAAGTCGACAGCGAGGAGTTCTTCATTCAGTTGAAGGGCGACGTGCACGTGAAGACCATCGAAGAGGGTGTCGTGAAGGTGCACAAGATTCGTGAGGGCGAAGTGTTCTTCATTCCGCCGAACGTGCCGCACTCTCCGCAACGTGGGCCGGACACGCTTGGACTTGTGGTCGAACGACGTCGTCCGCAAGGCGAGCCGGAACACCTCATTTTCTTCTGCGAGAAGTGCAACACGCTTGTCTACGACAAGGTGTTCGATTGCAAGGACATCGTGCATCACTTCGCGCGTGCGATGGAGGAATTCTGGGCGGATCCAGTGCTCTCAACGTGCAAGTGCTGCGGACATCGCATCACGAAGCCGTGATTCGGCCGCTCAAACACGTCACTTCCGCTCAAACACCATGATGTGTTGCTGCGGCAGAACATCGACGTTTTCAACGAAGCGCAGCCCCACCGCCTCCATCTCGCGTCGCGCTTGTTCCTCGCTCATCTTGTGTCGTTCCTTGATCGGAACGAGCGGATCTTCAAGGCGATACTCGACGAGATACACGCGTCCACCTGGCTTCAACGCGCGCACGATCGACGTCATCATCTCCCATGGATGCGAGAACTCGTGATACGCGTCGACAAAGAGCACGACGTCCACCGAATTCGCTTCGAGCCCGCAATCATCGATTTCGCCGAGCACCGGCATGACATTGTGCGCACCTTCTTCAAGCGCGCGCTCGGTCACGATGTCGAGCATTTCCTTCTGAATGTCGGTTGCGTACACCACGCCTTCTGCAACGATCGGCGCGATGCGCATCGTGAAGTAACCGCTGCCCGCACCGATATCCGCGACGGAATCGGTCGGCTTCAACTTCATCGCACCGACGAGTAAATCCGTGCGTTCCTCGCGTTCGCGCTCCGGCCGCTCAAGCCAACCGACACCGAAGTGCCCCATCACTTCCGCGATCTCGCGACCCATGTAGGTCTTGCCGCTGCCACCCTCGCCAGGCTCACACGTGCCGTACATGTCGGCGGGCGGTGCGGGCTTGTTCGCGGCGGACACGGCGGACGCCGTAGAAGCCGCTGCTGTTGATGCGTCGACCTCTGTTGATTTCGGCTTGGAATCCGCAGTGGATGACGCCGTCGCTGGTGCCGTCGCTGGTGCTGGCGAAGCAGGAGTTGAGGCAACCGGCGCCGACGACTCGCGCGAACACGCCGCAAGTGCGAGTAACGCGAAAGAAAACGCCGCGCCCCGAAGGGACGCGGCGCGGTGAGATCGATGAAGTTTGTTCATGCGTTGAACCATGCGGTCTTCAGACGTGGCGCGTCAATCGTTCTGCGGCCGACGCGGCGCGGAGGAAGCCTTGAGTTCCACATTGATCTCAAGTTCCTTGCCGTCGCGGAGCACACGCATCTTCGCCACATCGCCTGGCTTCGATGCACGCAGTTTCACCATCATGTCGGCGGTTGAACCAAGCGACACCCCGTCCCACGAGAGCAAAATGTCGCCAGGCTTGATGCCCGCGTCGGCGGCACTCGTGTTCGGGCTCACGCTCTCGACAAGAATTCCCGACTCGCCGTCTTCGGTCATCCCTGGCTGAATGCCAAGTCGGACCGGCGCGTAGCCGCGATCACTTCCGCCGGGCGCGGTTTCAGCAACGCGCGGTGCTCCACCTTCTCGACCTCCACCTTGCGGCGCAGGATTCGCTTGATATTCCAAGCGTTCCGCGCTCGACGCACGCCACATCGCGATCTCCTGTGCGAGATCGAGAATCGCAGGAACGCCGCGCGGATCGACGGTGTAGCCGACGTCGCCAGGCTTGTGATAGATGTCGTGCACGCCACTAAAGAAGAAGAGGACGGGAATGCCCGCGCCGAAGAAGCTCGAGTGATCGCTTGGACCGCGGCCACTCGGATCGGCGTAAATCGTCAAACCGCTCTTCTTGAAGAATGGTTCAAGTGCTTGCGAGAAGCCCTTCGCGCTCTCCACGCCGCCGACCACGAGTTCGTTCGAACGCATGCGGCCGATCATGTCCATGTTGAGCATGATGTCGACTTTGTCCGCCGGAATCGACGCGTTCTTGATGTAGGCGCGCGAACCGTTGAGGCCCATTTCTTCCGCGCTAAACGCGAGGAAAAGCACGTTGCGCAAGTTCGCATCCGCAGGCGCGTCGGCGTAGGCCTTCGCGAGTCGCTTCGCCAACATCAACATGCCCGAGGTGCCGCTCGCGTTGTCATCGGCGCCAGGATGCACTTTGCCGCGATTCGCGGGATCTGCGCCAAACATGCCGTATCCGACATGGTCGTAGTGCGCGCCGATGACGATCCATTCATCCTTCAAATCGCCGCGACCCGTCAAAATGCCGCCGACGTTGTGCGTCATCATTTCGCCGGTGTCGATGTCGACCTTCAGCGTGACAGGCGCGTCGCTCTTCAGTGCAATCGGGAGCGCAGGCGCATCCTTCGTGCCTTCGTCGAAAATCGCGCGCAGCGTCGCGAGATCGCGACCGTTGGTGTCGCACGCTTTGACGAGCGCGTCGGCGGCCGCGCCGTCGGCGAAGAAGCACGGAACGCCCATCATGCCGCCGAGTGCTTCCGCGCTCATCGCGGTGAGATCAGCCTTTTTCCCGGCGTAACCCGGTGGTTCGATCACGACAATGCCGCTCGCACCGCGGCGACGAATGGCGTCAAGCTTCGCAGCGAGGCTCGATGCGCTCGTGAACTTGTCGCCGCCCCAACGCGACTTTCCTTCGGCGTCGAGCGGCTCGCCACGCATGACGAGCACGATTTGTCCTTCGAATCGCGCGTCAGGCGCGAAGTTCGCGTAACCGTCCTTGCCATTCTCGATGCCGTAGCCAACAAACGTCACGGGGAGTTCCGCCGTGCCGCCGCCAGAATTCTTCATCGCCTTGGTCGTGCCGGTGACCTGCGCGCCGCCGATGAGAATCGAACTCGACTTGATGCTGCGATCGCGACCGGGCAGCGCAAACGGCTGACGCCATGGATCCGCGGGGTTTGCTTGCGCGCCTGACGCAAACGCGGGCTCAAGACCCGCCTTTTCCATCCAGAACTCGCAGTACTCCGCGGCGCGCTCGATGCCATCGCTGCCAGGCACGCGGCCCTCGAACCACGGGTTCGAAAGCGTCTGCACGTGTTGGTACCACTCGATGGCGTCGGGGCCCATGTCGGCGAGCACCTGCGCGAGCGACGTCGACGATGGATCGACGGGGATGAAGCTCTCGTTCGGGTTGAACGTGTAGACATTCACCGAGCCTGGAATGATCTTGCCTTCCGACTTGCTGCTGCTCGTCGCGGTGGTGTTGGCGGCGCGCTCGCGCGGCTTCGGCGTGCCTTTGCCGGGCTGCGTGACGTCGGAGAAGAGGCTGCTTCCGGTCTTGGCCGTGGTTGCTGCGGCGGGTTTCGCGGCGGGCTTGGTCGTGGTCGTCGCGGTCGTCGTCGACGCGCTGCTCGATGGCGCTGCGTTTCCTGCGCCCGCGGCGTTTGCAGGTGCGTTGACGGTCGTGGCACTTGTGGGTTCCGACGTGGTTCCAGACTTGTTTCCCGACGCGCACGCAGCAAGAACCGCGGCGCTGAGGCCTGCCGAGGCCAATCCGAGCCAGAATCGCGCGGCGCGCGTGCTTCCTGCTGCGGCGCGTGGGCTTCCTGCCGCGGCGTGTAGGCCTTCGGGCGCGAGCGACGTCGAATTTGTGGCGGAAGCGGAAAGCGTAGAGGCTGGTACGTCCGCAGAAGCGGCACGCCGCGAGGTCAACGAGTGGTGCATGGGGGGAAAGCGTACCGCTCTCGTTGATTCGACGCTGCGAAATCAGCCATCTTCGATCTATACTCGTCCCCTTGCGCGAGACCGAATCGCGCAGGACTTCGATGACCGGAATGTCCATGAGTTGACAGAAGGTCGACGGCCCGCGCCCTTCGCGCGCGCCTTCTCTCGCGTTTCAACCCCTACCCAAACCACAGCGATGCACACCGTGACGACCGCCACCACCGCCGCCGCGTCCGCGACCACCCTTGGCCCGACCGACACCTTCTACGGTCGGCACATTCCGCACACCGCGGCCGAAACCACCGCGATGCTCGCGGCTTGCGGCTACGGCACGATGGATGAGTTCATCCGCGCCTCGGTGCCGGCGACGATCCGCCTCGCGCGCGAAATCGAGATCGACGACCCGACCCGCACCGTCGTTGGTGCTGAACGCGGCGAAGCGGAAACCCTCGGCGCGCTGCACGCGCTCGCGCGAAAGAACGAGGTCTTCCGCTCGTACATCGGTATGGGCTACGTCGACACGATCGTGCCTGGCGTCATCCTCCGCAACATCCTCGAGAATCCGCAGTGGTACACGGCGTACACGCCGTATCAGGCTGAAGTCGCGCAAGGCCGCCTCGAGGCGCTCCTCAACTTCCAAACGATGATCTCGGAATTGACCGGCCTCCCGCTCGCGGGTGCGTCGCTCCTCGATGAAGGCACCGCCGCCGCTGAGGCGATGAACATGTGCCACGGCATCACCGGCGAAACGCGA
>JAIXVI010000099.1 GCA_027483065.1 Planctomycetaceae bacterium
ACCGCCGCGAGGTCTGCGCGAACGAGCGCAATCCACTCTTGGTCTGCGACGAACAACGGTTGTCGTCTTGCATCGACGAGGACGGGTATGACGGCTGCGCGCAAATGTGCTTCTGCGACGCGGCGAGCGTCGCTGGAATCGTTGGAACGAATCTGTGCGAGTTCACGCGGGAAATCACGTGCATACGCAAGCAGCGCTTCGCGGCCATCGCGCGCGCCGATGCCACGCGCAATCGAAGTGACGGCACTTTGCACAAGACGCGACGCCAATGCCTCGCCGAGCATCAACTCTTCCGCCGCGATGGTGTTCAAATCGATCGAGATATCCCGATGTTTGTTTGAAGAGGTGGGATCCGATCCACGCAACTGGGCAGCAAGCAATTCGTGCGTCCGTGCAAGATGTCGGCGTGTATTGCCGCGGATGGTGAAAGCTTCCGGCGTTTCGTCCGAAACGATTTCGATCGATTGCGCATACATCGCAATCGCCTCGTCCAAGCGGTTCTGACGACGCAACGCAGCCGCAACACGGCTAAGGCCTGTGACGGTCGCGGGATGCCCCTTCCCGAAGTGCGCTTCGCGAATCGCCAGTGACTCCTCCGCGAGCGCAAGTGATTCAACAGCCTTTCCAGATTGCTCGAGGAGATACGCGGCGTTGTGAAGAAGTCGCGCGCGATCAAGTGGACGCATCGCGTCGAGAGATTTTGCCAAGTTCGCCGCTTCGACGGCTTGCTGCGTCGCTTCTTCCAAGCGGCCAAGTTTCTCGAGTGCAAGTGCTCCGGTGGAGAGCGCGTTCGCAACCGTCATGGGTGCATTCGCCGCGCGCGCGAGCTCGATCGCGCGATCCGCGTGTTGAAGCGACTCTGGTTGCGGCCCTTCGTAGTGCAGCGCACGCGCGAGCGTCGCATGGCCCTCTGCAAGAAGCGCGGGCGGTTGGTGCGTTTCTTCGAAGATTGCGAGTGCGCGCCGTGCCGTTGCTGTGCATCGGCGACGTTCGGTCGTACGTACAAGCGCTTGGCTCTCCGACATGAGTGTCTGCGCCAGACGAACCGGATCCGTTGCTTCGCTCAAGAGCGCTGCAGCGCGCGCATACTCATTCGCAGATCGTCCATAGTCGCCGATCTCATGAAACGCGCGACCAAGCGTGAGGCGAAGATCGACTTCCGACTCGCTTGGTGTGCCTGCGCGCTCAAGACTCTCCGCTGCGAGCGTGAGGATTTCGCGCGCACCCGCACGATCGCCCGCCACTTCGCGCTCACGCAAGTTGGCGAGCAATTCCTGGAAGAATCCGTTCATCCGCTCCGCGCGATCGCGTGCGCGATCGGCTTCGTCGGCGCGTTGCTCTGCGGCGTGACGTGCGTCGCGTGCGTCGAGAGCGAGTACCGCGGAGAGAGCGGTGCCACCAACTACTGCGGCTGCCGTGATCGCGGCGAGTGCCGTCATCGCGCGATGTCGGCGCACGAATTTGCGCGCGATGTACCACGCGCTCGGCGGATGTGCATCGATTGGTTCGCCCGACAAAAAGCGCGCAAGATCGCGCGTGAGCGACTCTGCGCTCTGGTATCGACGCGCGGGTTCCTTCTCAAGCGCGCGAAGCGTGATGCAATCGAGTTCACGCGCGACGGACTTCCGTTCACGCGACGGCGGCGCAGGTGTTGCAGTCTTGATCGCTTCAAAAAGCGGAAGAATCGGGAGCGTTCCATCGAACGCAGTTCGCCCAGCGAGCGCTCGGTAGAGCAGGAGTCCAAGCCCGTGCACATCCGTGCGCGCGTCGATATCTCGCGGATCTCCCGTCACTTGTTCAGGCGTAGCCCATGCGGGAGTTCCTGCGAATCCGTTGGCGCGCGTCACTTCCGTCGCGCCGGTCAGTGCTTTCGCGAGGCCGAAATCAAGCACTTTCGGTTCGCCCGTTGGAAGGATCAGCACATTCGACGGCTTGAGATCGCGGTGCATGATGCCGCGCGCGTGTGCAGATGCGACGGCGCTCGCGACTTTCTCGAGACACGCAACAACCGCGGTCGTCGCATCACGCGCTCCGAGGCGCGACCACGTGTCGTCGGCCCAGCGATCGAGCGGAACACCGTCGATCCACTCCATGACCAGCAGGCGCGCGCCATCATCAACTGGTGCTGCGAGGAGTGAGACGATGTTTGGGTGTCGAAGTACGGCGAGTGCCTCGGTTTCGCGGGCAAAACGCGCACTTTCAATGCTCGTCGCATCATGGAGCGGAAGTCGCTTGATGGCCACCCGACGGCCCGTGCGCGATTCGACCGCTTCATAGACCGTGCCTTGCACGCCGCGCTGCACGATGCGAATGAGGCGATATCCCGCGAGTTGCCCGAGCGATTGGTCGCTCGCGTCGTGGCGCGTTGCCTGCACGGTCCGGCGCATCCAGTCATCCGAGAGAAATGCGCGCGCGACTTCTGTCTCCGTCGCGATGGTGGAAGCGATCTCTGGCGTGACGCGCTTCGTCGGAGGTCCATCGAACGGGCTTCTATCCGTGGGCCCGATCGCGGCATCGCTCGTCGCATCTCTCGTCGTGTGCGGCGTCGGCGCGTCGTCGTCGTGCCGCAACGTCAACCGTCTTCCTCCGCGATCTGCGCGCTCACCAGTTCCTGCATGCGATCGCGAATCCGTTGCTTCACCTTGTGCACGGCTTGCGTCGTCGTCGCGAACGCTTCCGCTGTGCTCTCGATCGACGTCCCCGCGAGGAGCCTCTCGAAAATGGCCACGCTGTCCGGCGAAAATGTCCGCCGGATCTCCGTGAATGCCATTCTGAAGTGGTGGTCGATCCATTCGTTCTCGAACGCGCGATGCGCCTCAGCTTCTGACGTCGGGTCGGCAGCTTGCTCGATCTGCGTCGAAACAAAGCTGTCCTTCACTTCGATTAGGCACTCCGACGCGGAGATTGGACGCCGTTTTCCAGCTTGTCGGGAAACTTCA
>JAIXVI010000271.1 GCA_027483065.1 Planctomycetaceae bacterium
CTCGTTGAGGCCGACGAACTTGCGGAGCACGTACTCATCAGCGTTGTCGATGATGATGCGCTCGCTGTCGACGAAGGTCACGGTGCCGCCGCGTGCCGCGGTGACAATCATGCCCGAGTGGACACCGACCGATTTCTCCATGCCCGTGGCGACGCACGGAGGATCAACCTTGACGAGTGGAACAGCCTGACGCTGCATGTTCGAACCCATGAGCGCGCGGTTGGCGTCGTCGTGCTCAAGGAAGGGGATCAGCGACGCGGAAACGCCGACGATCTGCTTCGGGCTCACGTCAACGTATTCAACCTGATCCGCGGGAACTTCCGCGAGGTCGCCGTCGATGCGCGCGAGAACAATGCCTTCAAGTTGCTTGCTTCCACCCTTGAGAACGTCAGACGTCGCCAAGACGCGCTTCAATTCTTCGTCTGCGCGAAGGAGTTGCACTTCCGACGAAACCTTGCCGCTCTTGACCTTGCGGTACGGCGTCTGGAGGAAGCCGTAGTCGTCGATCTCGGAGTAAATGCCGAGCGACGCGATGAGGCCGATGTTCGTACCTTCAGGCGTTTCGATCGGGCAAATACGACCGTAGTGGGAGATGTGCACGTCGCGCACTTCGAAGCCTGCGCGCTTGCGGTTGAGACCGCCTGGGCCCAGCGCCGAGAGACGACGCTCGTGGACGAGCATCGAGAGCGGGTTCGTCTGGTCGACGACCTGCGAAAGTTCGCTTCGGCCGAAGAAGAACTCGATCGCGCTCGAAATCGACTTCGAGTTGACGAGGTCTGCGATCTTCGCGAGATCGCCTGGCTCGCGCGTCGACATGCGCTCTTGCACCGTGCGGCGGAGCTTCAAGAAGCCCTTGCGCATTTCTTCGGTCGCGAGTTCGTCGAGCGTGCGGAGACGACGATTGCCGAGGTGATCGATGTCGTCGACGTGCGCCTTGTTGCGCTTCGCACGAAGATCGAGCATGTAACGAATGACCGCGAGGAAGTCCTGCGCGCGGATGTGCTGCACGGTTTCAGCTGGCAGTTGGCCGAGCTTGCCGCCTTCGCAGTACTCCTTGTCGTGTTCGAACTTGCGGTTGATGCGGAATCGACCGACGCGACCGAGGCGGTAGCGGTTCTCGTCGAAGAACTTCTCTTGGAAGAGCGCCTTCGCCTTGTCGATTTGCGGCGGATTGCCCGGACGGAGACGGCCGTAGATCTTGAGGAGCGCCGCTTCGTGCTCGGTCACGCCTGCGAGGAAGTCGAGCTTCTCTTCGGCGAGCGTGTTGAGGATGAGCGGGTCGCTCGCGTCGGTGATGACGCGAATCGTGCCGAGGTTCGACGCTTGAATCGTCGAAACCATGTCGCCGATCGGCGAACCGACGCGGCAGAGTTCTTCGCCAGTGTCGGAGTCGATGACGAGTTCAGCCGCGTAGTGCTCGGGCTTGAGCTTCGCGACCTTGATTTCTTCGACTTCGTAGAAGAGTTCGAGGAGTCGGTCGGTCGACGAGTACTGCTCATCAAGCGCGCGGAGGAACGTCGTCGCCGCGAGCTTCGTCGACTGGTCGATGCGCATCGCCAGGACGTCCTTCTTGGTGACTTCGAGTTCGATCCACGAGCCGCGCTCTGGGATGACGCGCGCTTGGTGGAGCGGGCGGTCACCGAACGAGCTGACGATCGAGAAGTCGACGCCAGGCGAACGGTGGAGCTGGCTCACGATGCAGCGTTCAGCGCCGTTCACAATGAACTCGCCGCCGCCCATCATGATCGGGATTTCGCCGAGGTAGATCTCTTCTTCAGCGATTTCGCTTGTGCCTTCGCGCACGAGACGAACGCCAACGCGGAACGGCCGACCATAGGTCAGGCGAAGTTCGCGGCATTCATCAGCGGTGTAGCGAGGCTCATCGAGCTTGTAGTAGAGGTACTCGAGCTTCATCGAGCCGTCGTAGCTCTCGATCGGGAAAACCTCCCGCATGAGCGCCTCAAGACCGAGCGACAGCGTGCGCTCATCATGAGACTTGTCGAGTTGGAGGAAGCGCCGGTAGGCGTCTGCCTGCACGCGGGTCAGAACTGGCACGGGGAGGGCATCACCGCGCTTCGAGAAGTCCCGAATCGTCTTGGACGACATCAAAGAGTCCCCTACAAGTGAAAGCACCAGACCGGGATCGCCAGCCAGGTGCCATGTTTTCAGAGTGTGATCAGCGGATGCTTCAAGCGAAAGCCGCGCCCGACAGGGAGATCACGAGTGTAGACACGAATCCCAGAACCCTCAACCGATCCGGAGCACTTCCATCCACAAGTTGCAGGAAGTTTCCGGACAGCCGGCGAGGGGACTGGGATCCCCACGCCGCCGCCGCGAACGAGCGGGCGCTCGGGGTTGCCGAGCGCCCGCCTCCGCGTCGATTCGGTATTACTCGGCAGCAGCGTCGGCGCCGGCAGCCTTGAGGACGTCGACGAGCTTCGCCGCGTCTTCCTTGCTGACGTTTTCCTTGACAGTCTTCGGCGCACCGTCGACGAGGGCCTTCGCCTCGGCGAGACCGAGGCCGGTGGCCTCGCGGACCGCCTTGATGACGGCGATCTTGTTCGTGCCGGCGCCCTTGAGGACGACGTTGAACTCGGTCTTCTCAGCAGCCTTCGCAGCGCCGCCGCCAGCATCGCCAGCAACAACAACCGCGCCAGCGGCCGGCTCGATGCCGTAGGTGACCTTCATGTACTCGGTGAGCTCGACGGCCTCCTTGATGGTGAGGGTCGCGATCGAATCGCCGAGGGTGCTGATCTTTGCGTCAAAGGTCTTGGTGTCGGACATTGTGGTACTCGCTTACTCTGCGGCTCACGCCGCGGTCAGGTCACTGAGAGGTGCCGCAACGCGCGGCATTTCATCCGAAAGATTCGGTCGCAGAGGCTTTCGCCTAGGACTTGAGCCTTTCATTGGACCAGTCGGTGACAAACTGAATTGGTTGGATGAACTAGAAACGGAATAGAACGGGACATCACTCAGGCGATCGCTCAGGCCATCGCTCAGGCCATCGTTGAGGCTCAGGCAACCTTCGAGATGGTTTCGCCCTTTTCGAGCTTCTCTTGGATCGTCTTGACGCAACCCATGATGTTGCGCGCAGGCGAAAGCACGAGGGTGACGACCTTCGCTTGAGCTTCTTCCCTCGTCGGGAAGCTGCCAAGCTTCTTCACGCCGGCGTCGCCGTCGTAGTACTCGCCGTCGAAGATCGCGCCCTTGAGCACGATCTTCTTCTCAGCCTCAGCGGCCTTGACGATCGCACGTGCAACGATGATGGCATTCTCAGCGCCGGTCAGCATCGCCGACGGGCCCTTGAGTGCCTTCTCGAGCGACGCAAGCGGTCCACCCTTGAAGGTGCGACGCGCGAGCGCGTTCTTGACGATGGTGACTTTGATGCCCTTCTCTAGGAGCGAACCACGCATCGACGTGGTTGCCTTCGCATCGAGACCGCGGATTTCGACGACGACGGCGCCGGTGACGCCTTCGAAGCGACGGGTGTACTCCGACGCGATCATGTCTTTGACTGGCTTGCTCATGACTCTTCCTTTCGCGATTGAATTCGCGGGGATACGCGTGGAGTTAGACGGAAACCTGAACGCCCGGGCTCATGCACGCAGCGATGACGCACTTCTTCACGTACGTGCCCTTCGCAGCAGCAGGCTTGACCTTCTGGATGTTGGCGATGAACGCTTCGAGGTTCTCGACGAGCTTCGCGTCGGCGAACGAGAGCTTGCCAATGACGCCGTGGACGTTGCCGCCGTCGTCGTTGCGATACTCTTGCTTGCCGTTCGAGTATTCCTTGACCGCGTTGATGACGTCTGGCGCAACGGTGCCAGCCTTCGGCGAGGGCATGAGACCCTTCGGACCGAGGACCTTACCGAGCTTCGAAACGACGCGCATCATGTCGGGGCTTGCGACCGCGACGTCGAAGTCCATCCAGCCGCCCTCGATCTTCGCGACGAGGTCGTCCGAACCAGCTTCAACGGCGCCCGCAGCCTTCGCTGCAGCAACCTTGTCCGACTGGCAGAAGCAGACGACGCGAGCCGTCTTACCGGTGCCGTTCGGAAGACCGATCGAACCACGGAGGATCTGATCAGCTTGCTTCGGGTCGATACCGAGGTGCATCACGACGTTGACCGTCTGATCGAACTTCGGCGTCTTGAACTTGCGGAGAGTCGCGACCGCTTCCGCGGGCGAGAGCACGGTTTCAACCACGCTCGCGAGATTTGCCTTGCGACGCTTTGAAATCTTTGGCATGGTTTAGCCCTCCACCGTCACGCCCATCGAGCGTGCAGTACCAGCGACGACGCGCATCGCGGCTTCAATGTTGGCGGTGTTGAGATCCTTCAACTTCTCTTCAGCGATGGCCTTGACCTGCGCCTTGGAGAGCTTGCCGATCTTTTCGGTGTTCGGACGGCCCGAACCCTTTTCGACCTTGAGCGCCGCAGCGATCAGAACCGAAGTGGGCGAGCTCTTGATCTCGAAGTCGAATGAACGGTCGGAGTAGACCGTGATCACGCAACCGACGACGCGGCCGTTGAGCGCGCGCGTGGCTTCGTTGAACTTCGTGATGAATTGTCCGGGGTTGACGCCGTTTGCACCAAGGACTGGGCCAATCGGCGGGGCGGGAGTGGCTTTGCCACCCGGCGCCAAGATCTTGAACTGCTTTGTGACTTTCTTTGCAGCCATGGTTTCCGTGACCTCCCACCGGACTCAGCGACTTCGGCGCACGCGGCCTGGTTCGCTGCGGACCCGGCTGCGCTCTCGAGATGACTCGCGAGATGGCAACAGGGGCCCGGTAGTTCGAGCGGTTTGAAATGTCGAGTCGAGCAATGTAGCGAGCGCCTCACCCCTCCGCAAGTCCTGTTTCAGACAAGAGCAACAGGGCGAAATGGGGAGCGGCAGAGGTCGGTGCCTCACGCCACGAACGACCGCCGCGAGAGCGGGAATCCGAAACGTGTTGTTGGGCATCGGCCGAGTTGCCGTGCAAGCCGAGCGAAACTCGACGGACTACGCACGACCAAATCGGCGGATTATGAGCCCCAGCGTTCGAGGAGTCGTGCGAGATCAGCCGCATCGACCGATCCGTTGCGATCAAAGTCGGCGGCGGTTCCTGCGGGCGCAGGTCCCCAAGACGCCAGGATCAACGAGAGATCCGATGCCCCGACGGTGCCATCGCCATCGAGGTCGATGGCCATGATCGCGCCGCCATTCGTCCACGCAGATGCAGGAATGATCGCTCGTGCGGTTCCCGGGCCTTGCCAACGCACGATCTCACCAGCGCCGCCGCCGTTCTCGAAGAACTCCACGACGATCGCGTGGAGGCCTTCCTCAAGCGCGACGCTACCCGTGCGATCCACCATGCCGTGCAGGCCATCGTTGTTCACGAGCAACTGGCCGTTCACAAAGAGTCGTGAGCCGTCATCCGACTCGGTCGAGAGATTCCAGACACCGGTCGCTGGGATGCGGAGCCAACCCTCAAACCGTGCGGCGACGTAGTCGGCGCGGCCGGAAAGCGAGAAGTTTCCGCCGGTTGATGGAATGTCGATGTTCGGAAGAATCGCGGTTCCGTATCGAGTGAGCGTCGAGAAATCGGGCAGCATCGACGTGTCGCCCGCGAGTGCGTACCAGTGTGCGCGCACGCCCGCGACCGCGTTGAGCACGTACGACTGCTGCAGAACCGCTCGGACGGTGACGTAGACGGTGGCGGTCGACGTGGCACCGCTCGCATCCACAATGGTGTAGTTGAAAGTGTCTGCGCCATCGAAGTTCGCTGGTGGCGTGTACTGCAGCTGGTTGTTCGAGCCGCCTGAGCCTGCAGCGAGCGCGACCGTTCCGCCCGCAGCACTCGTCGGGCTGAACGAAAGAATCGACGCCGTTGCGCAGTTGACGTAGCCGTCATTGAGCAAAACGTCGATGGAAACGGGCATGTTTTCGATGGTGGTCACGGCGTCATTCACCGCGAACGCACCTTGATTCACGCACGGTGTATTCGCGATGTGCGCGTTCATCGACGCGATCGAATACGGGTGGAACAACAGTGAGACGTTCGACATGCCACCAGCGCAAATGTGGCAGTACGACATGATCGTTCCACTCCACGCTTGCGAGCAATCGTTGGTGCCGCAGCCGTCCGCCTGCGGATTGTGGTCATGGGTGTGTGGTGCACCGAAGTTGTGACCGAGTTCGTGCGAGACGACCATCGGCTCCCAGTTTCCGTGATCGTGATCGACGAGCGGATAGGGGAATCCATAGCCAACGCCTGAAGAAAGGCCGAAACCGTAGTCTTGGTTCGAGCAGGCAACGCCCAGCCATGCGACACCGCCACCAAGGCCGCGGCCTGCGAGGTGGTGACCGAGATCGCGGACAACTGCTGTCTCGTTCGCGGCCCAAAAGTCGCGGTACTGGAAGAGCTGATCGACCATGCCGGTCATCGTCCATGGATCTTCACCCGTCCAAAGACGCAGGAAGGAGATCGGAATGCGCACGTCGACATCACGCGCATAAATCTGGCTCGACGCGCCCATCAAGAGCAGCGCATATTGCGCGGCGGCAACGGTGTTTCCACCTTGCGCCGACATGGTGAACTCGGTGTCGGTGTCGACGGCGATCTTGAATTCGCGGCACGCGGGCCCGCCAGCAAGTCCACCGTCACCAGCGCCGCTTCCGTTGTGGGCGACGTTCTCTGCGAGTTCTGCCGCAGCACACGCAAGGCCCTCAACCGACTGCGCAGCGAGTGCGCTTTCGTGGGCGATCATCGGAGGAAGTCCGCGGGCACGCGCGCGCAGGCCGCCGTCAGAGATCCACCACGAATCCGTTCCGATCTCGATCGAGCCCACGGTGAGATGTGCACCGTCGCCACGACCAAATCCAAGGTAGACGCGCGAGTCTGGTTCGCCTTGCACGGTGCCGGTGTAGGCGAACGGCAGTGGTGCATCAAACGGCGTGCGACGAACTTCGCCCTTCACGACGGCGGCAGTTTCAAGTTGGAAGTTCTCGTCGACGAGTGGCATCGGCGCGAGATTGACGGTCACTGCGCCTCGCGTCGGCAGATCAATCGTGATGCTCGCTGCGGGAACGCCCGCGCGCAACGCGGCGAACTCGTTCGCATCGAGCGCCCGATAGCCCGCGCCTTGGAGCGGTGGGGTTTGCTTCGGGCCCTGCTTCAAATGCTGCTTGTTCACCGCTGCTTGGCGCACGGCCGACGTCGCGGAACTTGTCGTCCCGCGATGCAGCGAAGAACTCGTCGCATCAAGCGACGGTGCGAGGAGAACGGCCAGTGCGAGTGCGGTGTAGGTCATGGGAGAGCGCAGTCAACGGGGTGCGGTGGCGTGAGCCGGTCGGGCAAGATCGGCTGAGAACGCGACAAAGCAAGATGAATCGGGGGAATTTGCGGTGAGTTCGTGACCAGTTCGTAACCAGATCTTGGTGTGCGCGTGGCGATTCTAATCGAGCGCGAGTTCGCGGCGAATCTGTGAGATGTGACGATCGTGATCAACTTACGCGCTTGGTGTGTGGTCGCAGAGTGCAAGCATCGCCATCGCAGTGATGCCGTGCTCGATCGCGGCGTCGTTAAAGTCGTACGTCGGCTGATGAAGATGCGCCGACTTCCACTGTCCATCCTCCATACCGAGGATGTAGAAGCACGCTGGGATTTTCTCGGCGTAGAACGCGAAATCTTCGCCGCCCATCACAGGAACATCCATGTGTTCGAGCCGCTGCCATGGAAGATGCTCGCGCACAATGCGCTCGAATTCCGCGACGCTCTTGTCATCGTTGCGCGTGACGGGATATCCGCGTGTGTACACGACCTCAGCCTCGCAGCGATGTGCTCGCGCAACATCACGCGCGACTTCCGCGATGCGCCGTTCGATGTGCGAACGCGTTTCTTCGCGCAGTGCGCGCGCGGTCCCTTGCAGCGTCGCTGACGCGGGGATTTGATTGGTCGCCGTACCGGAGTGGAAGGTGGTCGTACTGACAACCGCCGCATCGAGCGGATCAGTTTCTCGCGCGACGATGCTCTGCAACGCAACCACGATCGCGCTGGCTGCGAGGATCGGATCGCGCCCTTGATGCGGCCATGCCGCGTGCGCTGCCTGGCCACGCACCACAACTTCGTAGCGATCGCTCGAGGCAAAGAGCGAACCGCGCCGCGTTTGCAGCGCGCCGAGCGTCACGCCTGGAAAGTTGTGCAGGCCGTAAATGCGGCGTGGAGCAGGGCCTTCCGGAAGCGCGTCAAGCGCGCCATCTTCGACCATGCGGCGGCCGCCCGCGCCGCCTTCTTCGGCGGGTTGAAAGAGAAACCGCACGGGATTCGGAAGCGCGCCTTCTGACGTGAGGCGCTTCAAAACGCGCGCTGCGCCGACGAGGATCGCGGTGTGTCCATCGTGTCCGCATGCGTGCATGCGTCCGACGGTGCGCGAGACCCACGGCGACTTGTTTTCTTCGACAATCGGCAGGCCGTCGATGTCGGTGCGCAATGCGATCGCGGTTGCTGCTGTGCCTGGAAGAAACGCGAGTGTGCCCGTGCCGCCGGCGAGGCCATCTTTGTGCGCGATTCCTGCTTCATCGAGCGCCTGCCGAATGCGCGCGCTGGTGCGCACTTCTTCGTAACAAATCTCAGGATGCGTGTGGAGTTCGCGGCGGAGTTCGGTCGCGCGAGGCGCCTCCTCGCGGGCAAGTGCGCGAACTCGGGCGGAGAGCGTATCGGTGGAAGGCGCGACCATGGCCGCGATGGTAGCGGGCTCGCTGAAGGTCTGAGTGCGTCAAGAAGAACAGCGCGCGAACGCGTGCGTGTGGCTTCGGGCGCCGACCTGTGGATCGATGCTTTCGGCGTCTCAACTCTTTAGACGTGTGAGGCCGATCGCCTCGCGGCCCTCATTGATGCGCGCAAACGCGTGTCGCTCATTGCGAATGAGTCGCGTCAACTGACTCATCGTAACTCCGAGAATTCCCGCGGCTCCTGCGACGTCGTAGCGACGTGCTGTGACCACATCGAGCGCTTCCGCGAGCAGCGCTGGGAAATCCGCGTGCTCGGGATTCACCGGGAGTTTTTCGCCTTGCCGGCGTCGACACCAGAGTTCGCTTGGCTTGTGGCCGTCACGGCTCGTGACCGTGCGGACTTTGCACGCGAGTTTGAGGCGAAGGCGAAAAATTGCGACGTGGCGATTCTGCGCCTGGCTTCGGCGCTCGGTTGCGTGCGCTTCAACACCCGTCGGATTGTGCTTGATCCATACCGCCGTGTCGACGCGATTGCGATGTTGACCACCCGGACCGGACACACGGCCCGTGTCGATCTCACAGTGCGCGAGAAAGTCGGAATCTTCGAGGGTCGCCGGGTGGCGGCCTTCGACCATGATCGCGCGCTCGTCGATGTAAGGGGGTCGGTACGCCATTTCGTACAAGGCTTCTACCATGCGCGAGCATGTCGTGCATCCTTGGTATCGAAAGTTCTTGCGATGAGACCGCCGCCGCAGTCGTCGATGGACGTCTTCGCGTCCGCTCGAGCGTGGTCGCGTCGCAGTACGAACTTCACGCGGAGTACGGCGGTGTGGTGCCCGAGATCGCGAGCCGCGCGCACGTCGAGCGCGTTCTGCCGGTCGTTCGTGCGGCGCTTGATGAGGCGGGCATCGCGATCGAAGAAGTCGACGCGGTTGCTGCGGGAATTCGGCCAGGACTCATCGGAAGTTTGCTTGTCGGCACCAGTCTCGCGAAGGCGATTGCGTTTGCGCTCGATCGGCCGTTTCACGCGATTGATCACGTTGCCGCACACTTGTTCGCAGGCTTCCTCCGCGAGTACAGCGCGGAAGAAAACTCGGATAGAGCAGTTCCGCCGCCGAGCGTGCCCAGCCCTGCGCTCGGACTCGTCGTTTCTGGAGGCCACACGAGCCTCTTTCGCATCGAAGGCGCGTGCGCCGTGACGCTTCTCGGGCGAACCATCGACGACGCGGTTGGTGAGGCGTTTGATAAAGCTGCAGTGATGCTCGGACTTCCGCATCCAGGCGGACCGAATCTCGAGCGTTGTGCGGTTGGCGGGAATCCTGATGCGTTGAAGTTCGCGCGGCCGCAACTTCCAAACCCGCTTGATTTCTCGCTCTCGGGACTCAAAACGAAATTGCTCTACGAGGTGCGCGGCGTTCCGCAAGGGCGCGGCGCGCAGGCGACGTTTCTGCGGAGTTCGGCCGATTTAAGCGACGCGCGTCGCGCAGATCTGGCGGCGAGTTTCCAAAAAGCCGCGGTGGCACAAGTGATTGATCGTCTCGAGCGCGCGGCTGAACAGGAAGCACCGCAGGCGTTGCTCGTCGGCGGTGGTGTGGTTGCAAACGCGCATCTTCGCGAGGAACTTGCCTCGTTTTGCGCGCGGCGTCTGCTGCAGTTGATCGTGCCCGCGCGAGCACATTGCGTTGACAACGCCGCGATGATTGCGGGATTTGCGGCGCTTCGACGAGTCGAGGGCGACCGTGGCGATGATCTTTCGGTGCCCGCGGAACCTGTCTCGCTCCTTGCGCGCGGGACGAAGCCGAAGCGCGTACATTGAGCCGAGATGAAGATTGATCCACGCGACGCAGCAGCAGTGAGCGCCGAGCCCGCGATTCTTGTGGGCGTGCGGACGAGGGGTTCGCGCATGGATTTCGAAGATCCGCTCGGTGAACTGCGCGATCTCGCGGAAACCGCAGGCGCACGCGTCGTTGGCGAACTTCTTCAGAACCGCGAAGCACCGAACGGTCGAACGTATCTCGGCAAAGGCAAAGTCGAAGAACTCGTTGCAATGGTCGGCGAACTCGGTGCGCGCGTCGTGATTTTCGACAATGAATTGTCGCCTTCGCAGATTCAGGCGCTCGAAGAGGAAGCGAAGGTCAAGGTCATCGATCGCAGTGAACTGATTCTCGACATCTTCGCCAATCGCGCGACGACGCGCGAGGCGCAACTCCAAGTTGAGATTGCGCAGCTCGAGTACACGGCTCCGCGACTTCGCGCGATGTGGTCGCACCTTGGTCAAGTCACCGGTGGTGCGCCGGTCGGTGTCGGTACGCGCGGTCCGGGTGAACAGCAACTTGAAATCGACCGACGACTGGTTTCGCGGCGTCTCGTTGCACTCAAGCGCGAACTCGAAGAAGTCCAAGTGCGCAAGGCGCGCGAAGTGGCGGAACGTCGCGCGGAGCACTTCACGGTTGGCATCGTTGGCTACACCAACGCTGGGAAAAGTACGCTGTTCAACGCGCTCACGCGCGGCGGCGCGTATGCCGCGGACAAACTCTTTGCAACGCTGATGACGCGTGTCGAACGCTGGAATGTTGGCGGCGCCAACGCCGTGCTGCTTTCAGATACCGTCGGATTCATTCGCGATTTGCCGCACCACTTGGTCGCGAGTTTCCGCGCAACGCTTGAAGACGCGATCCATGCGCACGCGCTGCTCATCGTGCTTGACGCGAGCGATCGCGAAGCGCCGGCACAACTTCAAACAGTGCGCGAAGTTCTCGACGATGTTGGCGCGAATACCCAGCCGCGCATTCTTCTCCTCAACAAGTGCGATCGCTTGGCAACGCTCCATCACGACGAGCGTGCCTCGCTGCGCACTGCTGCCGAATGGCAAGAGCGCGAGCCGGGCGCGCTTGCGATCAGCGCGTTGACGGGTGAAGGTTTCGATGAGTTACGCGCGCGGGTGCTTGCGTTGGTTGCAGGCGGAGTTGAGCGGCGTACGTTGCGCATTCCGATCGCGAGTGCGCGATTGATCGATGCTGTTGAAAAGCGCTGCATCGTCCATGAACGCCGCTATGTCGACGATGAACAGCACGGTCAAGCGGTCGAACTCGACGTCGAGATCGGTGATCGTCAAATTGAAGCGCTGCTTCCGATGGGCGAATTCCTCGTCGACGGAAACGACGCGCGTCCAAAGCGCGCAGGATGGGGGAGCGGCAAGCGAAAGCCGCCGCACCTCGTCGACGACGGCGAACCGTGAGTGTTTCCACTCGTGTGTCTAGGCGCGTTTCAGCGCGGTGCTACGCGAAAATCGCGCGGGCGAGCGCGATGGCTGCTTTCGCGCGTTCGGTCTGCACCGGCGGTTCGCGCAGAAAGACCAACGGTTGTGCGTTTCGTTCAAGCGCCCAGTAGATCGCGATGCGCGATTGATTGCGCATGGCGCCCGACCAGAAGCCGTCGCCGCCGCGCCCGTAGGCCATGAGTTCGCCAACGCGCGGCTTCTTGTCCCAGCGTTCAATGTGCGAGCCGAGAAGCGCCGTTGCAAACGCTTCGAATCCACCAGTCGAGCCGCACACAACGATGACATTCTCGCTGCGTGGCATGAACTGTGCGAATGCTTTGCGCAGCGTCGATTGGAAACGCGGCACGTGACTGTCGAAACTCGCGGAATGATCTGGCACGAGTTCAACATGGCCTGATGTACTCGGCCCGATCGCGCGAAGCCGCGCAGCCGTACGCGCTTCTGCATCGCGAAATGCGATTTCGTCTCCGACGGATGCTTGCTCGACAAACGCGAATGCTTCATCAAGCGCGGCGTGTAACGCGCGTCCGCGGAGGTTGCGCGTCAGGGCGAGCGCTACGACGAGATTGCGGTGTACGGTTTCGAGCGTGCGCCATGCGTTGGGGACGATGGCGGGAGTATCGCGAAGCGTCGGTTGTGGTGCGCGTTTGACGTGGATGTCGAGCGCCGCACCATCCCGCCACGCACGGAAATCGACGTGCCGGCCCGATGGCGTTTCGACCTCGTACTCAACTTCGCAGCCAGCGAGAAGCAGTCGTTCTGCAACGAGACACTCTGCGCAAATGGTTCGCACACGATCAAGTCGAGGGTCCGGCGAGCCGGCTTTCTCCCCGGCGGCGCTCGCTGGTTTCGCGTGCTGCGCGGCCACGGCGCGCTCTGAAAAGAGTTCCGCGGATTCGTCGAGGCGGCGTCGGAACGCGCGCAGACTCGCGGGTTCGATGAGCGCCGCCCACTGTTCATGGTGCTTCGTGAACGATCGAAGCAGTCGTTCAACGAGACGGCGAAGGTCATCTTGATCGTGCGCGGAGCGCGCCATGCGAGATTTATCGGCGGACGCGCACGAGTGCGCAAGTAGGGGGCGTGGCGCACTCGAATCGGCGCGAGGTGCGAAGTCGACGCATACACGTCGTAACGATTGTGCGAGGAGCGATCGGCAGGATTCGCCGAAGAGCGGCCACTCAAGCGAACACGCGCGGCTTCAAACGCCGACGCAAGGGGCGGAGTGGACGAGGTCATCGAAGGTTGCGCGCCGATTGGGGGTCGGGCTGTTCCGATCTCCCGGCCACGAACACTGGCCACCACTGGTGGCCAAATGCGCTGGCCGAAACGCTGGCACTGTCTGGGGAGTCGATCGATGCGAATTGGTGAAATGCTCGTCCGTCTCGGTGTCCTCAAGCCTGCAGAGGTTGAGGCAATCCTCGAAGAACAAGAAGCCACGAACGAGCCGTTCGGCACCATCGCGGAACGCATGTTCGCGGTGTCGCCCGACACGATCGAACGTGTGTGGATTGAGCAAACGCAAGATCGCGCGACACTTTTCGATGCCGATCGCGGCATCGACGATGACGCGCGCGAACTCGTCATTCGTCGACAAGCGTGGCAGTTCGGCATCGTTCCGCTTCGGCTCGATGATGGCTATCTCATCGCCGCGACGAGTCGCAAGCAACTTCCGCGCGCGGTCCGATTCGCCACGCGCGTGCTGGGCATGGCCGTCCAGTTTGAAGTCGCCGAAGACGAGACGCTTGCTCGACTGCTTGCCCACCAATACCCCGTGCGAGGCTCAGACAAGGGCCTCGGTGACGACGCGCTTCCCGAGAGTTTCCGCCGCGCAGCGTGAGCGGGGCTCTGGGTTTGAACGCGAGCACGGGCGGGCAACCAACGTCGTTCTGTCGGCGAGAATCCGCGCAACTTGACACCATGCGCCGTTTCGCTACTCTTCCCGACCGCCGCAAGGCGACGCCAACTTAGCTCAGTTGGTAGAGCATCGCATTGAAAATGCGAGTGTCCCCGGTTCAAGTCCGGGAGTTGGCATGAAACCGAGGTCCGCACTGCGGGCCTCGGTTTGTTTTTGCGCGGATCTGTGCTCGTCCGCGGGGGGACCGGGATACCGATCGCGCACGTCGCGGCGAAACTTCGCGGCCATAAAACTCAGCGCTTGTGAAACTCAGCCGTGATGATGCGACGCAAGCTCGTTGATCACGCAAGTTGTTCGCCGACCAACCGAAGTGCCGCGGGACGTCCGAGTTGTTCGCGACGAATCGTCAGACGTCCAGCGGCGCGCTCGGCTTCAAGCGTTCCGAGAAGTTCCTCAACGATCCAAAGACGAATCGGCCGCGAGCCGTCGTAGCGCGCCACACCGCGACCCTCTTCCGATCGCGAAGCGCGCTCGAGTTGCGTCCAATAGCGACGCGTCCATGTGAGGGCGAGCGTTTCAGGAAGTCGAGCCATGGCGGCACGCGTCATCGAAGGCTCGGCGTAGATCCAGAGATCGTTCATCGCATTCGCGCGGCCGAGGCAGCACGCGGTGGCAACCGTGAGATCGCCGATGCAGATGACTGGCTTGATGAGTGCGCCGCGATCAAGCGAGGGCTGGTTCAACCGTTGCACATGCGCGACGAGGTCTTCGCCGCCGACGCGATAGCGCGAGGCAAGTGAGCCCGCATCGCGGAAAAAGCGGCGAAGAAGCGCGGAACGATAGGTATTCCAGTCGCTTGTCAACGCTTCCGGTGCGTGTGTATTCGAACGTCGGGGCGCGTGTTGTGCAGCGCGCGCGTTGTCGCACGAACTTGATCGCGCGTCAGAACGCGATTGCTTTCGCGACTGTTCGCGTGACTGGGCTTTTGTATCGACGCGTGCGCCAACATCACGCGCGCACGACTCTCCATGTCGATCGTTGTTCATCAATCAGTCCCTGCGTCGGATCCAACCGACGTGGGCGCAATGTAGCGAGAGTGAAGTTCGATGCGGGGCGTTCGCTCGTTCGCGCGAAAAATCCGCAGATTCATCGGCGCGAGAAAACTCATCGGTGACTCACGCGGAAGTCAGGAGCGCGTGACCTCGATGGATCCGAGAAGCGTCGAGCGCGTGTCGCGCAGCGCTCCAAACTTCGCGCGCCACTCGTCGAACGGCGCTCGATCGAACTTCCAAGATGCGGACTCAAGTTCGCTTCCGCATTCATGCACCCGATGGCCAAGGTGATCGATCGCAACAGAGCCGCCGCTGTACTGGAGCGTCGGGTCGCTGCCGATTCGATTACTCGCCACAACTCCTGCTTGGTTCTCGATCGCGCGCGCGACCAAGAGCGAGCGCCAGTGTTCATGCCGAAGCGCTGGCCAGGAGGAACTCACCGTGAAGACCTCGGCTCCCGCTCGCGCGGCGAGGCGCCAGAGTTCCGGAAACCGAAGGTCGTAACAGATGAGCGGACAGATGGTGACTGTCCCGAGGTCGACAAGCGTGAGCTGCGTGCCGTGCTCGTAACTCTCGCGTTCGCTTGGAAAGAGGAAGTTCTTGCGATAGATGGCTTTGCAATCGCCGGTTGGTGACACGATCGCGACCGTGTTTGCCAGTTTGCCGCCTTCGACAGGTTGCGCGAGGCCCACTTGGATCCAGCACCTCGTTCGCTGCGCGAGCTCGGTCAGCCAAGCGGTGGAGTTCCAGCCATCGCGCTTATAGGTGGCGCGACAGAGCGCAGAGTCCGAGGTCCACGCCGTTTCGCACATCTCTGGAAGCACGATGAAGTCACCGGCGTCGGGGTGGAGTTCCGCGACATGCTTGTTGATCGCGGATCGGTTTGCCGCGATATCCATCCAGGCCGGATTCGTTTGAAGCGCGTGAAATCGCATGCGCACAGGCTAATCGCTTCACGTGCGGTTCGCGGTCGCCGCTGCGGCGGCTGGTGTTTGAGCGGTCGCCGCTGCGGCGGCCTCCTTTGGCACGATCTGCACCGAAGCGAGCAAGTTGCGAAGCAGGTTGCGAGCGCTCAATACTGCGCAGCTTCAGCCGCCCGCAAGTCGCTCGCGCTCAAATTTGACGCAATACGCGCCAAAGCGAGCGAGAGCGGGCACCTGAAGCGCAGCTTCAGCCGCCCGCAAGTCGCGAGCGTTCAGTAAAGCGAAGCAGGTTGCGAGCGCTCAATACTGCGCAGCTTCAGCCGCCCGCAAGTCGCGAGCGTTCAGTAAAGCGAAGCAG
>JAIXVI010000315.1 GCA_027483065.1 Planctomycetaceae bacterium
GGCACGCTGAATTGCACCGGGAGTTTCGCCTCACCATTGGGCGGCACGGTGAATGCATGCGCTTTCGGCGACATACCGAGTGCATCGGGCGCGAGAATCGTGAGCGTGCCCGACATCGCTGTCGGCCATGGATTCGCGAGTATGAGTGTGCCCTCTTGCATCGCGCGACGCGCGGTCGCAAAGCCTGGATCTACGCGGAATCCTGCGCGCAACTCGAGAAGCGCGCGATCAACTCCTTCGACGAAGACGATCTCGCGTCCGAGCGGAATCGGATGTCCGTCGCGGCTTGGTGCAATCAAGCGTCCACGCCCCCAAAGATCGGTCGCTTGCACCGGCTGACTACCGAGCGCGATCGGAAGCGTGTCCGAAACTGTGCCGCCGTCGGTGACTTCCGATGCGACGCCACCGTCACGCCACAGCACAAGCACCGTGCCGCGCGGACCATCACCGAGAAGCGCACGAACACCGTCTGCAATCGGAATCTCTGCAACAAATCGACGGCCACAGAGTCGCGTCGAGATCTGTCGCCACGCAGCGAGTTCAAGCGGCGGACCTGGAATCGGCGGCAGCGTTTCCGCGCGCACTTCGACCGAAACCGCATCGAATCCCACACGCCACGCATCAATCGCACGAAGTCCGATGTCAATCGCACGCTCACGATCCTCAATCGTTCCTGGCTCAAGCGGCACGATGCGCACCATGCCGCGCGCACCTGTCGGGAAGCCTTCGTACATCTCGCCCGCGCTTTCGCGCCACGCAGGCTCCGCAACGATTTCAAGCGTGTGGCGCCCGATTTCAAGCGTGTCTTGGATCTCAGGAGTCAACGGCTCGCCTGGCCACCACGGCACACCAACCGAAGGACCTGCGATGGATTCGCCAAGCGTTCGTGCGACTCCGTCCACGCGCGCGGAAAGCCCTTCGCGCGTCGCTTCGACCGGCGCATCTGCGATGAACCACTGTTCAACTTGCTGACCAAACGCGAGAAGCCACGGCTCGAGCACTGGCCGCCAACGCGCTTCTTCTAACGCGAACAACGCGAGTGTGTCGTCGCCATCGATACGTTGCTCACGTGCAAGAATTTCGGGAACCGCAGCGATACGAAACATCGGCTCGACGCGACGATCGAGTAACGCCGACACTTGCGTGCGCAATCGCTGAAGTTCATGACGAGATTCACGCGTATCCGTTGTTGATTCCCAAATCGGAATCACAACAAACGCGGCCCGCGCGAGTTCGACCGCAGCGTCGGTGCCGAACGCGCTCGACCCAAGCGACACCCCGAAACGCGGCGGCTCGTCTGGCTTGAACGGGTCATGCGGCAACACGGCGAACCGTGCGCGGCGCACTGCGATTGGCTCATTTTCTGCGGAAAATCGCGCTTCTGCTTCGTACCAGCCCGTCGGAAGAACCGGCAACGTGAGTTGCGTTGCGCGCGCGGACGGAACCTCCGCTGTGGCAACGTGCACGATTTTGTCGGACGCGTCACGAACACGGACATCGACTTGCGTCGAGGTCGACGCAGGATCGCTGCACCGCACAAGGAGTTGCGCGGCACGTTCTGGTTCAACGACACCGCTTCCAGTCGCTTCGAAAGACACTGCAGGCAACTGCCAGATTTCGATGTCATCGAAATGCACGCTTCCAGCGACGTCATGTTCAACGATCGAAAAGCGCGTGTCTTCGCGGACTTTCAACGACTTTGGTTGAACGACTTCGAGCCAAATCGTGACGCTCGCGGCGGTGTCCGGCGCCGCAGGTGGAATGACTCGCATTTCGCGCCAGTCGCCCTCGCTGCGCATGGGCTCGCAGGTATGCGGCGCCCCGAGCGGTTTGCCTTGTGCATCGTGATATTGGAGTCCAATGCGCGCACCCGCATGACGAAGCCCGCTCGTGCGCGCAAATCCGGAGAGTGTGAGTTGTGCGCCGGGTTCAACCGCAATTTGTCCGGGCTTACTCGCGACGGCCATCGATGCGCCAGCAACGGCGAAGTGCAACGACCAGGCTGGCTGCGCGTCCGATTGCGGCGTCGATGGATCACGCGGCAGCACTGCAGAACCCGCCGCAGAACCCGCCGCGGAATTCGCTTTGGAAACCTTGCGCCCCGAACCGCGTTCGCTCTTCACCGCGCCAAAGTCCGGCAGATCGGGAATCCCTGCCCCCGCAGCGCTGGCGCCTCGCGACAACGCGCGCGCCCATCCTTCGGGAAGTTCCATCGGAAACTGCTCGTTCTCTTCGAAGTCGTGGCGCACGAGTAGGTGGCGCGGAACATTGACTTCTCGGAGCGCGATTGAGTTGACATCGAACTGCGCGAGGTTGGTCGATCCGAGACTCGTAGTGCCCAAGGTCGTGCTGCCCAAACTCGTGGTTCCCAAGTTCGTGCTTCCCAAACTCGTGCTGCCGAGCTCCACGCTGCCGACCTGTGCGCCCGCAAACATCGTGGCCTGCGCCACGGTGATATGAGCCACCGCGATCGGGGCGAAGGAGCGGAGCGTGGGTCGAATCGACATCGGGGGGTTCATCGGCATTCTCGGACAGGGACTGCAGCGCTCGTCGCTGGCCGATCCACGATGCCCGAGCCCTAGGAGAAGAAGGCTCGCCTCTTGGAACTTTCAGTCCGAGCGCAAACGGGCAACAGCCTGCGGATTTCCCGCGGGAAAGCGGATCTGCCCGCGTCAGGTTCGTACATTCCCCATTCCGACTGGCGGGGCCGTTTCGCTCGCGATTGGGCCAAACGTCGGTGCCGCCTGACCTCTTTCCAGTTTCGACCCATGCAGACGCCATCGATTGACCTCCGTTCCGACACCGTGACTCGCCCAACCATGGCGATGCGCGAAGCAATGATGGCCGCACCACTCGGCGACGACGTGCTCGGCGACGAACCCACCGTGCAGGCGCTCGAAGCGAAGATCGCGGCGATCTGCGGCAAAGAAGCGGCGCTCTATGTGCCCTCTGGAACGATGGCCAACCAACTCGCGATTCGTTCGGTCTGCGAACCGGGCGACGAGATCATCGCGCACAAAGAGAGCCACATCATTCAGTATGAAACTGGCGCGCCCGCTGCGCTTTCGGGTTGCATGATCGCGATGCTCGATGGCCCTGGCGGCACGTTTGCCCCTCAAGACGTGCGTGCTGCGATTCGACCCAAGGATCAGCATGCGCCCATCTCGAAGATGCTTCTCCTCGAGAACACACACAACAAGGGCGGCGGCACCGTGTGGCCTGTCGATCAATTCGCAGCAGTTGCAGCGGAAGGCCGCGCGTGCGGGCTGCACGTCCATATCGACGGCGCGCGTTTGATGAATGCGTGCGTGGCGCTCAGTGTTGCGCCGACCGCGTTTACGCAGCATGTCGACAGCGTTTCGGTGTGTTTCTCGAAGGGGCTTGGCGCTCCTGTTGGTAGCGCACTCGTCGGAAGTGCGTCGCTCATTGCGCGTGCGCGACGATTCCGCAAGATGTTCGGCGGCGCGATGCGGCAATCAGGCTTGCTCGCGGCCGCGTGCATCTATGCGCTCGATCATCACTTTGCGCGCCTGGCAGATGATCACGCAAACGCGCGTCGTCTCGCGCGACAGATTGCAAATACACCAGGACTTTCGCTCGAAGGTTCGCCTGACACGATTCCAACAAACATGGTGTTTTTCAAGCTTGATGCGCGACTAGGCACTGCGAAAGACTTCTGCGCACGCCTCGCGCAACACGGCGTGGCTGCGATCGGCATGGGACCAGCGCGCGTTCGCATGGTGACGCATCTTGATGTCAGCGCGAACGACATTGATCGCGCGGGCGAAGCAATTGCACGTGCCGCGAAAGAGGCTTTGGCATGAATTCGAGCTTGAACTACGCGGCGATTTTCGATTTGGACGGCACGCTCGTCGACAGCTACGACGCGCACTTCGAAGCGTGGCGACTCGTCAGCGCGCGTCACGGCGTGGCGGTCACCGTTGATGACTACTACGCGCATTTCGGCCGACGAAACGAAGATCTCCTGCGCGAATGCTGGCTGCGTGCGGGCCGTGGTGAACTCACGCGTGATGAGATTCACACGCTCGATGAGGAGAAGGAATCGGCGTATCGCGAGATCGTCGCAGTTCGCTTTCCGATCATGGACGGCGCGCGCGAACTCGTGGCAGGCTTGCGCGCCGACGGATTCCGCACCGCGGTTGGCTCGTCGGGGCCGCCGCTCAACGTGCAACGCGCGATCGACGGCCTCGAACTCGTCGGCGCATTCGATGCGATCGTGACCGGTCGAGATGTGAAGCGTTCGAAGCCCGATCCCGAGTGCTTCTTAC
>JAIXVI010000134.1 GCA_027483065.1 Planctomycetaceae bacterium
CGTAGGCGATGAGGCCATCGCGCGCGAGGGACGACTCGCTCGCCGCATCGCGATAGACCAGTCCGCGCCAACCGGGAAAACTCCAACTCGACGTTCCGAGGTGGAAACCCGCCCCACGGTCTGTATGGAGTCGCGCGCCGAGCGCGCGGAGCTCCTCGGTGCATTCCGCAGGTATCGAAGCATCCGTGCGGCCACGTTTCGCCGAGGCTCGCGCGGCACCCGGAAGCTCGATCGCGTCTCCGAAGAGTGAAGGTGTGTCGTCGTCTCGCGCGGCCACGATCCACCGAACGTACCGCATTTCCTACACACGTCCAAGCCGCACACGTTGAAGCTGCACAGGACGAAGCCGCGATGGCGCGCCAACGCTGTGCGTCTCTTCTTCGCGCCGAATGCCGAACCGAACATCAACGTTCGTCGTACGCCATGCCTGTGCGCCTCGCGAAAGAAAAGCGCAGGAAATCATCGAAGTGGTGACAAGGTCGCGGCCTCGTTTGCGCTTCTTTGGTCAGACACTCTCTCTCCCGCCTGGACAGCGGAAAGACACACAGGACACGTTTGGACAAACGATACTCAGGCAGGTCTGGACAACCTGCCTGTGTCGTTTTTGGTGCGTTTTGCGCGGTGCCACGCGAGGGCCGCAACGCGAGGGCCGCAACGCGAGGGCCGCAACGCCTTCGCTTCCTCAGAGAGTGCTTCTCACGCAAACACGAAGCAAATGACTTCCAAAATAACGCGGGGATTTCTGACAGGGCGCGTCGCTTGATTGCGCTACTACCTGTGGGGAATAGTGAGTGAGCCATGACGACCGACCTTTCCATCTCCCAACACCTTGTCAATGATCGCTTTGAGCGACTTCAGACATGGGTGGGCCTCGATCGCGAATCCGAGTGGTTCACGATTCCAGCCTCGGGCGTTGGGTTGCAGGTTGAGGGCTCGACGCTGCGCGCCGTGCCAACCGCCGTGGAGGCAGCTTCGGGCGCCGGCGAGATCCGACTTCGCGCGGTGTTGGTCACGGTCGCTTCTGAGTCGCGCGTGCGCATCGAAGCGTCGCTCGCTGACGGAGGCTTGGTCACATTGCTCGACGCGTTCGGTACCGAGCGACTCCAGCTGCTGCCAGGCTTGCCTCGCGTGCATGCGGATCTTGCTCCGGGGCGATACTCGGTCGACGCGGTGCTTCCTGCACAATCGACGCTGCACCTCACCATCGTCGAGCCGCGTCGCACAGCGCTGGTCCGCTCGCGCGTCGGCTGAGGAATCCACTCATCGCGTTGTCGAGGAAAGGGCCGACTTACTGGAGTGCGGCAGCAGGGCGCAGCGATCGGGAGAGCGCTCGGATGAACGTTTCCATGTCGCGTTGGCGTGCATCGGGTCGCTTGGCGAGTGCTTTGAGAATCACCTTCGCAAGCGCTGGCTCCGCGCCGCCCTTTTCAGGCAGGCGCTGCATTGGCGTGGGCTTCGCGCGCACGATCGTCGAAATCGTTTCTGCGAACGTCAGGCCGTCGAGCTCGTACGGCGGGCGTCCTTCGATGAGTTCGTAAAGGACGACCGCGAGTTGGTAGACATCGGTACGGCCATCGACGTCTCGTGCGCGGCCAGCGGCCTGCTCGGGGCTCATGTAGGTGAGCGTGCCCACCATTTCGCCGGTCAGCGTGTGGTGATGAATGCTCACCGCGCCACCGACGGCGATGCGTGCCGCACCGAAGTCAAGAAGTCGCGCACGACCGTCTTCGCCGACGAGGATGTTCGACGGCTTGAGATCGCGATGTACGACGCCATGCGCGTGCGCGAGCGCGAGGGCTTCGGCGACTGGCAGCAGAAGCGCGACCACACCGCGGGCGTCGAGTGCGTGAATCTCCGCGTGTGCGCGGACATCGAGCCCATCGATGAAATCCATCACGAGGTACGCGTAGCGCTCCTCGAGTGTGCCTGCCGCACGGAGATTGACAAGCGCGGGATGGAGGATCGAGCTCATGATGCGCCACTCGCGACGCACGCGGTCGACGCCGCCTTGACCGAGCCCACGCAGATCGATCGTCTTCACCGCGACGAGATCGCCCGAACCATCTTCGCGGCAGAGGTCGACGTGGCCTGAACCGCCTTCGCCGAGTTCACGCACAGGGGTGTAACCCTGCGGGAGCGGCATGCGGCGCGCAGCAAACGCGCGCGCGTCGCCGTGGTCGGTTGCGAAGGGATCGGCTTGAGCCTGATGCGCTGCGCGGGCTTCATACACGTCGTGCGCACTCGCGCCGAACGACCCTGCGTCGTCTTCGTCGAGCGCGAGCAGCTTCAAGACGAGCTGCTCGAGTTCCTCATCGCCGCCGCAGGCATCTTCAACGAAGAGCATGCGCTCTTCGCCGTCGAGTTCGAGCGCGCATTGGAACACCGCGCGCGCTCGGCGAATCGTGGTCGGGCTCGAACTCACGCCGCGTTCTCCGCATCGTCGGTCGCAGCACCATCTTCTGAGAGCTGACCGGCGAGGAATGCGCGGCCAAAGCGCCAATCGCGCGACACGCTCGAAAGTGAGAGATCCATCGCTTCCGCGACTTCCTCGATGGTGAGGCCAGCGAAGACGCGGGCTTCCACCACGCGTGCGGCGCGCGCATCGGCGGCCTCAAGTGCCTTCAGGGCGTCGTCAATCTCGAGGAGATCGATGCCGGGGCCAGTGTTCGAGGAAAGAAGTTCAACGAGCCCAGTGTCGGTACTTGAACCGTGACCGCGCTTCTTCGACATGCGTCGGCGCGCGTGATCCACCAAGACCGAGCGCATCGTCGTCGCGGCGTACGCGAGGAGATGCGCTTCCGACGCAAAAGTCTCCTCCGCCTCGCGTGATGCAAGGCGCAGGAATGCTTCGCTCACAACCGCGGTGGGTTGGAGCGTGTGCGACGCGCGTTCACGTCGCATCATCGTTGCAGCCATGGCGCGCAACTGTGGATACACCGAACCAAAGCAATCAGACAACCGTCGCATGGGATGGTGCGACGAAGCGACAGCCCCGGCCGGGCGGCGTTCAGTTTCTCTTTCAGACATGGACTCACTCAGGGACAGGACCAAGTCATCCTTCAAACAGGGTTCGGGACGAAAGAACCATGCAGGAAGAGGGAACGACAACTCGGTCGAGTGCCCAAAGTGGCGCAAGGCGCGGCCAAGTCAACGAATCGGCGGGGTTTGTCAGGTGAAAGTTGTGTGAAGGCCAATGCTTCTGACCTATATCTTGCGGTTTGGACTGGCGCGGACGTTGGTGGCCCGCGGCGATCAGTGGTTTGATGCGTGGTTTTCGGACTGCATGCGAACTCCGCGAGCCGTGGCTGCAGGACTGGCTGCAGGACTGGCTGCTCGACCGGCTGCTCGACTGTCTGCTCGACTGGCTGCTCGAACAGTCCCGACATTCTGGCGGCCCCCGCATGCCACTGGCCCGTCATCGCGGTCGCCTCGGTGCGTTCTTGGCGTTGCCCGCTTGTTCGCCCGTTGGCGCAGCCCAGACGCAATGAAACAGGCGGCCCGAAAGCCGCCTGTGGTGAAGAACATTTTGACTTGAGCGCGTTCGCGCGAGTTACTCGTCGCTCTTACTCGTCGCTCTTATTCTTCGCTTTTGGCCTTCGGCGCGATCGCTGATGCGGGGAGCTTCTCGAGCACCTTGTCGACGAGACCGTACGAAAGCATCTCTTGCGCTGTGAGCCAGTTGTTACGGTCACAGTCGGCAGTGATCTTCTCGATCGATTGATTGGTCGCCTTCGCGTAGATCGCGTAGAGCTGATCGCGCATACGCAGAATGTGTCGCGCTTCGATTTCGAGGTCGGTCGCTTGACCTTCAAGCACGCCACCGATGAGCGGCTGGTGCATGAGGTTCTCCGAGTTCGGCAGCGCATACCGCTTGCCCTTCGCGCCGGAGCACGCGATGACCGAGCCCATGCTCGCCGCGCATCCGATGATGTACGTCGAAACATCGCAGGGGATGAAGTTCATCGTGTCGACGATGCCGAGACCCGCGGTGACGCTGCCACCTGGGCTGTTGACGTAGAGCGAGATATCGGCGCGCGGATCTTCGTTGGCGAGGAAGAGCAACTGCGCGACGACGAGGTTCGCCATCTGGTCGTTGACTGGCCCGCCGAGGAAGATGATGCGGTCGTTGAGGAGCCGCGAGTAGATGTCGTAGGCGCGCTCGCCGCGGCCAGTCTTCTCAATGACAATGGGGATCAGGGTCATGGTGTGTCGTCTCGGAAAGAGGTCGTTCAGCGCAAGCGCTGGGTGATATTCGCGTATTTCGCGGCGTTTCGTGTGACTTGGCGTCGTATGACTTCTTGTCGTGGAAGCGTTCGGCGAAGGACTTCGTGTAAGTGAGTTCGATCGCGTACGGCAGTGCTTGCCATTGGCTTGCTTCAGGCTTCCTTCAACACTTCCTTTTTGGTCTTCGACTTACTTCTTCGTCTTCTCAGGGAAGTGCGCCACTTCGTCGACGAGGCCGTAAGCCTTCGCTTCATCGGCGCTGAAGAACTTGTCGCGCTCGACATCCTTCGCGATGCGATCGACTGCTTGGCCAGTGTGGCGCGCGAGAATCTCATTCAGCGTGCGCTTCATCTTGGTGATGTGCTCGGCCTGAATCTGGATGTCGGTCGTTTGGCCGGTCACGCCGCCGAGCGGCTGGTGAATCATCACCTTCGCGTGCGGCAGAATCGTGCGCTTGCCAGGATGTCCGGCGGCCAAGAGGACTGCGCCACCCGAGTACGCGCGGCCGATGCAGAACGTCGCCACATCCGACGAAATGAATTGCATC
This sequence comes from Planctomycetaceae bacterium, assembly GCA_027483065.1. Classification (GTDB taxonomy): domain Bacteria; phylum Planctomycetota; class Phycisphaerae; order Phycisphaerales; family SM1A02; genus QWPT01. The sequence continues at coordinate 4,772 of JAIXVI010000134.1, forward strand.
GTGTCGTAGACCGCGAGCGTGTCGTCCAC
>JAIXVI010000192.1 GCA_027483065.1 Planctomycetaceae bacterium
CCGTATGAAAGGCCGCGTTGCGCAAACGTCGGTGCTGCGCTGTTGATCTTCGACGGGGTAGAGATCGCCCAGAAGTTGTTCTGGCAGACGAAGACCACGGGAATCTTCAGGTTCGACGCGAAGTTGCACGCTTCGTGGAAGTCGCCTTCGCTCGATGCGCCATCGCCGAAGAACGTGCATGCGATGCGGTCGAGGCCCTTGTAACGCGCGGCCATCGTGAGGCCCGCCGCGTGCAACATCTGCGTTCCGAGTGGCACGTAAATCGGTGTCACCCAGTGCGGCTTCGGCATCGCGTTGCCGCGCTCGTCGCCCATCCAGTGCAAGAGAATCGCTTCCTTCGGCACACCGCGCCAGAAGAGACCGCAGTTCTCGCGATAGCAGGTGACCATCCAGTCATCCTTGCGAAGCACGTACGACGCGCCGAGGCTCGTCGCTTCTTGCCCCATGTTCTGTGGGTACGTACCCATACGACCCGAACGCTGGAGGCGGAAGGCCACGAGGTCGAGTTGGCGGCAGCCGACCATCGCTTCGTAGAGCTTGACGAGGTCGGCGTCGGGGATCAGACCCTTGCCGAGCTTCTCGTCGAAGTTGCCCTTCTCATCGAGAATCGAGATGCGTTCGATCTTGGCTTCGTATGCAGTGGTGATTGGCATGAGGAGTTCCTCGCGGAAGGCGGCAAGTGTAGCAACGAGGTGGCGCGCGACCGTCACCGCGGGCGCCGCTTGAACGCGTTGAAAATCGGTGCCGCGGGCTGCAAAGCGTCCGCGAACCTCTTCCCTGTCACGCCTGAACGCGCCCTGCGACTTCAAACGCCTGCGCCAGATCGGCAATGAGATCGCGCGGATCCTCAAGCCCGATTTGGAAGCGCAAAAGCGGGCCCTCTTCGGTCCACGGCGGCGCGATGCGCGATTGCCGCAAATCGCTCGAAACCACGAGCGACTCAAAGCCGCCCCACGAGAAACCCATGCCGAAGTAACGCAGGCTTTCGAGGAATGCCTTGAGATGTGCGCGGCCAGCCGCGTGCGGCTTGAGGACGCAACCAAAAAGGCCGCTCGAACCCGTGAAATCTCGTCGCCAAATCTTGTGATCTGGATGCGACGGAAGTGCTGGATGAAGAATGCGTGCGACTTCCGCGCGCGCTTCGAGCCAACGCGCAACTTCGAGCGCACTCGCTTCGTGTCGCTTCAAACGCACTTCGAGTGAGCGCATGCCGCGTAAACACGTCGCACAATCATCGGGATGCGCGTAGTGCCCGTGCGCTTCCGCGTGATGCTTGAGATTCGCCCAGTGCGCTTCGTCGCGCGCAACGACGGCACCAAGCAAAATGTCGCTGTTTCCCGATTGATACTTCGTGAGCGCGTGAATCACGAGATCAACGCCGTGCTCCATCGGACGCATGAAAAGCGGCGTTGCCCACGTGTTGTCGATCGCGGTGACGACGCCGCGCTCACGACAAACGCGCGCGATCGCAGGCACATCTTGGATTTCGAAGGTGAGCGATCCAGGCGACTCAAGCAGCGCAAATCGCGTGTTTGCGCGGAAATGCCGCGCGATTTCGGCGCCTGCGCGCGGGTTGTAGAACTCAGTTTCCACACCCATGCGCGGCAAAATCGTCTTCGCGAGATGTCGCGTCGGGCCGTAACAACTGTCGGTGAAAAGCGCGTGATCGCCCGCGGCAAGATTGGCGAGCAGAGGCAAACTCACCGCGGCAAGCCCGCTTTCCACGACGACGGCACCAGCACCGCCATCGAGATGCGCGCAGAGTCGTTCGAGCTCGCGCGCATTCGGATTGCCGATGAGCCCGTAGACATACGCACCTCGCCGCGTATCAACGCGCATCGCGCCTTCAAGATCATCGAGTGTCTTGAAAAGCACCGTGGAACCGCGGTGAATTGGCGTGTTTACAAATCCGTGATGCGCGAACGGTGCGCGCGTTTCGTGTGCGAGGCGCGTTCCGATTCCGCGCGTCTCGCTCATTCCGCGGGCTTCACCGGTGGTTTCGTCAGGTGTGTGCATGAGCGGGCAACGTAGCGTGCAACGAACTTCAACGCAGCGTGCTCACGGCGACTGCGGCACATCACTCGCACGCGGACGCGCACGCAAACAACAACACGATTACGCCCCGTTCGCACGCACTCCGAGCGTTCGATGGATGCGTCGCGTCGCGTCCGACTTATTCAACGTGTAGAAGTGAATGCCTGCAATGTTTTTATCGAGAAGATCGCGGCATTGCTCGGTTGCCCAGTGAATACCGACATTTTCGATCGCTTCCGCATTGCCGCGGCAACGATCGATCGCCTTCAAAAGGCTCGCGGGGAAACGCGTTCCCGCCGCAAGATCAGCCATCCGACGCAGTCCGGTCGCACTCGTCACAGGCATGATGCCCGCGATGATTGGTACGCGAATACGTGCGAGATCGCAGCGCGCGCGCCAGTCGTGAAACGCGTCGTTGTCGAAGAACAGTTGCGTGACGATGTAGTCGGCGCCTGCGTCGACCTTCGCCTTGAGATGCTCGATTTGCACGAGCGTGTTCGGTGTTTCTGGATGGCCTTCGGGGAAGCCGGCCACACCAATTCCGAAGCCTCGTCCGTCATTCACGCCGAGCCGCTCACCCTCGCGACGAATAAACGCGACGAGATCGGCTGCTTGCTGAAAATCCCCGAGCGCGAGAATGCGCGCGCCCGCAGGCGGATCGCCGCGCAGCGCGAGGATGTTTCCAACACCCGCCGCCGCGTACATCTCAAGGATGCGAGCGATCTCGTCCTTCGTATGGCCAAAGCAGGTCAGGTGCGGAACAGGCTCGAGGCTCGTCTCGCGCCGAAGCCGCACGACAAGGCGGTGCGTATTGTCACGCGTCGAACCGCCGGCGCCGTACGTCACCGAGACAAAACTCGGCGCGAGCGGCTCGAACTCAGCGATCGAACGGTAGAGCGCCTCGAAGCCGGAGTCGGTCTTCGGAGGGAAGAACTCGAAACTCAGCGACGTCGTGTCACCCGAGAGGATGTCCGCGATGTGCATTCGCGGAGGGTAGCGAAGGCTCTCGATCTCGACCAATCGATCGCGGAGCACGTCACCCTCTTCGACATCCCACGCTGAACTCGTACTATGGCCCTGTGCCTGAGAAGAAGCCCATCCCCCGGCCCGCCGCTCGTCGGTTGAGCCTCTATTTGCGCGAACTCTCGTCGCGCCTCGAGCAGGGGGAGGAGACGGTGAGTTCAAAGGCGCTTGGCCGTTCGCTCGGATTGACCGACGCACAGGTGCGCAAAGACTTGGCGATTTGCGGGCAACTCGGGCATCCTGGCCGCGGCTACACGATTTCGGATTTGGTGGGAAGTCTGCGCAAAATCATGGGCCGCGACCGCGATTGGCGTGTCTGTGTTGTTGGTGCGGGCAACATCGGTCGCGCGTTGGTTTCGTACGACCGTTTCCGCCGCGAGGGCTTTGAAATCGTCGCGGTCTTCGATGCGAACCCTGCGGTCGCTGGGCGCGAGGTTGGCGGGCTGCGCGTGCAACCGATGCGCGATCTTTCGACGACGGTCGCGGCCGAGCGGATCAACCTCGGCATCGTGGCGGTCCCGCGCGAGTCGGCGCAGCAGGTTGCTGACGCGCTGGTCGCCGCGGGCGTGCGTGGGATTCTCAACTTTGCGCCGCGCCGGATCGAGGTGCGCGAGGGCATCGGTATCGTCAGCGTCGACTTCACTGTTGCGCTCGAACAACTCGCCTTCCAAACCGCGACCGGCCTCGATCTTTCGTTCGAAGACGGTCATCACGCCGACGAACCAACCGATGGAGACGCACCGACCAGTGTTTGAGCGCCGTTCGACCAATCTTGCGGCGGTTGTGAGACTCGCGGCGCTCCGCGCGCCGACTGTCGCGCCGACTGTCGCGCTGCTCGTCACACTGCTCGGTGGCACAACGGGTTGTCGCGGTCGCGTGCTCGCGCCGAACTCGAATGACGGCCTCCGTGCTGAACTCGTCGAGCGGACGTCGGAACGCGACGCAGCGCGCGCGCGGGTGTCGGAACTCGAGAGCGAAGTCGCGGGGCTGACCGCACGGCTTTCCGCGAAAGACGCGGCTCGAACTGCCGCCGAGCAAGGAAACGGTGGCGGCCAAACTGCGGCGCAGCTCGCGGAAATCGCGTCATTGCGCGCGGAAGCGGCTGCGGCGACCCCCGCACTCGCGTCGATCGCGATCTCCTCACTTTCGAATGCGAAGGTCACCAGTGCGGCGGTCGCAACAGGCTCGGCAGCGGGGGAAGGACTCCTGACCCTCATCGTCGTCCCGTCGGACGGCCTCGGCCGCTTCATCCAGATCGCCGGATGGCTCGATCTTTCCGCGACGGTGCTTGTCCCTGGCGCAGCACCCGCGCCCGCGCTTGCAACCCGCGTGGGCCCGAACGCACTCCGCAGCTGTTACCGATCAGGATTCCTCGGAACCCACTACACCGTCGAACAGCCGATTCGTTGGACGGGCGACGGCGCGCCGCGCGCGGTCTCGGTTGCGATCGAGTTCGTCGACCCCGCGACAGGGCGGCGGTTTCCAGCGACGGCCACCGTGCCGTTCGTTCCCACAACAAGTCAGAACCGCGCAACGACTCAGAATCGCGCGCCCGACAGCGCGGCCCGCGATCAGTAGGATGCCACCATGACCGCGCGTGCACGCTGCAAACCTTGCTCCTCTGATCGACGTCCGCGCGTTTCACCACGCGTGTCTGTGCGTGTGACGATCGCGGCGCTGTCGGCTCTCGCGGCGGCGCTTGGAAGCATGGGTTGCCAGAAGACGCTCTTCCCGAGCGACCTTCCGCGCAACCAATTCGAGACGCACGATCGCATGCGGCAGGTCTATACGCCGCTCGAAGAGCCCGATGTCTTCGGGACGCCGCAACCGGCGCTGCGCGCGCGGCTCACGCAGCCGCAATGATGCGTTGCTTTCGGTGACGCGAGGCCACCGATGTTGCGTTTTGCGTGACGAATACAGCAGAACACAGCAGAACGCGCTGCTCATTTCAATGGAGTTTGAAGCGCACTTTTGCCGCCACGCGCGATGCACCTGCAACGCACGTGCGACATGCGTCCAAGGGAATATTCCGTATCGGGCCTGCCCGCACAGTCGTCACACATGCGCAGAACCGCTCGGCGGACTTCCCGTGATTTCTCGGTGAATCTGGCATATCTCGCAAATCCTGCAGTGATGCGCTCGCATCGGCCGATTTCCGATATTGTTCGCCCCCCACTGGAGTCGCGCCCTTGGCACGGAAGCCGTCCTCATCCTCGAATTCCCGCAGCGCCTCGACCAAGTCGACGAGTACGACGAAGTCGACAAGCAAGAAGCGCAAGGTGCATCCCAAGCGCACCGGAATCGTGTGGACCGTCTTCGTTGGTGCGATGACCTTCGCGGGTGGCGCGCTCGTACTGAGCGACGGTTGGAAGGGTGGCCAGGCGACCGGTCCGCTCGTCAACATCGCTGAGCGTGCAGCGCCGCGATGGCGCCAGATCGTGATTCACGAGTCTGGCTCGCTCGTGGGAAGCATGGAAGATCTTTCGCGGCAACATGCTTCGATGGGCATGCCGTCGCTCGGGTTTCACTTCGTGGTTGGCAACGGAAACGGCGAGCAAAATGGCGCTGTGCTGATGGGCCCACGATGGAACGCGCAGCAACATGGCGGGTCGGTCGCGGATGCGATTGAGGTCTGCGTGGTCGGCGATACGTCGCGACGTCCGCTCACCGACACACAGTTGCAAAGCCTCGTTTCGGTGGTGAACGACCTCGCTCGGCATTACGGCATCGATGCCACCAATATCGTGCGTCAACAAGACCGCGGTGGGCCGTCGAGCTTTGTAAACGACGCCGAATGGAACCGAGTCATCGCTGCGATCGCTGAGTGACGCGCGAGACGAATGCAGCTTCGACAAACGCCCTGCGGAACTCGGCTCAGACCGACGCTGAAGTTGTGCTACGTCATGCGCGCGCGCTGCAAACGTTGCGCGCGTTTGCGCGGCCAGACACCGTTCTCTTCGATCTCGACGGAACGCTCATCGACTCGGTCGAGGACATTCACGTCGCTGTGAACGCGCTCCTCGCCGAGCTTGGCTTCGCGACGCGTACGCGCGATGAAGTGGCGATGTGGGTTGGGAACGGCGCGCGCATGTTGGTCGAGCGCGCGATGTCGGGCAGACTTGAGGGCTTTGCAGAACGCGAAGATGCACGCGCGCTGCACGCTGCCGCCGACGCTGCCATGCCGCGATTTCGCGCCATTTACGAAGCGATTTGCGTCGATCACACGGTACCGCTTGATGGAGCGCACGCGTCGCTTGAGATGGTTCGTGCCTGTGGCTTGACTGCAGCCATCGTGACGAACAAGCCATTGGCGCCGACCGAGCGCATCGTCGACGCACTCGGATGGCGACCATTTGTGTCGGTTGTGCTCGGCGGCGATTCGCTGCCGGTGCGCAAGCCGAATCCTGCACCGCTCACCGAAGCGATGCGCCGCCTTGGTGCGCGTCACGCATGGATGGTTGGTGATAGTGCGAATGACGTTGGAGCCGCGCGCGCCGCGTTGATTCCGAGCATCGTGGTGCGCGGCGGATACAACCACGGGCGGCCGGTCGAAGAACTCGATCCGGCGCCCGAAGTGATCGTCGACACGCTTCTCGAGTTTCCCGCGTTGTTGCGCGCGATCACGCAGTGA
>JAIXVI010000074.1 GCA_027483065.1 Planctomycetaceae bacterium
GGCGAGCTCTTGATGTCGATCGGTCGCGTGAAAGCGGCCGATGCTGCGTTCGATCGCGCAGATCGCTCGGCGAAATCTCTGAAAGGCGCAGCTGCGAGCGAGGCGAAATCGAAGATCGCTGCAGCGCGTACGCGCGGAGCCGACAACCTCCTTGATGCCGAACACGACTTCCGAATCGCGAAGCACTCCGAGATGAGCTCGCGCATTCCGAAGACTGACGGAGGCATTGCGCCGTGGCCAGTTTTGACGCGCGAAGATCACGAAGCCGCTGTCGCCGCAATGAAGAAACGCGCGGAAGAAATCTGCAGAGTGTCGGGTATGCAAGCGATTCCCGTTGAGACGCGTTACTTCTTGCTCTACGCCGCGACGAAGCGCGAAGCCGTCGAGGAGTGCGCGCGCAGCCTCGATGCGATGTACGAAAAAGTGCTCGAACTCTTCGGGATTCCCGCAGGACTCAATCTCTTCTGGGGCAAGGCCGTCATTCTGCTTCAACCAAGCGAAGAGAAGTTTCGACTTGTTGAACAAGCAGCGTTCGGCGCGATGGTGCCGCGCGGCGTCGTTGGGCTCTGTCACCAAGTTGGGCCGCAGGTCTACGTCAACATCTTCTGGACTGACGACCAAGATCGCTTCGACTCGACGCTGTTGCATGAAACCGTGCACGGCATCGTGCACCGCTACCACTCACCTGCGCGACTTCCCGATTGGGCGAACGAAGGTCTAAGCGAATACATCGCCGCCGTGAGTTTCAAGACTTCGCCTGTTGATAAGGAGCGTCGTCCGCAGGCGCTTGATTTCATTCGCGGCGGCGGAAATGTCGCCGAAGTCATGCGCTACAACTATCGCGATGGCTCGTGGCCTGGCCCCAACGCGATCGGGTACGCCGTTGGCTACGTGATTGTTGAACTCATGATTCGCCAGCAGCCTGATCGTTTCGGCGCATGGTTGCGCGCGATCAAAGGCGGCAAAGATTGGGAAGCCGCGCTTGTCGAAGATTTCGGCTACACGGTCGATCAGTTCGGCGCGCGCGCGGTCGACTTCTACAAGCGGTCGAAGTGAGTTCGGCGGCGCAGAAGAAGTTCGCGACTCGCCGCGCTTGATCTGATCCGACCCACAACTCGCGTGAAGATAAAAACGTGAAGTTCGGGCGCGTTTTGCACGAATCAGCGGCCGCACGAACCACGCGAGAGCAAGCGCTTCATACTGATTGGCGTTGCGATTGGGAATTTTCTCTTCCACTCTTGACTTCGAGAACGTCGATCGCGAGACTGCGGGTTCGCAAGATCTCTTGCGGGAAAAGAAAATCCGGGGCGAGGCTGGAGCGTCTCCCAGCCCGGTTCGGTGTCTTTGTTGAGAGGATCGCATCATGGTGGATGGAGCCCGTTTGGCGCGCAGCGCTGCGTTTGTCTTTGTGAGTTCGGCCGCGTTTGGATGGGCATCGATCGCGGATGCGGCAGACATCCACGTGCCCGCGGATCACGCGACGATTCAGGCCGCGATCAATGCATCGGTCGATGGCGACACCGTCATCGTGGCGCCCGGGACGTACAGCGAACTCGTGCGCCTCAACGGCAAGGCGATCACGCTGCGCTCCGAGTCGGGCGCAGGCAAGACGATCATCGACGGCGGCGCGCTCGGCACCGCGATGAAGTTCGTCAACGGCGAGACAAGCGCGACGGTGCTCGAGGGCTTCACGATCCGCAACGGTCGTGCAGCTGTCGGCGGCGGCATGTACATCAACTCCGCAAGCCCGACGATCCGTGACTGCGTGATCGCGTCGAACGTCGCGCTCGATCGCGGTGGCGGTGTCGCCGCGGTGAACGCGCGCCCGACCTTCACAAACTGCGAGATCAATTCGAACCGCGCGACAGAGCGCGGCGGCGGCGTCTATCTCATCGTCAACAGTGACATCACCTTCTCGGGCTGCGCGTTCAACGCGAACGAAGTGCGTAATCGCAACGCGGAGAGCGTGGGCGGCGCGCTCGCCGCTGAAACGAACTCCGATCCGACATTCGCGAATTGCACGTTCACCGGCAACAAGGCCGAGCCGGACGGGAGTTACACCGGCGGCGCACGCGGCGGCGCGGTTTGGACGAACAGCACCGTCGGTACGTACAACGGCTGTACGTTCACGTCGAACGAAGCGCGGCCGCGAAACAACGATGGTTCTGGCGGTGCGATCCACGCGGGCGGCACTGCTCCGAGTATTCAGAACTGCGTGTTTACGGGCAATCGCCTCTACCAAGGGTATTCAAACCAAGCGAGCGGCCGAGGCGGCGCTGTGTACATGGACGCGAGTGGCGTCTTCGATGCGAACACCTTCACCCAGAATTCGATTTCGAATTTCTCAACGGGATCTGGTGGTAGCGTCTTCCACGCGAACGGAGGGACCTTCACTGGCTGCATCTTTGACGAGTCAATCGTCTCAAACTGCAGCTATGCGAATGGCGGTGCGGTCTATTTCGGTGGCAGTATCACGCACACCAACTGTGTCTTCGACGCGTGCGAGGCTAATAGCTATTCCAGTTCTTATGGCGGGGCGATCTATGCGTCGGGATCAGCGAATTGCGAGCAGTCGGACTTCAATTCCTGCTCGACCACGTTCAGCGGCAATGACCGCGGTGGAGCGATCTATGCATCGAGTTCAATCACGACGACTGGGTGCGACTTCACCGCAAACACCTCTTATCGAGGCGGGGCGATCTATTCCGACAGTTCGGTGACCTTCACCGACAGCACTTTCACGAGCAACTCTGCGGTCGATTCGGGCGGCGCGATCTATTGCGGACAGATCGGATCTGGGCTTCGAACGAACTTCAGTTCCAACAAGTGCGAGAGCGGTGGCGCTTGCTACGGTGGGGCGATTCGTTGCGTGTCAGGTAGCCAGAGTGGCTTTCTCACTGACTGCAACTTCGAGAGTAACGCAGCTCGTTGCACTGGCGGCAGCAGCACCTCTGGCGGCGCGATCTGGGGCTTCGCCTTTGCGGGGTTCTCAAACTGTAACTTCATAAACAACTCAGTTTCGAACAATGGTGGCAATGTCGCCTCCGGCGGCGCAATCTGGTGCTTTGGCGGTCAGTGGAGCGGCTGTGACTTCATTTCCAACTCTGCGACGACGCCAACCGGTACCGCTCAGGGCGGCGCGGTGCGGATCGAACGCGGCTACA
>JAIXVI010000281.1 GCA_027483065.1 Planctomycetaceae bacterium
AGCTGCGCACGCGCCGTACTTTCACCGTAGTTTCGCGGGACGCCGCGCACATGCAGCGGCTCGTCAAACGAGCCTGAATCCTCCGCGACGATTGCGCGGATGTGATCCTGAGTACCGACGAGTTGGTCACGCGTATCCCGCGCGCGTTTCGCCTGCTCGACCACGGCGTCATCAAAGAGTGCGCCTTCATCGCGCGTTTCAGCGATTCCGTCTTCATCGAGCGCGGCGAAATCTGGTGGCGTTGCCGCATCACTCAACGCGATCGCATCGACTTCGATCCAACCCGTGCCTTCGTCGATCAACTCAAGAAACGCGCGTTCGCCCACGAAACGTGACACATCCCACGTTTCGACACGCCATGCGATTTCGCGCGGATCGCGCGCCGCGTCTTCCGGCGAGAGTTCTCCGATGTGCCGACGCATGCCTTCGAAGAGAAGACCATTGCGATCATCGAGCCAATAGTTGTTGATGTGCAGCCGCATCCACACGCCGCCGCCGCGCATGCGAACGTGGACGAACTTTTTGTCGAGTGAAAATGCGGGCGAACGCGCACTTCCAACAAGTCGCGCATCGATGCGCGCACTATCGATGGAGCCGCGTTCGGCAAGTCGAAGAGTGTCTTCGCGCGTCAACGCGAGGGTCAAGCCTGAACCCACGAAGGCCGGCCCAGAAACTGCCCAACGTCCATCCGCAGCGCGACCAATGCCGCGTGCATGATCGACCACGACCGCAGCGTCTGCTGGCTGCGCGTCGCGCGGGGTGATGTCCAAAGGTTGTTCCGTGAGTTTCGCGGTCTGCGCCGCCTCTTCGAGCGCGCGGCATGCAGCGTCGGCAAGGATGTTTGTTTGTGGGTTGGTCGGAAGAAACGTCTCGACGCGACGCGTGTTCCGCGCAACACCGGCGAGTGCGAAGAAGTCGCTCGCAGGAACCGGATCAAACTTGTGGTCGTGACAACGCGCACACGCGATCGAGAGCGAGAAGAATGAACGTCCCGCAACGTCGATTGATCCCGCGATGCGATCAGCTTCATCGACGCGCACATCGACTGGCGCATGCGTGGCAGGACCCAAGAACCACCAAAGCGTCGCGATCGGCGCGACGTTTGGCAACCCAAGCCCTGCACGCGGCTCCAACATGTCACCGGCGATTTGTTCGGCCACGAAACGACCAAGCGGAACATCCGCGTTGAGCGCTTCGATCACGTAATCGCGATAGCGCCACGCGTGCGGAATCTCGTAGTCAAACTCATGCGCGAGCGTCTCGGCGTAACGCGCGAGATCGAGCCAATGCCGACCCCATCGCTCGCCGAACGCAGGGCTCGCAAGTTTCGAATCGACGAATGCTGCAAACTGTGCTTCGCTTGGATCCGCGAGAAACGCGCGCAACTCTTCCTCGGTTGGCGGAAGACCGACCAGATCGAAACTCGCGCGACGAAGGAGACTCGTGGAAGAAGCGTCTTCGGTCGGGGCTGCAAGCCCTGCGCGCTCGCGGGTCGCGAGGACAAATCGATCGATGTCGGAGTTGGCCCACGATTCCCCGGCGACCGCGGGAATCGCCGCGTCCGCGAGCGGACGAAAGGCCCACGGCGCGGTGTACTCCGCGCCCGACGAGATCCACGCACGGAGCAGTGCGACCTCGCTTGCGGTCAGTGCATCGTGACCTTCTGGCGGCATCCGATCATCGAGGTCCGTTGACGCAACGCGCACAAGAAGCGTGCTTGTTTCTGGCGAGCCCGGGGCAATGGCGCGCACGCCGTTCTCGAGTGCCGCCGTCGCACCATCGAAGGTGTCGAGCCGAAGACCAGCCTTGCGTGACTCCGCATCAGGCCCGTGACACGCGAAACACTTCGCGGCGAGAATCGGTCGAACGTCGCGGTCGAAGTCGGGCAAGGCGTGCGGTGTGGGGACCGCAGCGGCTGGCTCCGCGGTCAGCGCAGAGACACGCGACGCGGCGCTCGGCGCATTCTCCAAACCACGCGCACGAGCCGCCGCCACTGCAAGACCGTTACTGATGATTGCACCAACGATCGACGCAGTCACCGCAAGCAGCGCGACTGCGCGGGATCGCGCAGGCTTTTGCGTTGCATTCGTCTTCGGCAGAGGACCGCGGAGCGACATGCGTTCAGTATGGCCGCAATTCCCGAGACGAGGAAGTGCGGACTCTGCTGTTCCCCGAGTTTCAGGACGCGTTTTGCACAGATTTGGGACCCCGAAGCCCTGATCTGCGCGCTGCTCCGCGCGTGGTTCCCCATGTGGTTTCATGCACCGTTTCATGCACCGCTTCATGCACCGCTTCATGCACCGCTTCATGCACTGTGCTCACGTACCGTTCCGCGTACGCGGGATTCGATGCACCGATGCTGAGTGCAGACAGTCGGCTCGTCACGCAAGCGCTTCGGCGAGAAGCGCACGCATCGCACCGAACGCGCGATTCGCGATCACCTCGCGATAGAAGAGCCCATTCGCGTGGTCGTGCGCGTGCGGATTCGTGAACGCGTGACCCGTGGCGCCGTACGCCACGACCTGCCAGTCCGCGTGCGCGCGCGTCATCTCGTCGGCGAATCCGACCATCGCGTCGGGCTTCGCCATCGGGTCGTCGTAGCCGTGCAGCGCAAGCACCTTCGCCTTGATCGCACCTTGCGCTCCGAGATTCGGCGGCATGAAGAGGCCGTGAAACCCAATCGCCGCCCGAAGGCCGGGCGCGTTCGCACGCGCGAGATCAAACGCGCAAAGGCCTCCGAAGCAGAACCCGATCACACCGACGCGCTCCGCATCCACGCCAGGAAGTGCTCGCGCGGCAGTGACCGCCGCCAGCAACCGACGTCGCAACGCGGCGCGATCTTGGATCCACGGAGTCATCAACGCGGAGTTCTCCTCCGGACTCGACCCAAGGCGACCATCACCGTAGACATCAAGCGCAAATCCGACGTAGCCGAGATCCGCGAGCATGTGCGCCTTCTCGCGCGCGAACTCACATTGCCCCTGCCACGCGTGCGCGACAAGCACAACCGGACGCGGCCCCTTCCATTCGCTTGAAGGCGTTGCGATGTAGCCCCGGAGGGTTTGCGCTCCATCGGTGAAGTCGTGACGGCCAGAGTGCAACGGGGTTGAGGAATTCGCCATGTCGCGAGTGTTACCAAAAATCTTTGCGGATTTTTTGTGCGCGGAAAAAGTGCCAGACTTTGCGGGTCGCCCTCTCTATCGCGGTAGTTTCGCCACAGCTCACGTTTGAGCGCGTCGCACGCAACGTGTGGCGAACCGAATGCACACATTGGAATTGATCGGATTGGAGGAGAGGATGCTGGCGACAGTTCGCGTTCCTGAGGAACGTTGTTGGAATCGGGCGCGAGGGAAAGCGAGCGCTTTGAGCGGTCGCGGATGCTGTGGTTCACGCGTACCGGAAAGCGATCGGTCGCATGATCGCTCGTGGACACCATCCGTCCGTCCTTCTGTGCGACGTGAACCGTATTGCCGGAGCGAGCCTCAGGCTCGTGCAACTTCGGCGCAGGGCCTTTCATCTCGTATGCGACGTGCCGTCGCTGCGCTTGTCACGCTTGTTGCCCTCTGCGCCGTCGTTGCCGCGATGCTCATCGCTACCAGCGCGAGCGCGGCGAATGAGCCGTGGGCAAGTGTGCACCGCGAGGTTCTCAGGAAGGCATGTATCGAGGCTCCGAACGCCCGCCCGTTCGCTACGCCACGAACTTCAACACCTCTGACGTCGGCGTCCTACATGGGCAAGAACGCGCAACCGCCGTGTCGACTCCTCGAACCCACCGACCCCTCGGTACTTCGCATGGGTGAAGTTGTTGTCAGTACGGGGTCATGGCTTGCGGTCGGTTCGCCAACCTCTGGAGACACAGCTGGGGATCGCGGTGAAGTCACGTTTGTCGAATTGCTTCTCAACGACGCACAGAGCGCCTCCGAATCGCAGCGCTTGGTGAGTGCCCCCTGCGGATCCATCGTTCGCACGCAACGATTTCAATCGTCTCTTGGATTCGACCATTTCGGCGCAGCACTCGCGCTCGCGCGTGTTCGCACGGTTGATGGACCGGCCCCCCTGCTCTTGATCGGCTCCGACGGTGCGGAGGCCGACGGAGTCGCTGTCGGACGTGTTGAAGTGCATTTCCGCGCGCCATCCATGCGTGCATCAGCGTCGACACAGGCACGAGGCGAGACAGACTCTGGCGCCTGGTCGCAAGAGGCCACACTCCAAAGCTCCGAGCCACAAGCGGGGGCTGAATTCGGAGCGACCATCGCGATCGCAGTCGGTGATCCAACTGTCGCGGCCGTTGGTGCTCCGCGCTTCGACGCTGGCGATTTCTTTGACGCGGGTTCGGTCGAGGTCTTCCGCCGAGTGCCTTCGTCATCGCAACCTCGTGTGCCAACAGACATGAGCCGAGGAAGTGCTCCCTTTGGCGAAACCTCAAGCGAAAGTGAGCCGCTCGTCTCCGCAGCAAATGCGCCCTCGCATACGCGCGCGGCCTCGAAAGACAGAACTTTGAAAGGCAACACTTCGAGAGCAAACGATTCGAAACAGGTGCCGCGGGCACAGTGGCGCTCGATCGCGACACTCCACTGCCCGATTCCGCAAATGAGCAGTTGGTTTGGCCGTGCCCTCGCGATGAATGCGCGCTGGCTCGCGATTGGCGCACCGGGCATCGATCTCTTGCCCACATCCGATGCCACTGCAAACTCCAAGATCGGTACGAGGAACGATTCTGCGTTCGAGTCCGCAGGCGCGGTTTTCCTCTATCGAATCTCGAATGGCCAACCGACCTATGTCGCGACATTGACCGCTCCGGAACCCAACCGCTCCATGTGGTTCGGTTCAGCACTCGCTCTTGACGGAGACCGCCTCGTCGTAGGGGCACCTGGCGCTGAATCACTCGATTCAGTCGATCCTGAGTTTCCTGCTCGCACTGGCTGTGCATACCTGTTCGACCTCACGGCGCGCGAAGAACGACCGATCCGAATCGAACCGCCAATCCTTGAGAGCGGCGCAAGTTTCGGCCAAGCGGTGACGCTTGGCGCGGGCATTCTCGTGATCGGCGCACCTGGATTTGATGGAGGTCTTGAGCCCGATGGAGCAGGCGAAAGCGCGATTGAAAGTAGGCACGTATCGCAACACGTTTCAGATCGTCACACTCTGATCGAGGATGCGGGACGGGTCTTCGTCTACCAGCTGCCGTGGGCCGCATGGCATGGAGAACTCGAACCGCCGATGCATCTCATCGGCCCAAGTGTCTTTCCATCCGCGCTCTTCGGAAACACGTGCGCTGTACTTAAATCGCACGCCAACTCCGCGCCCTTCGTGGCCACAGGACATCTCTATGTCGAGGAGGAATCGCATGCGCCGTCGCCAGGCGTCACGCTGCATCGCATTGAACGATGAGAGCTCGAGCACCGCGAATCGTGCGACATCCGCTGCCCACGCCAATCTGATCCGATCAGGAGTACCACTTCGTAAGCGTCTTCTTCCAGTCCGCGACAGTTTCGCAATCGATGAAGTCACGCTTGACTTCATCTCCGCGCGGATGATGCGACGCGAACTTGATGCCGAACTTTCGCATGCGTCGCCCACCAGCAGCCTCGCCGTGCAATTGCATCGCGAGTTCGAAGTGGCTCTCAAGCGCGGCCCGTTGCTCCACAAGCGTGGGCGCAAGTGCGGGTTCGCCGCGCATGAGTGCGCGTGCTTGTCGGAAAATCCACGGATTCCCGATACACCCCCGCGCCACCGAAACACCGTGGACGCCCGTGTACTCGTGCATGCGAAAGATGTCGTCGACCGTCCAAATGTCGCCAGATCCAAAGATCACGCGATCGGGATAGCGCGCAACGAGATCACGCAAGAACTCCCATTTGCCCGGGCCGAGATACTTCTGCTCCACCGTTCTGCAGTGCACAACGGCCCACGCGTATCCCAACTCGTAACACGCCGCAAAGATCTGCTCGAACCGCTCCGCCATCGCCGGTGTGTCGTCGTAGGCACGACGCAGCTTCACGGTGCACGGAATCGACGCAGGAACCACCGCACGAACCGCTTTCAGAATCTCGATGGCATCATCGGGATAGGCCAAGAAGTGCCCGCCGCGATTCGACTTTTTGATCTTCTTGACAGGACACGCAAGGTTCACGTCGATAACGTCGTAGTTCATCGAGACCAAGATCTCGCTCGCGCGCGCCATTTCATCGGGATGCGTCCCCATGACTTGACCCGCGATTGGGTGATCGTCGAGACCGGCGGCAATGTTGTCCTCGATCTCGCCCATCCCACACTCGGTCGCGAGAAGATCCGGATCTTCCTTACGACGCCCCTTTCCTCCGTTGATCAAGGTTCGATCGAGAAGGGCTTCTGTCACGCAAAATGGCGCGCCGTGTCGGCGCGCAACGAGGCGCATCGCGCCGTCCGAGTATCCAGCCAAGCCTGCTTGGAAAAATGGCGCATCGAACCCGGGAACGGTCGCGGGAATGCGCGGGTCTACCGTCCACGTGCGCGCGATCTCTGCGACCGAGCGCGAGATCGGATAGTTCGGAAGATCGGGCGGGGAGAGTTCGACAGACATCCGCGAAAGGGTACGCGAAGGACGACGCGACGCGAACTGAAGAGTATGTCGCCTTTCGATCGGACCTCATGGGCCCTTGCCATTGCCGTCGCCGTTGCCCTTGCGCTCTCGCTCGCGCTCGCGCTCGTTCTGAGCCAAAAAATCCTTTCGATGTGCGTTCTTAAACGCCCCGCGTTGCGAGCACCCAAACTCAACGCCGACGACGTCGCCCAACTCCGCATGCAATCATCATCAGCATCGCCGCACCGGGTGCTGGAACCATGTAGATCTGATCTTGCGCTTGGGCGTTCGCGAGTCCTCCCACAGCTGAGGCTTGGAATCCGCCTAGCCCGAGCGAATCGCGCATCGCCGAATACCACCCGAGCACCGCCGTACCGGGCGACGAGCGAAAGGCACCGGTGGCGAGCGACATCTGGGTCACCATCCCGGAGGCGTCCGCGGCCGTGAAGTTCTCGTGCGTGATTTCCCACACGGCGAGTTGAAACGCTGCAGACTTCGCAGCACGCTGTGAGGCATCGCCGATCACCGTTTGTGTCAGCGGATCAATCCACCGAGCGACAAGATCTCGCACGATCGTCGCCCGCGCCAAACCCATGGGGCCGGGCGGAGCCGTCGGTACGTCCTCAACAGCGACCTCTGCGAAGTCATACGTCGACCCAACCGAGACGCTTTGATACACCTCCGCACACCACGTCAATCGCGTCTCTCCCGTTGCACCCACAAACTCGTGCTGAAACGCGCGAATGGAGTAGAAGTTGAGTGCACTGGTCGAGTCCCACGCATCTGCTGCGCGATACCCGCAGCTGGCGTATTGACCCGCTCCATACGACTGAAACGTGGCAACAAAGCCTGCATGAGCAGACGACGACAGCGCGCCGCCGCATGCGGCGACAACAGCAGAAACGAGCGCCCGTCGGGCGCCTTTCCCAATATTCAATGTGTGCATTCCCCAGTCCTCCCGAGGCTCGTCTCCCAACGAGCCCCGCTTCCCATGAAGACTCCCCTGAAGACTCGAGTGGCCGGAACAACCTGGCCACGCCTTCGGCTTCAGAATCGCTTCTCAAGCAAACTAACCCGATCTCGCGCGGCTCCAAAAGGGTTGACCGGCGATTCTCAAACTTGATGGAGTCGACCGAGAATATGGGGTCCTTGCCCAGTGCGCATATCTCCGCTCGTCAGCGACGTGCGCATGGGTGGGCCGTCACCGCGTTACGGTCGCCAGCGCGCAGCCTCGACACACGCGATGACATGCACAACCCACCCAAACAAACCAAATGTCACAAACCACACAATCCATGCAAGCACAAACCAGAAGAGCGCCGCCAGCACACGACCTTGCACAAGCTGCCCCAAACCAGGAATGAAGAAACTACAGATCGCAGCGACCACGTTGCCCGCACTGCCTCGTCCTGTTGCGCTCGCCATCCCTGCCTCCTCTTGCGTTTGAAGTTTCCGCTCATCGCGGCTGGTCATTCGACGTACCAAACCCCGCGCCGCTACTCGTGCACACCCGGCCACTCTTCGAGAATTCGCGGCTCAATCGGCTCCTTCGAGCAATCGATGTGCACCATGAAAAACCCGCCGCGGTGCTTCTGCACATTCGGCCACATGACTTCGCGATCGGTGACCGGAATCGGAAGCTTCTCGACATCCTCGACGCGGTGCCACTCGAGTCGACCTTCATCGAACTCAGAATGCGGAATCTCGTCGCGGCGAATCGGGCGCGTCGCCTCGAAAAGGAAGATCAGCCAGTGCTCCTCGCCTTGATACGCACGCTCACTCACGATCGAGATCATGCGAATCTCATCGGGGCGCAGCGAGATCGACGCCTCCTCGCGAATCTCACGAAGCGCGCAATCATGCGGCCCTTCGCCATCCGCGATCTCCAACTTCCCGCCGATTGGCGAGTACATGTCACGGTTTGGCGGCTTCCGACGGTGAAGGAGAAGCAATCGCCCCTCTTCGTCGTAGAGGTAGCAAAGCACGGCGATCTTGTAGGGAAGCGTGCGCACGTCGTAAGGATGGCTCGTTGGGGTACTCACGGGGTACTCACGGGGTACTCACGGGGGCATTCACGGGGTGACTCACGCGCGGGCCACCGCTTCAAGTTTCGTCAGGCCGAAGTTCGCGAGAATCTCGCCAATCCGCGCGACCGATTCTTTCGAAGCTTCTGCGAGCGGCAAGCGCACAGCGCCCGTGTCGCGGCCGAGCAGTTTCATCGCGGCCTTGAGTGGCACTGGATTGACGTCGAGCGACAGTAGCCCCTTCGCGAGCGGGAAGAGTTCGCGATGAATCTCCTGCGCGTCGTCGAAGCGGTTGGTGAGGAACGCGTCGCACAACGCTTGAACGCGCGCGGGCATGAGATTTGAAACAACGCTCACGACACCCGCGCTTCCGCACGCGGCAAAGGAAAGCGTGAGCGAATCGTCACCAGAAAGCAGCGTGATGTCGCAGCGCTGGCGAATCTCGCTCGCTGAGTCCATCGAGCCAGTCGCTTCCTTGATCGCGACGATGTTCGGGTGCCGCGCCAAACGTGCGACGGTGTCCGGATTGATCGCGACACCGCAACGACCAGGAATGTTGTAGAGCATCACGGGCAGCGGGCACGAATCGGCAACCGTCATAAAGTGCCGATACAAGCCTTCTTGCGAGGGCTTGTTGTAGTACGGGCTCACTTGAAGACCCGCGTCGGCGCCGAGTTCACACGCAAGTTTCTGCAGCGCCACCGCGTGACGCGTGGAGTTCGACCCTGCACCGGCAATCACTTGCAAGCCGCGGGCTTTGCCGCATGCGATCGCAGTCTCCACGACGAGACGATGCTCATCTTCTTCAAGCGTCGGCGATTCGCCGGTGGTTCCGCATGCGACGATGCCGCGTACTCCGCCATCCGCTTGGAAAGCGATTTGCTCGGCGAGACGCGCTTCATCGACAGCAATACCGTCGGCCGTAAAAGGCGTCACAATCGCGGTGTAGCAGCCACGGAATTCCATCATGCACGGAGTGTAACGCGCGCCGCATTCCGCGAGGCACTGCGCGCAAATCAACCTCTCCGCCGCAGGTCGCTCAACGTCCGTCGCCGGCGCCCGCCGCGATCGCCCGCCGCATCTCCGCGACGGCTTCACGCAGCCCAATGAAAACCGCGCGAGAGACGATCGCGTGACCGATGTGCAACTCGCGCACGCCCGCGATCGACGCAATCCGCCCAACGTTCGCCCGATTCAGCGCGTGACCCGCGTTGGCACGCATGCCGAGCGCCTGCACTCGCTCGACCGCCCGCGCGACCTTCGCAAGTTCCTCGGCTGTCAGCGCATGCGTCGCGCCGCGATCGTGAAATGCGTGGGCATACGGCCCCGTGTGGATCTCACAAAAGTCGAATCCAGCGCGCGCGGCGGCCTCGACCTGCCGCTCATCGGCGTCGATGAAGGCGCTCACTGGAATTCCCGCGCCTTTCAGTCGCGCAACCGCGTCGCGAATCCGCGCCTCTTGCCCCGCGACATCAAGCCCGCCTTCGGTCGTCACCTCTTGGCGTCGCTCCGGAACGAACATCGCCAACTCCGGCTTCAAGCCGATGGCGATGCCAACCATTTCGTCGGTTGCGGCCATCTCGAGGTTCAACTTCGTTCGCACCGCCGCGCGCAGCCGAGGCAGGTCGGCATCTTGAATGTGCCGACGATCTTCGCGGAGGTGCACCGTGATGCCGTCGGCGCCACCCGCCTCCGCCTCGAACGCCGCCTCAACAGGATCGGGCTCGTATGTCCGACGCGCCTGCCGCACCGTTGCAACGTGGTCGATGTTTACGCAAAGTTCCGGCATCGCGAAGCCTCCATCCGCCCGTCATCCGAACGTCGTCCAACTGCCATCCACCTGCGGGCGAGCGGGCAGGATACGCGCGAGAGGTATACTCGCGCCCCCGTGCATACCTTCAACGAACGACTCGCCGACCTTCGTACCACGATCAACGCCCAAGGCGACCGCGTGCTCGACATCGTCCATCGCGCAGTCGACTGCTATTTCGACGGCGATCGCGAAAAAGCGCGCGCGGTCATCGCGCTCGACGAAGAGATTGACCGCGTCGATGTCGAAATCGAACGCGCATCGATTCCACTCCTCGGAATGGGCGTCACCGACGAAAAGTTGATCCGCTCGGTGCTCACGATCGTGAAAGTCAACAACGAACTCGAGCGCGTCGCTGATTGCGCGGTCGACATCGCCGAAGCGGTGCTCTCCGACGTCGCACTCCCCGCGCGCATCCCGCCGGTCTTCCGCGTGATGGCGAATTCCGTCACGGGCATGCTCCGCGACTCAAATCGTGCACTCGCCGACGGAAACGCCGCCCTCGCACAGCAAGTCTTGCTCTTCGACGACACCGTCGCGATGCTCAAGAAAGAGCTCATGAAAACCGCGCAGGAGCAGGTCGCGAGTGGCGCGCTGCCCGTCGATTACGCGTTCCGTTTGCTGACGATTACGAAGTCGATCGAACGCATCGCAGATCACGCCACCAACACCTGCGAACAGGTCATCTACCTCTACTCGGGACTCATCGTGCGTCACCGCCCCGAAGGTTGGTCGAAGCCTCTTTCCCCCTCCACCTCTTCTCCGCACGCATCATGACACTCATCGACCCCGCAACGAGTCTTCGCGCCGCCTTCGAAGCGCACGGACAAGCCCACGTTCTTCGTCATTTCGATGCGCTCGCCCCGTCTGTACGCGAAGCATTCCTCGCGCAACTCGGCGAAGTCGATCTCGCGCTCGTTGCACGGCTCGCGAAGCCGGCCACCGACAAGCCGCACGCGGAGACGCATATCCGACCAGCGCCGTACGTCGCGCTCGGCGGAAACACCACCGATGCACGAGCTGCGGGCGAAGCGCTGCTCCGCGCAGGCAAAGTCGCGGCATTCACCGTCGCAGGCGGACAAGGCACGCGGCTTGGCTGGCGCGGTCCGAAGGGGACGTATCCCGCGACCTGCGTCACTGGCCGTCCGCTCTTTCGCGTCTTTGCGGAGCAAATCGCCGCAGCTGAGAAACGTTACGGCTGCGTGATCCCGTGGTACATCATGACGAGCCCGTTGAACGATGCGGACACGCAGGCGTTCTTCCGCGACAACAACTGGTTCGGACGCAATCCCGCCGACACATTCATGTTCCCACAAGGGACGATGCCGTCGGTCACGTTCGATGGCAAACTCATGCTCGAAACGCCGAGCTCGCTGGCCGTCAATCCTGATGGCCACGGCGGTGCGATTCGCGCACTTCATGCGAGCGGCGCGATGGAAGACATGCGCGCACGCGGCATCGAACAGATGAGTTACTTCCAAGTCGACAATCCGCTCGTGCGGATCGCCGATCCCGTCTTCCTCGGACTGCACACGCAGCCCGCGCATTCGTCGGGCGAAATGTCGAGCAAGATGGTTGCGAAGCGCGACGCCGCGGAAAAAGTCGGCGTCTTCTGCGATGTCGGCGGACGGACTGGCGTCGTTGAGTACAGCGACATGCCCGCCGAACTCACGAATGCCGTGGATGCGCAGGGCAAGCTTCGCTTCAACGCAGGCTCGATCGCGATTCACACGATTTCACTCGCGTTTCTCGAGCGACTTGCATCCGGCGGCGAAGACGGCACGTTCGCGCTGCCATTCCACCGCGCGAAGAAGAAGGTTCCCTACTGGTGCGACGCGCAAGGCAAGACCGTCGAACCCGCGGAGCCGAACGCAACGAAGTTCGAGGCGTTTATCTTCGATGCACTCGCGCTCGCTGCGAAGAGCCTCGTGATGGAAACCGCGCGTGTCGAGGAATTCGCGCCGATCAAGAACGCGTCGGGCGACGATAGCCCCGCGTCGAGCCATCAGATCCAGTCGAATCGCCACGGCGCGTGGCTTGAGAAGTTCGGCGTGCGCGTCCCGCGTCGACCGAACGGCGACGTCAACGCGCGCATCGAAATCCTCGCGGAAACCGCGCTCGAGGCGAATGACCTCGCCGACGCATCGCTTCCGCGCGAAATCAAGGCTGGCGAAGACGTGGTGCTCTAAGTTCGCGTGCTGTGAGTTCGCGTGCTGTGAGTTCGCGTGCGAGGCGTTCTTGAAATCACGCGTCGTTCCATACTTGAATCACTCGCCGCACGGCCCCCACGCACTCAGCACCGCGGCGAGATCCTGCGCGTCGACCGTGCCGTCGCCGTTCGCATCAGCGCGCGGGTAATCCTTGGGCGCACTGCCCCAGCGCGCGAGGACGATGGCAAGGTCGATTGCGTCGACGACCCCATTCGCATCAGCGTCGCCGGCGCACGGGCACGCGGCCCCGCCTTCGCAGCAATCGGGGATGTTGTTGGAGTTCACGTCCGACAGAGTGCCGTCGAGACACTGACCGTAGTCCACGATTCCGTCGCCATTACAGTCGGCGGACCATTCGTAGATGGCGCTGCGAAGCCCATAGCCCGACTCGGGAAGATCGTTCCAACGTCGGATGAAATCGATGTAGTGCAATCGATTCTCGTCGATGGCCGAGCCAGCCCCGCCGTTGTTCGGAAACGTCTCATCCGGCCCGACGTAATCCCACGGCTCGCCGGTGACCCACTCCCACTGTCCCAGAGGCTCGCCGGTTCGCGGAATCTGCCGTCCACCGAGCCACGGCCCGAAGTGCCCCGTCCATGCAGCTGGCGTCTCGGCCAACGCGAAGACAAACACGTCCTCGGGTTCCGAGAGAACGGTCGCAAGATGGGCGCCCAGTCCGCTCGCTGCTGACTGCGCGGCACTCCAACTCACGGCGCCCTTCGCGATCACGAGCGCATACCAATGTCCATTTCCACCTTCACTCACCTTCCACTCGATCGCGCGCCCATCGCCCTGCGCACGGGCCTCAACCCCCAACGCAAGCGCTGTCGCCGCAGTCATCGCCGTCACCACCGTCGCCATTGATCGTGTCTGCATCGGTTGCTCCTCTGCGCGGGAGAAATCGGCCGCGCGAAGAGATAGACCGTTGAGCGGCGCGACAGACGAAAGCAACAGAAGAAAAAGGAAAGAAGCGACGCGTTCGCGAAGCCTTGTGCGCGTGTGTGTGCCGGAGCGCGTTACTTCGCCCGTTTCTTTGCACGTGCCTTCGCACGCGTCTTCCCGCGCGTTCTCGGGCCACTGCGCACGCAGTTCGCGCACAGCGCTCCGAAGTCGTTTTGCCTGGGCGCTCGAAATCGTCACAGACAGGACCCCGTCGTCTCTCGCCCTACCGTGCGGACACTTCCATCAACCACGCGATCTCTTCATCAAGATCACTCTCCGCGACACCTTCGTCGGAAAGCAGTCGTCGCAGCGCGCGCTCGAAGCGGTACGCAGCGCGGCGCGCGCGCGTGCGCGCCTCTGCGGGCGTGATGCGCAACTGCTGGGCAATCTCGGCGTACTCGAGGCCATCGAGATTGTGACGACGGAATGCAGCCCACGCGTCCGCGTCGCCTTCCGCGACGAGCTCACGCTCGGCGAGCTCGCACGCATCGGTGAGAAGCGCTCGACTCCACGCGCGTTCGAACTCTTCAAACGCGCTTGGCTCAAGACCAACTTCCGCAAAACCACCTGCGCACGCGCCCGCGCAGCCGCAACTGCCGCACGGACTCGCCGCGGCCGCGCCATCGCGCGCGGCTTTGCGCTGCTCGCGCTGTCGCTCGCGACCATGCAAGAGAAGTCCATTCACCAGCCATCGACGCAAAGGCAAGCCGCTCGCGCGCCACGACGCGAGATACTCAGCGCGCACCAATCGCGTCGCGAAAAACCCATTGACGAGCGCATCGGGCTCATCGATCGCGCGCAACGCCGAGGCACGCGCATACGTCGCCAATGGTCGCGCGTATCGACTCATCACGTGCGTGTTCAACGCTTCGTGGCCGGACGCTCCTTCGGCAATCCGTGCATGAATCCACGTGACATGCGTCGTTGGGAATGCATCCGACGATTCCGCGCCGTCATCCCGCACGTTTTCACTCGCACTCATCCCACGCCTCCGATGGCTTGCGCCGAACGCACGCGAAAATCGATGACTTTCGCTTCCACCTCTGCCAGGCCGCGGAAATGGTTGAGCCCTGGCTCCACAACCACATCGATCCGCGTTCCGCGCGCGAGCAACTCCGCATACTCCGCGCCGTTCCACCACTGCATGCGGAGGAACTGCATCTGCCCTGCGTTCGGTTGGCGCACCTTGACTTCAAGATGCGTGCCGGTCTTTCCGATCGCACGAACTTGCGTGACTTCGACATCTTCAACGAGCACCGCGGGCCGCCGATTTTCGCGGCCAAACGGCGCAAGGCGCGCAATCTGCCCAACCGTCGCGAGATCGAGGTCGCCGAGCGCACACTCGCAATCGATTTCGATTTGTGGGCGCTGCTCTTCCGCCGGCGGAAGCAACTGATCACACGCGCGCTCGAAGGCTTGCGCAAAAGCCTCAATCGACGCGCCGTCAATCTTGAGCCCCGCCGCCATCGCGTGACCGCCGAAACCGATGAGGTGCTCCGAACACTCTTCAAGCACGCGATGCAACTCAATACCCGGCACGCTGCGACCTGAGCCCTTGTAGATCTCACGATTGCGCGTCAAGAGAATCGTCGGACACGCAAACTGATCGACGAGCTTTGAACAGACAATCCCGACGATTCCAAGATTCCACGACTCGTCGGCAAGCACGATGCCGCGCGGCTTGCGATCGCCATGACGCGCACGCAATTTCTCGAGCGCTTCCTCGAAAATCGCTTTGTCGTCTTTCCGTCGCTGCTCGTTCAGCGCGTGCAATGTGTCGGCGATCTCGACCGCACGATCGCGATCCGCGGTCGTGAAGAGTTCCGCGGCCATTTCTGCGTGCCCCATGCGGCCGCAGGCGTTGATGCGCGGCGCGAGGCGGAATGCAACTGCTTCACTGTCGCATTGCGCGGGATCAATGCGCGCCGACGCGAGCAACGCGTCGAGTCCGACGATGCCCGTTTTGCCGACTGCGGTCAGCCCGCGCGCAACGATCACACGATTTTCGCCAAGCATCGGCACGACATCTGCGACGGTACCGATGGCTGCGAGCGGCAAGAGCGAAACGAGACGTTCACGCAACACTTGCGGCAGCGTCTTCGACCCGCACCACGTTTGACCGAGTTGCCACGCGAGTTTCCACGCGACACCGGCACCGCAAAGTTCGCCAAACTTCTGCTCGCCCGGAAGCCGAGGATGCACGACCGCATGCGCGACAGGAATCGCGCCAGACGCCTTCAATTCATGGTGATCGGTGACCACGAGCTCGAGCCCGATGTCGCGCGCGAAAGCCGCCTCTTCCACCGCACTCACACCGCAGTCGACGGTGACCACCAAATCGATGCCCTCGTCCTTCAAGGCTCGCAGCGCGTCGGCGTTCAGTCCGTAGCCCTCTTCGATCCGGTGAGGGATGTACGTGCGCACGGGGAGTTCGGGCGCGAGCGCCTTCAGCATGTGCCAGAGAATGGCGGTCGCCATGATCCCGTCGACGTCGTAATCGCCATAAATCGCGATCCGACGGCGGGCGCGAACGGCATCGCAAATGACCGCAGCCGCAGCAGACATGCCGTGCATTTCCGCCGGTAATTGAAGATGGTTGACGCGAGGGTCGAAAAACGCGTCCCGGGCGTCTTTCTCGACGATGCCACGCGCAGCAAGCAAGCGATCGACAAGCCGCGCCCCGGCGGCAGCGTTCCATCGCCCGTCACCGTTGGTCACATCGCGACCCGACTCGGGTCGAATCCACCTCTTCGCGGGAAACTGCATTGGGGCGAGTGTAACGACCGCGCCGGGCGGCGGCGATCGACCGCCCGCCAACCGCGTGCCGCCTGAGAGCGGCCTCGAAGTTGTCAATTTTCGATCTCATTCAACCCCTTCTCTCGGGATGCCGATCTAACCTCGACCCCGCGCCAGTTGGCGCCTAGTCGGAGGCAGGAATGTCCACGGGATCCGCAGCATCATCTACGCGTCGCTACAAGACTGTCCTTCTTTTCGGCGCACCTGGCGCTGGGAAGGGCACACAAGGCAAGATTCTCGGCAAGGTGCCGGGCTTCTATCACCTCGCTTGCGGTGATGTGTTCCGCTCGCTCGATATGGCGTCGGATCTCGGAAAGAAGTTCATGGAGTTTTCGTCGCGCGGCGAACTCGTACCGGACGAACTCACCATCGAAATGTGGCGGCAGAACATGCACGCCCAAACGGTGCTGTCGATCTACAAGCCAAATGTTGATCTGCTCGTGCTCGATGGAATTCCGCGGAATGTCAATCAAGCGAAGCACCTGGAGCAGTACCTCGAAGTGCTGACCGTGCTGCACTTGGTCTGCCCGGATATCGAGGCGATGGTGACGCGCATGCGCCGCCGCGCACTCAAAGAAAATCGCATCGACGATGCCGACGAGAAGGTCATTCGCCGTCGCTTCGAGGTGTATGAACGCGAAACGCGCCCTGTGCTCGACTTCTATCCGCCGTCGATTGTGCGCGAGGTCAACGCGATGGGTTCGCCTGCGGAAGTTCTGCAGCACGTCCTCGAAGTCGTTGTGCCGATTCAGAACGAGCACTTCCGCAATCCGCTGTCGTGAACGAACGGAACAGACGGAACAAATAGAACAAACAGAAACGTCTTGAAACGACGCGCACGCTCTGAACGAGCAAGTGCTGTTCGCGTTGTGACGGCGACTCCCGCCGCGGCGCGATCACTCTTGCGCTTCGCGAATCTCTGCTTCCAACGCTTTCAGCGTGGGTTCGATGGCTTTTGTGATGCGCGCGAGGTCTGTGTCCCTTCGATCAGGAGACGCAAGCATGGCCTTCAGCTGTCGTTCGATCGCATCGAGCCGTGCGCGATACTGCCGAACCAGCGCGGGGTCACCGCCCTTCAACTGAAACTCCACGAGAAGACGGCGTAGTGAGTCGATGGTGACGGGGCCTTCGGGCTCCGAACCAGGTAATCCACGCTGAATCGCGACCATCCGAGGCCGCGGAAGAAATCGCTCCGCTGCAGCCTGCGCAGTCGCCGTGCGCTCGAGGGTCATGGGATTGAAGACGAGAGGATTGACGGGGTCACCCTTCTCCGCGAGATCATCGGTCGAGCCGAGGCGCAGCTTGACATCGAGCTGCTGCGTGACTTCCGCTCCATCGGGTCCGACGATTGGCTTGCCTGCCTCATCGCGTTTGACACGTCGTACAAGGAGTCCAACCTCGTCTCCAGGTTCGAGCGACTGCACTTGTCGAATGAGATCGTTGCGATCTCTCAGGGCGACTCCGTTGACCGACGTCACAAGATCCCCCGCTTCAAGCACGTCTTCGGCAGGCATACCGGGCACGACACCAGTAATGCGCACACCCTCGCCGAGGCCATTCATTTGCTCCATGCGGATTCCAAGTGCACCTCTCGGTGCCTTGAGAATGCGATCGCGCAGGATGCCCACGAGCGCGTGCCGCGCCTCAATGCCAAGATCGCGCCGCAAGAGCAGCGCCATGAGTTCATCCTGCGAAGGCTTGCGTGCGAGAATGGCCTCGCGCGCTGCAGCACGCTCCGCGTAGAGCTCAGCGTCGAGCGCACGCGCGAGCCGAACGAGCTCAGGCGCCACTTCGACACGCGCGAGTTCAGCATCGCTCGGAAGCGTCGCCGCAGAAACTTGCTGTGGGGCGACGAAAACTTGCATTCCAGGTCGCGGACCTATCTCGACCTGTGCAACGACCGATGTCGTCGAAAAGCCCACAACAGCCATCGAGAAAACGCGGGCGCATCGCATGCGAGAGTTGCGGTTGGAGTTGCGCATATCGACAGCGTAGCACGCCACGCGACGCCAACGACACTGCACATCACACTTCGAGCGTCGATGAGATCGCGCGTGTGCGTTCGGCGATCCAATCCATCATGCGCACCGTGGCGTGCAGGAAAGGTTCCGCAGGAATGCCCGCAAAATCACCATCACGGGCGATCGGCGAGAACGCCTCCGCGACGATCGCCGAGAGCATGAGCCACGGAACAAATGGCGCCATCACGCGCGTCGGGTTCTGACTTTCGAGCGCATATCCCGCGGAAAAACCGCGGAGATTCTCGGAGACCAATCCAACCGGCCACTTCAACGGATCTTCGCCTTGACGATGGCGCACGGAGAACTGAAGCATCGCGTTCGCGACTTCCGCGGCGATCGCCTCGAGTCGCACACTGTCGAAATCGATCACCGCCACGAGTTGGTCGCTGGCCCAGAGCGTGTTGCCCGGATGGAAATCGCCGTGACAAATCGCGCCGCGCTGCAGCGGCAGGCCTTTCACCGTGAGTTTCGCTTCGAAACGGTCCATGTGCCCACGCACCGCATCGAGCGACGCTTGGAGCCGCGCTTGTCCTTCCTGCAGTGTGCGCTCTTTGGCGCGCTCCGCGCCGAGGTTGAACGCATGACGAACTCCATCGATATCGGTGAAGCCACCTTGCGGCAGTTCTTCGAGGAGTTCAAGCCGCGCGAAAGCTGCGTGCATACGCGCCAACACGCCGCCAGCCGCGCGTGCCTGTTCGGCGTGACGCTCATAGCGCGTGCCTTCAACCCACTGATGCAATTCGTACAGACGATCACCGAACTGGAGCAGCGTTCCGCCAGAACGCAACGGAACAAGCCGCGCCACGGGAACGCCGCCCGAGGCCGCGCGCGATTGGATCGTGTGCCCTGCCGCCGCGCGCTCGCGATCTCGGTCGAGCGAACGACCGAGCGCTCGGCGCTTCAGCAAGTAATCGCCGCCATCCGCGCTGACTTTCAACTTCGCCGCACGACGCGAGCCGCGTCGATACTCGCGAATCTCGCGAAGGACGCCGAGGTCGTAGTGCGACAAAACTTGCGCGATCTCACGCGCGTGAAACTTCTCGCGAACGAACCCCTGCGGCTCTGCGGGCATCTCGCCGAAGGCATGCCCGTGAAAAGTCGCATCGAACCGCGCGTCGCCGGAACTCCCTGCGCTCACTCGCGCCTCCTACTCAGCGTTCGCCGCTTGTTCTTTGATGCGATCGATCGCGGTCTTCATCTCGACGACGCGCCGCGCGATTTCCACATCTTGCGACTTCGATGCGATCGTATTCGCCTCGCGCAGCATCTCTTGCGAGAGGAAGTCGAGCGTGCGCCCTGCCGGCTCTGCGTGCGATGGAGCGATGACTTGCGCAAACTGCGCAAGGTGCCCGCGCAGCCGCACGACCTCTTCGGCAACGTCGGAACGCTCGGCGAACACCGCGACTTCGCGCAAGAGATCTTGTTCCGCCGCAGTTGCGCCAACTTCCGCGAGGAGCGAGTTCATGCGCGCGCGAAGTCGGTCTTGATACGCATTCGTCGCATGCGGGGCGCGCGCGGCAACGGCGTCAAGCGCATTCGTAATCGCTTCGCCGAATCGCGAGAGCTCGCGCGCGATGCCGTCGCCTTCGCGCGAGCGCATTTCAAGAACGCGCGTTGCTGCTTCCTCGACGAGTCGAAGGACAACTGGCCGCGCAAACTCGACAATCTTGTCGACGCCATCGGTGCGAAGCACGCCAGGCACCGTGAGAAGCGCACCGAGATCAACGGTCGCGCGATCGCGCAGTTCAACAGGAAGCGCCGCGAGCAGCGCTGTAAGCGCCGTACGCGCAGCGTCGGGATTCACTTCCGCCGCAGCGACTGCGCCACCCGGAACGAATCGCACGAGCACCATCACGCTGCCGCGACCGAGCCGCTTGGCGATGACCGTTTCGAGCTCGGTTTCAAGCGTCGAAAGTTCTTCGGGAACGCGAATCGTCGCTTTGAAGAAGCGGTTGTTGACGCTCTTGATTTCGACGGCGAAACGGCAGCCCTCCGCTTCTGCGGACGCGCTGCCGAAGCCGGTCATTGAGCGAATCATCGATTAGCCGCCGTTGCCCGCGGGCGCGGGTTCCGTCGCGGGGGTTGTTGCTGGCTCGGAAGCCGGAGCCGTTGCAGGCGCGGTTGCGGGAGCCGCGGGAGTTTCGGCTGGAGTCGTGGCGGGAGTCGTGGCGGGTGTCGTGGTTGGCGCGGCGCCTTCGGTGGTGGCCGGCGTCATCGAGGCGTCGGTTGCAGGCGTGGTTGCAGGCGTTGCTGCGGGATCCGTCGCAGGAGCCGCCGCCGGCGTCGCAGGTGCGCGCGACTGCATGTTCGAGGTGATGTTGAGGCCGATCGCGAGGAGAAGGTAGATCGCGAAAGCGGTAATCGTCGCGACTGTGAGCGCGTCGCCGGTGCGACCACCGAACGCCGTATCAGTTCCGCCGCCGCCACCGAACGCACCGGTAAGACCGCCGCCTTGTGGTCGCTGCACAAGCACGATCAGCACGAGTGCAACCGAGACGATGATGAAGAGGACGGTGAGGATTCCGAAGAGGACGTTCATGGCGATTCCTAAGTAGCGTGGCGTGTGGCGCGCATGGACTCCTCAGAGTGGACTGCGCGGACGCCCTTTCAGTTCGATCGTTCCTTCGCCTTCGCGGCGGCCGCCGCAACGATGACGGCGAAATCCGCCGCCACCAGCGAGGCACCTCCGACAAGGCCGCCGTCGATCTCCTCGCGGGCGAAGAGTTCGGCGGCGTTTTTCGAGTTCACCGAGCCGCCGTAGATGACACGGACCGACTCGGAGAATCGAACATCATACAGATCCGCAAGCGTTTGTCGGATCGTTCGATGCGCTTCAGCCGCGTCATCCGGAGTTGCGGTTCGACCCGTGCCAATCGCCCACACGGGTTCGTAGGCGATAACGAGCTTCGCGGCGTTCAGAGTTTGACCAGCCAACGTGCCGTGGAGTTGGGTTCGAATCACGTCGTGTGCGCGGCCTGACTCGCGCTCCGCAAGGGTTTCACCAACGCAGACGACCGGGAGTAGACCCGCTTCGAGGGCGCGAGCGAGTTTGCGCGAAAGCGTCGCGTCCGTCTCGCCGAGGCCGTGGCGACGCTCCGAGTGTCCAATAAGAACCGAGCTGCAGCCCATGTTGGCCAGCATGGATGCGCTGACCTGGCCAGTGAACGCGCCTTCCTTCTCCGCGGAACAGTCTTGACCGCCGACCGTCGCCGCACCGCCGCGCACCGCCGACTCCACCGCCGACACGTAGACCGCGGGCGGAAAGATCGCGAGCTCTACCGAGGGATAGGTCGCCGCCATGCGCACGACCTCCGAAGCAAGCGCGGCCGAGCGCTCTCGATCGAGGTTCATCTTCCAATTGCCGCCAACGAAGGGTGTGCGCTGCGCCATGCCGAGAGCCTACCAACGGTGCACGGCACGTGCCGCGCGCCGCGGGAAACCCGCCGAGTCCAAGCCACGCCCCTCCGCCACTCCTCTATCTTGCTCGCCCCATGTCTGCCCATTCTTCGTCCGCGTCGAACCAGTCCAGCACCGCTCAACGCCCCACTTCTGCGGCCGAAATCCGCAAGGCGTTCATCGACTTCTTCGTCTCGAAGGCGGGCCACACCTTCGCGCCATCCAGCGCCGTCGTCCCCCACGACGACCCGACGCTTCTCTTCACGAACGCAGGCATGAACCAGTTCAAGGACGTGTTCCTTGGACGCGGCAAGCGCGACTACACACGCGCGGTCAACACGCAGAAGTGCATTCGCGCGGGCGGCAAGCACAACGATCTCGAAGACGTGGGCAAGGACACCTACCACCACACCTTCTTCGAAATGCTCGGCAACTGGTCCTTCGGCGACTACTTCAAGCAAGAGTCGATTCGTTGGGGCTTTGAACTGCTCACGAAGGTCTACGGCCTCGACCCAAATCGCCTCTACGCGACGTGGTTTGAAGGCAATCCCGCGGCTGGTCTCGAGCCCGACCTCGAAGCGAAGGCGCTCTGGGAGTCGCTCCTTCCGAAGGATCACGTTCTTCCGGGCAACATGAAGGACAACTTCTGGGAAATGGGTGAGACCGGCCCCTGCGGACCGTGCACGGAGATCCACTACGACCGTATCGGCGGCGGCCGCAACGCGGCGAAGATGGTCAATTCCGGCGACCCCGATGTCCTTGAGATCTGGAATCACGTTTTCATCCAGTTCAACCGCGAGCCCGATCGTTCGCTCAAGCCGTTGCCTGCGAAGCACGTCGATACCGGCATGGGTCTCGAACGCCTTGTCTCGGTGATTCAAGACAAGCGCTCGAACTACGACACCGACTTGTGGGCGCCGGTTTTCGAAGCGATTCGCGCGCGCACCGGCGCGCGGCCATACGGCGGAAAGCTCGATGATCACATCGATATCGCCTACCGCGTCATCGCCGATCACATTCGCTGCCTCACGATGGCGCTCACCGATGGCGCATCGCCGTCGAACGAAGGTCGCGGCTACGTGCTGCGTCGCATCTTGCGTCGCGCCGTGCGCCACGGCCACCAAACGCTCGGCGTGCGCGGGCCGTTCTTGAAGGATCTCGTGCCCGCGGTTGTTGCGAGCCTCGGCGGCGCATTCCCTGAACTCGCGCCCGCTGCGAAGCGCGTCGCGCAGTTGATCGAAGAGGAAGAAGTCCAGTTCGGAAAGACACTCGAACGTGGCCTCGCGCTTTTCTCTGACGCCGCCGCGCGTGTGAAATCTGCAGGCGGTCGCACGATCGCTGCGGAAGACGCATTCCGCCTGCACGATACGTGGGGCTTCCCGATCGACCTCACGCAAGTGATGGCCGAAGAAGCGGGACTCACCGTCGATGTCGCGGGCTACGAAGCGTTGATGGAAGCCGCGCGCGAGAAGTCGCGTGCCGCAGGCGGCAGCGAAACGGGCATGCACTTCCCGCCGGATGCGATTGCGAAGCTCGAAGAACTCAACGTCAAACCAACCGACGATCACGGGAAGTTCGCGGGCAAGCCCACCGCCGCCACGCTGATGGCGATTTGGAACGGCAAGAACTTCGATGAACACGTCGAGGCTGATTCGTCGTCGCTGCTCGCGTTCATCTTTGACAAGACGCCGATGTACGCCGAGATGGGCGGACAGATTGCCGACCACGGCACCTTCCGCACCGATCGCGCACACGGTCACGGCGGCGACATCGAGCGCGCTTCGGGCGGCAATGCCGTCTATGAAATCGAAGACGTGCAACGCGCGGGCCAATACGTCTTGCACATTGGTCGCCTCAAGCACGGCCGCATGAGTTGTGGCGAAGCCGGCCAGTTGATGCTCGCGCGTGATCGCCGCGATGCGATTCGCGCGAATCACTCGGCGACGCACGCGTTGAATCTCGCGCTGCGCGCAGTGGCTGGCGACGAAGTCGAACAGAAGGGTTCGCTCGTTGATGATGAGAAGTTGCGCTTCGATTACGCAGCGAAGGCTGCGCTTACGCTCGCGCAGATTGCGGAAGTCGAGAAGCGCGTGAACGCGGCGATTGACACGAATCTCGCGATCGACGCGCGTGAAGTACCGCTCGCGAAAGCGCGTGAAATCAGCGGCGTTCGCGCGGTGTTCGGCGAGCGTTACCCAGACCCCGTGCGCGTGGTCTCGATCGGCGCAACGGTTGCAGAACTTGTTGCGAAGCCTGACAGCCCAAAGTGGCACGAACTCTCGATTGAGTTCTGCGGCGGCACGCATCTCACATCGATGGGCGAAGCGAAGCGTTTCGTCCTCGTCTCGGAAGGCGGCCTCGCGGCGGGCGTGCGACGTGTTTTCGCGTTGACTGGCGCACGCGCACTTGCGGCGCAGTTCGCGGCGGAAGGCCTTATGTCGCGCGTTGCCGATGCGGCGAAGCTCGATGGCGAGGCGCTCGTGACTGAAATCACCGACATGACGAAGATGGCGGAGTCGCTCGAACTCGGCGCGGTTGCGCGTGCGGAGTTTGAGCGCGCGCTCGAACCGGTGCGCGAGAAGGCAAAGGCCGCGCGCAAGCAGGCCGAAGGCGCCGCGCGTGATGCAGCGGTCGTGCAAGCACGCGGCATCGTGGAAGAGCACGCGAAGAAGCCCGCAGGTACACCGCTCGTTGCGATGATCAACGGTGCGGATGCTGCGGCACTTCTCGCGGCCATTGACGCGGCGCGCGCAAAGTTCGCCGACACGCCGATTCTCTTCCTCTCACCCGACTTCGACGCGAGCAAAGTCGCGATCGCTGCGACGTGCCCGAAGAGCGCCATCGATAAGGGCCTCAAGGCGGGCGACTGGGTGAAGGCTGCAGCGCAAGCGTGCGGCGGTGCTGGCGGCGGTCGCCCCGACACTGCGCAGGCCGGCGGCAAAGATCCATCGAAGACGCGCGAAGCCCTTGATGCGGCAGAAGCATTCGCGAAGAGCAAGGGGTGAGGTGGGATGAACGCGGGCTTGGCGAGTGACCCCCTCCCCGAATCCGCGCTCATCGCTGCGGCGGTTGCGAACGTCGAGCACTGCGGCATGCGACCGTGGGGGCTGCACGGACTCGCGCATTGGTGGCGTGTTCGGCACAACGGGTTGCTCGTCGCTGATGCGATTGGCGCGAACCCACGCGTCATCGCGCTGTTTGCGATTTTCCACGACTCCCATCGCGAAGACGACGGCTACGACCGCGAGCACGGACCACGTGCTGCAGCGTGGCTCGCGCGCGTACGCGACGGCGACTACACCGCGCACGGCGCATGCGAAACAACCTTCGCAGCCATTCGCGCGCTCGACGACGCTGCGTTCACATCGTTGCATGCCGCGTGCGAACTCCACACAAGCGCCACGCATCACGACGATCCATCGGTCGCTGCCTGCTTCGTTGCCGATCGACTCGATCTCTCGCGTGTGGGCTATCGACCAGACCCGAACCGCATGCCGAAGAGCGCGGCACTTTCATCGCTGCTCACGCGCGACGTCATCGATGCAGCGATCGCCCGCGAACGCGCGACGCTCACGTGGCCTGGTGGCGGCGACATCGAGCGCATCTGGGGCGTGCGTTTTGACGCGCGCTCAAGCGACTGATCACAAGCACGCGACGTGCGCAAGCTGTCAATGAAATCGAAAGCGCGGGCATCGCGACGCGTCGCATGGTCCGCTTCCATCACATGTTCCGGCAGCCCACGGGGCGTTCTCCCGATTCGCCGTACGCGCCCGACCGCGCAAGGAACACCGCACGCGCACGTGCGATATAGGTTCGCGGCTCGCTCGGATTTTCGTGAGCTGCACGTCCTTGATACGACGTGTCTCACCCAAATCGAAAGTGCGCTCGACCGTCCCCGTGCGGCCACTTGTGGTCGCGCACCGCCGCGCTGAGGCCGCCCCTCAGCGCGGCGGCCAATCGGTGCACTCGCGCGTCGCTGGTCGATCAAGTGACCTTTCCCGCGTGGCCGACACACGTCGAGGACCCCTTTCGGCGCGAATCCCCTTCGACCTTGGATGTCCAAAGCAAACCGCTCCTGCGCGTCAATACTCCTCGAGTGATCGCTTGCTCTATGGAGATCTCGCCGCCGAAATGCGTGCGCACTCCCAAATTCTGAAGAGATGCACGCGGCTTCCAGAAATCTCTCGTCGGCTCTTGCTTCTGTCTTTGCAGTTCCATAATTTGCACAAATGCCCGAGCGCGCCTCCTCCAAGACTGAGCCTGAATCCAGACGCTACGCCCCGGCAGGACTCGCCATCCTTGTCATAGTTTCGTTTATTGTTGGGCTTCTCCGAGTTTCGAGACGCGGCACCAAGTTCACGTCAACGGGCTCAGGCTCAAGAAGTGGTTCAGGTTGGAGCACTGGTTCAGGTCCAAGCGCGGTCGACGCTGCGGCCGCTTCTGAAGCGTTGTTTTGGCTGTGGTTCTGGATCGCCATTCCGCTCATCGCAATCATGTCGGCCTTGCTTTGGCACTACTACCGACGACGGCTCGAACTACCTAGCACCGACCACCCTGCCACTTCATCTTTGCCAGTTACAGAAGGTCGTGCGGAGGCGAACTCGAAGCGTGACAACTTGCAGGCTGATCGCTAGTCAACAACTCGGCATGAGTGCAGGCTTTCGTTCCATCAGATTCCCACAAGTCACACCCTCGTCCCGTACATTGGCCGCATGTCCCGCGAGGAATCTGCAACCAACGCCCCATCATCGAACGTCCAATCGCTCTTGAAGGAAGACCGCATCTTCCCGCCGTCCGCCGCGCACGCGGCCGCACTTGGCGGAGCGTGGTGCGGGTCGATGGACGAATATCGCGCGCGCCACGCGCGATCGATCGCCGACCCTGAGGGTTTCTGGGCCGAGATCGCGCAGAACTTCGACTGGTTTACGCCGTGGTCGAAGGTGCTCGCGTGGAACTGCCCCGACGCGCAGTGGTTCGTCGGCGCGAAGACCAACATCTGCCACAACGCGCTCGATCGCCACGTACTCGCTGGCTACGGCCACGAAGTCGGCATCATTTGGGAAGGCGAGCCGCAGCCCAATGGCACGCCCGAGGTGAAGCACCTCTGCTACGGCGAACTCCTTGAAGAGGTTTGCCGCTGCGCGAACGCGCTGAAATCGCTCGGCGTGAAGAAGGGCGACGTCGTCACGCTCTACATGGGCATGGTGCCTGAACTCGCCATCGCGATGCTCGCGTGCGCCCGCATCGGCGCCGCACACAGCGTGATTTTCGGCGGGTTCCCAGCGCCTTCGATCGTCGACCGCGTGCTCGACGCGAAGTCGCGCGTCATCGTGACCTGCGACGGCGCGTGGCGACGCGGACAAGTCGTGCCGCTCAAGAAGAACGTCGACGAAGCGATTCATCTGCTCGCCGCGCAAAATCACACGGTCGAGCACTGCGTCGTCTTGCATCGCACGAAAAATGCCGTCGACTGGACCGCTGGCCGCGACCACGCGTGGCACGAACTCGTCGGCGCACAGAGCGACGAATGCGAGTGTGAGCCGATGGATTCGGAAGATCTCCTCTTCCTGCTCTACACGTCGGGCTCGACAGGTAAGCCGAAGGGCATTCGCCACACAATCGGCGGCTACATGGTGTACACCGCATACACCGCGCAGCAAACCTTCAATCTGCGCGCGGGTTCGGGCCACGTCTACTGGTGCACCGCCGACATCGGTTGGGTCACGGGGCACTCGTACATCGTCTACGGCATTCTGCCGAATCGCGTGCCCACATTGATGTTCGAAGGCGCGCCGAACTGGCCCGCCGAAGACCGCTTCTGGGAGATGGTTGCGCGCCACCGCGTGACGCACTTCTACACGGCACCAACGGCGATTCGCGCGTTCATGAAGTGGGGCGACGAGCATCCCGCGAAGCACGATCTCTCGAGCCTGAAGGTCCTCGGCACCGTTGGTGAACCGATCAATCCTGAAGCGTGGATCTGGTACCACGAGAAGATCGGCCACGCGCAGTGCCCGATCGTCGACACATTCTGGCAGACCGAAACGGGTGGACATGTCATCACGCCGCTCGCGTGCGCGACGCCGACCGTTCCAGGTTCGTGCACGCTTCCCTTCTTTGGAATCGACGCGGCCGTCGTCGACGAGCACGGCAACGAACTCCCCGCGAATACCGGCGGACTGCTCGTGATCCGCAAGCCGTGGCCATCGATGTTGCGCGGCATTCACGGCGATCGCCAGCGTTTCATCGACACCTACTGGTCGCGCGTGCCAGGCATGTATCTCGCAGGCGACGGCGCGCGCCGCGACGACCGCGGCTACTTCTGGATCATGGGCCGCATCGACGACGTCATCAACGTGTCGGGCCACCGACTCGGCACGATGGAAGTGGAAAGCGCACTCGTCTCGCACGAAGCTGTGGTCGAGGCGGCCGTCGTTGGCATGCCGCACGACATCAAAGGCACGGGCATCGCTGCGTTCGTTTCACTCGCGCCAGGCTTCACGCCGAGCGATGCGCTGAAGGGTTCGCTCCGCGAACACGTCTCGGGCGTTCTTGGCCCGATCGCAAAGCCTGACATGATTCGCTTCACACAAACGCTCCCAAAGACGCGCTCGGGCAAGATCATGCGACGACTTCTCCGTGACATCGCCGCAGGACGTGACTCGAAGCAGGACACGACCACACTCGAAGACTTCAACGTGCTCGCATCGCTCCGAGGAAACGAAGAGTGAAATCGCGTGGGACGCGTACAAAGTCGGCGAAGTCGGCAGATACGAAACCGACGAGCGCGAAAGCGCCAGGCACAAAGCCGCGCGCGAAGTCGCCGAATGCATCGACTTCGTCGAGCTCATCGAAATTGTCAAAACCATCGAGTTCTGCGCCGTCGCGCGCGAGTGCCGAGCATCACCGCGTTCTTCGTGAGCAACACGAGACCGAGGCCGCACAGGACTACTGCGAGGCGATCGCGGAACTGCTCGACGAAGGTGTCGAGGCCCGTGTTGGTCGACTCGCGGAGCGATTCGGCTTGTCGCATGTCACGGTGAGCCGCGTGGTGCGTCGACTTGCAGGCGAGGGCTTCGTCGATGCGCGACCGTATGCGCCGCTTGGCCTCACGGCGAAAGGTCGCGCACTCGCCGCCGAAGCGCGGACACGGCACGTGATTGTGCTCGCGTTCTTGCGTTCACTTGGTGTGGATGAAGCAACGGCGCAAGCCGACGCCGAGGGCATCGAGCATCACGTTTCGCCTGCGACGTTGCGCGCGATGGAACGCGCGATCGCTCGCGGGAGGTGAAGTTTCGCCGCTACAGCGGCGACCTCTGGTGTCATCCACGCCACAGCGAGCAAAAGCGGCGGACGCGAACCAAAGGTTCGCCCCGCCGCAAGTTGCGAGCGCTTACTCGACCGTCACCGACTTCGCGAGGTTGCGCGGCTTGTCGACGTCCTTGCCGCGCATGACTGCCGCGTGATACGCAAGCAATTGCAGCGGAATGACCGTCAACAGCGGCTGGAACATCTCGATGCAGTCCGGCACGTAGAAGACTTCTTGCGCGAGGCTCTTGATGTGATCGTCGCCTTCGGTGGCAACCGCGATGACGTGACCGCCGCGCGAGCGCACTTCCTCGATGTTCGAGAGGACCTTCTCGTATTGCGAGTTGCGCGTGGCAACGAAGACGACGGGCATGCCGTTGTCGATGAGCGCAATCGGTCCGTGCTTCATTTCCGCCGAAGGCATGCCTTCCGCGTGGATATACGAGATTTCCTTGAGCTTCAGCGCGCCTTCGAGCGCGACGGGGTAGTTCACGCCGCGGCCGAGGAAGAGCCAGTTCTCGCGATGAATGTACTTCGCGGTTGCCGTTCGAATACGACCCGACCACTCGAGCGCGCGCTCAATCTTCGACGGGATCGCTTCGAGTTCGCGCAAGAGATTCGAAACGTACTCTTGCGAGAGGTAGCGACGACGACCAATGAAGGTCGCGAGCATCGAGTTCACAAGCACTTGGCCAGTGAACGCCTTCGTGCTGGCCACACCGATTTCAGGACCGACGCGCAGATAGACGCCAGCATCTGTTTCGCGCGCAATCGATGAACCAACGACGTTCACAACGCCGAGCGCGAGCGCGCCGCGCTGCTTCGCTTCTTGAAGCGCCGCGAGCGTGTCCGCGGTTTCGCCCGACTGGCTCACAGCAATGACGACCGTTCCATCTTCGACGATCGGATTGCGATAGCGGAATTCGCTCGCGAAGTCATGCTCTGCATGCACCTTCGCGAGGTCTTCGAAGAGGTACTTGCCGATCATGCATGCGTGGAGCGCAGTGCCTTGACCGACGAAAACCACGCGCTTCGCATTCGCGAGCGCGCGAGCATGCTGCCCAACACCGCCGAGGCGAATCTCGCCCTTTGCGACATCAACACGACCTTGGAGTGACATGCGCAGCGCTTGCGGCTGCTCAAAGATCTCCTTGAGCATGAAGTGTTCGTAGTGGCCGAGTTCGATCTGCTCAAGATCGAACTCCAGCTCGCGAATTTCCGCGGTGATTTCGATGTTGTCGACCGTCGTCGTGCGGAATCCTTCGCGCGTAATGCGCGCGACGGAGTAATCGTTCAGCGCAATCGCTTGCGTTGTGTGCGACACGATGGCGCTTGCATCAGATGCAACGACGTACTCGCCGTTTCCAACGCCAACCATCAGTGGCGAACCCTTTCGTGCGACGACGAGCACATCGGGTTCCTTCTCGCAAACCACCGCGATGGCGTACGCGCCAGTGACCTCGCGCAGCGCAGCTTGCACGGCCTTTTCAAGATCGCCTGCGTAAAGTTCGCCGATCAAGTGTGCGAGCACTTCGGTGTCGGTCTCGCCGTGGAAGACGTGCCCCTTCTCGGTGAGGTACTTCTTCAGCGCCGCGTAGTTCTCAATGATGCCGTTGTGGATGATCGCGATGCCGTGACCAAGCTGTTCGTCATCGCGGTGCGGGTGTGCGTTCTTCTCCGTCACGCCGCCGTGCGTCGCCCAACGGGTGTGCGCGATACCAATCGTTCCTTGGAACCCGCCACGGTCGTTGATGAGCTTCTCGACGTTCGCAACGCGACCGACCGCACGCGCAATCTTGAGGCCACCGTTCATGACGGCGACACCCGCAGAGTCGTACCCGCGATACTCAAGGCGCTTCAAGCCTTCGAGAAGAATGTCTGCTGCTTGGCGACGGCCGATGTAGGCAACGATTCCGCACATGTGTTCGAGTTCCGTTCAGATTCAGGGGACAGCGCTTCGAGCCGAACAGCTCGCAGGCGCGGAGATATCGGCTGAACGGGTGCAGACCTCTTGCGAACGTCCTGACGAAACTCCAACTGGCGGCTCGGTCACGACGCGTGACCGATAATGACTTGGCGCATTACGCGTCGAGTCGTTTGAGCCTCGCGCTACGCACCGACACGGTGGTGGGTTCGCCACCGTGAATCTGGAATCCAATCTTTCCGCCCTTCGCCCGCTCCTTCGAGTCGTCGACGACGGTTGCGGTCGGCACTCCGTCGAGGAAGTGTTCCATGCGGTTGCCACGCGCGACGACGCGATAGGTGCGCCACTCACCCGTGTCGGGCGCAGCCGAGGAAGCACCCGCAAGCGGAGCCGTCGTGCGCGTGCCATCGGCCGTGATCGTGAGCGCGGTACCGCGCTCAGCCAAGATGCCGCGCCCGCCCTCTTCGTAGCACATGGCGACGTACGGCTGATTCGGATGCGCGTCGATCTGCGGTCCGCGCAAACGATGCTCACCGAAGAGTTCACTTCGATACTGAACGCCCGAGTTGTTGCTGTTCACTTTGAGCACAACCTCGAGTTCGAAGTCACGGACTTCGCCGTTCCACACAAAGAACGTGTTGTGCGGAACTGGATTCGCCTCCGTCGCGCGGCCGACAAGCACTCCACCTTCGAGCGACCAGAACCGCGGATCAAACGAGAAGC
The DNA here is from genome assembly GCA_027483065.1 of Planctomycetaceae bacterium. Taxonomy (GTDB): domain Bacteria; phylum Planctomycetota; class Phycisphaerae; order Phycisphaerales; family SM1A02; genus QWPT01. The sequence continues at coordinate 31,717 of JAIXVI010000281.1, forward strand.
CGTTCGTGGATGTGCCGTTGAAGATGTCGAGATAGCCATCGTCATCGGTCTTCACGAACGCCGAATCGCCCGCGTCGCCGCCTGCGCGCAGGAACGCGAGAAGATCGAGCAACTCCCCTTCTGAAAGCGTGTCGACGAGGTTCGCTGGCATCGGCGAGAGCGGACTACGCGCACTCGATTCGATTTCTTCCTTGCGAATGGTCTCGCGTGCATCCGAGAGCAGACTCGTACGCACTTCGATCGCATCGTTGGTTTCGCCGACCTTGCGACCCGTGATCACCGAGCCGTTCTTCAGGCGGAAATCCGTGTTTTCGTATTGATCGCTGATCGTGCGGCTTGGCTCGACGAGACTCGCTGCGAGATCTTCAAGCGAGAAACGTCGCGAAACTGCAGTCAATTCTGGACCACCACTGCCGCCGATGCCTCCAGCGCGGTGGCATTGCGCACACTGCGTTGCGCGATATGCGCGCAATCCTTCCGCGTGATCGCGGCCGCCCACCAACTTTGGCCCAAGCGCCACGATCTCCGCGACCGTCCACGCGCGACCAGGGCCGCGCGGCGTCGGAAGCGATGTGTCGAACGCACGTCCACCGATCGCGGCCGCCAAGCGATCGCGTTCGTTCTCCGGCGCGTTCGACTTGAACTCCTCCGCGATGCGATTCAAGAAGCCAGCGAATGAGTTTCCGCCGGTTCCCTTCTGGAGCGCGGCGAGTGACCGCGCGAATCGCTCGCGCAAATCCGCGTTCCAGCCATTCTTCGCATTTCGAATCGCGTACGCAATGCCGATTTTCTGCGTCGCGGGCGCATTTGCAAGCATGTCGGCAACGGCCTTGCCGTATGGACCACCGCGCGCAAGCAACGCCGCGTCGACCGCTTGAGGCGCGCCGGTGTCAGGACGCTCAAGAAGCGCAACAGCAACCGTCACCGCTTCAGGCGCACCGAACTTCGCAAGCAGATTTGCGCGGTGCTTATCGAGTTCCCATGCACTGCTCGGATCGGAATCGGCTTGTTTCGCAGGGAAATTCGTGAGGACAGCCACACGCAACGCTTCCCCTCCACCAACCGTCGTGGAGCGTGACGCAAAGCGCAACATCCACAATTCGCACGCGCGCAGCCACTCGCGCTCGAGCGGCGTTCCGCGCACTGCAGGTTCGAGTGCGACGAGTCGTTCAGCCACGGGAGTTCCATCGATGTCTGCACTTCCAACTCGGCACAACGCAACGAGCGCGAGGATCGACGGCTGTGGTTCCATCGCGCTCACTGCACGCTCGCGCCAGAGTTTCGGGTTTTGGTGCTCAAGCGCGATGCGCGCGGCGCTTCGCACACCCGCATCCTTCGAGGAAAGCGCAGGGAATGCTGCCGCAACCGCTGCTGGGCCCGCGGCCCATTCCATCGGGCGATGGAACTTCTCGAGTTCGCGCCGCTCGACGAGTGCCGCCGGCACCGGCATCGGCGCGCGCTTGATCGCGATTGGATTTTCTGCGCGCACGCGGAAAATCGCGCTCGGCAAATTGCGTCCACCGACGGAGAAATACATCGCGCCGTTCATGGCGACGGCATCCGTGAGCGGCAGCGGTCGGCCGGCGACAAACGGCTCGACGCGGAATTGCGGCGTTGAAGCATTGCGCGATTCTTCGGTGATGAAGCCCGCCCACATCGTGCCGAACGTCCAATCGAGGAAGAACATGCATTCGTTCCACGGCGGCGGGAATTGCAGACCCATCGAGTTCATCACACCCGTCGGCGATGCTGGCCCAATGTTGACCGCAGGCGGCAGCGAATCGGGGCTCCATTCTGGCCACTTTCCGCTACCCGAACGCCAACCGTAATCAACGCCGCTCGCGAGTTCGCACACGCGCGTGGGTCGATACCACGGCAGTCCCATGTCCCATTCCATATCGCTGTCGAAGGTGTACGCGCGACCGATCTCATCGAACGCAACGTCGTAAGAGTTGCGGAATCCGACGGTGATCAGTTCCCACTTCGATCCTTCGCGATCGGTGCGCGCGATCCAACCGCCCGGCGCCATCACGCCAACCGCGTGGCCGTTCGCATCCCACAGGCGATCAAACGCAATGTCCTCTTCCCAATGCCCGTCGCTTCCGAAGCGCGGAACGCGCGAATCTGCGAGCGCTGGCTCTGGAACAGCGCAGTGATTTCCGCCAACAACCCAAAGTGATCCATCGGGTGCCGCCACGATTTGATGCGGCCCGTGCTCACCGCCATCCTTCGCAATCGCGACGAGCATTTTCTTCTCGTCGTAGGTTCCATCGCGATTCGTATCGCGCAAACGCCACACGCCACGCGCGTCACCACCACCTTCACTCACGACAGCGAAGAGATCATTCTCGATCACGACCACTCCGTGCGCGCGGCCGATTTCAGGCTCGATGAGTTCGACCGTCGCGGTGCTTGCGGGTTGGCCTTCTCCCGCCGGTTGAACCGCAAACATGCGCCCGTACTGCGCGCTCGCGATGAGTCGACCGTTTGATTCGTCGGCCGCCAGCGCAACGATCGAGCCACGCGAACGCGGCGCGACGTAGACGAGTTCGCAGATGAATCCCGGCGGAACCGCGATCGCGCGAGCGATGTCCGCAACTTCGCCTGGCGCGCCACCGAAACTTTCGACAACTCCGTCGCCCCACGGACCTTCGCCGAGGCTCGCAAGAATCGCCGAAGGCACAGGCGTCGAACTCCACGCGCCACTTGCTTGCCACGCAGGATCGCTCACGACGCGCGTGCGGGTGCCATCCGCCTCGGTCCACTCGATCATCGCGCAGAGACCGGCAGGGCCGCCTTCGTTGCGTGCATCGACGACGAGTTCGTGCACTCCTGCGGAAAGCGCGCCAAGATCCACCTCACTTGGCTCCTGCCAATCACCCGTTTGCACGAGCGTCTTTCCGTCGAGCGCGACAGACGCACCGTTGTCGACACTGATCACAAGCCGCGCGGCCTTCACGCCTTCTGGAACACGGAAGCGCCGCGTGAAGACCACTGCGTCTTCGGTCTTCGCTCCTGTCGACGCATTGCTTGGCGCCCAAATCCATGTTGGCGTTGGAAGCGCGGCGGGCTTCGGCGTGCTCGCTGCATTTGCTGCGGTCGCGCCCGATTCGGACGCCGGCTTCGCGGGTGCGGGCGCCGGAGCCATGTCTTCTGGTCGCGGTGCATCGAGCGCACTCTTCACATTCTCACGCGCACCGGCAAGCGCTTGCGACTCTTTGCTCGGCCGCGAAATCACGGTTGAAAGCGCGATGAAAAGCACCGTTCCGAAGAAGACGGTCGTAGTTCCAACGAGTCCGAGTGCGGTCGACTTCTGCATGCGGCGCATCTTCGCGATTCCGACCAACGCTGTGAAGTGCGAAACTGGAGTTCCTGCGGATTTCGGCGGGTTTCGTACGATGCGCGAATGCTCGAAGATCTCTGGTCGAACTTGCGGACAGAGCGACGCGCGAAGGCTGCGCCGCTTGCTGTGCGCGTGCGTCCGCGCACGATCGACGAGATCGTTGGTCAGCGGCATTGTCTCGGCGAAGGCGCGCTGCTTCGGCGACTGATTGAACAAGACGCGCTGCAATCGATGATCGTTGCAGGGCCGCCCGGAACAGGGAAGACGACACTCGCCGAAGCGATCGCTGCACGCACAGGTGCTGCAGTCGATCGCGCGCACGGCGCGACAACGGGCGTGAAAGAACTTCGCGAAAAGATCGATCTTGCGACGCGTCGCCTTGGCGAATCATCGCAGCGAACGCTGCTTTTCGTCGACGAAATCCATCGTCTCGCGCGCAATCAGCAAGATGCGCTCCTCGAGGGCGTCGAAGCTGGAAGCGTTGTTCTCTTCGGCGCGACGACTGAAAATCCAACATGGGCTGTCGCACCGGCGCTCTTGTCGCGCTCGGTCGTCTTCCGATTTCAGCCACTTGAAGAAGCGGACATCGCGACTGTACTTCGTCGCGCGATCGCGCATCCCGAAGGCGTCGGCATCTCGGGGCTTCTCCTTGATGATGACGCGTGCGCGCACTTTGCGCGCGTTTCTGATGGCGATGTGCGTCGGGCACTTTCGGCGCTTGAAACAGCGGCAAACGCTGTGCGCGGCGAAGGAACACCGCGTATCACACTCGAACTCGCGCGCGCTGCGCTCGACGGCAAAGTGCCTGTCTTCGACAAAGATGGCGATGAGCACTACGACCTCGCAAGTGCACTCATCAAGTCGATGCGCGGCAGCGACCCTGATGCCGCGGTGTATTGGCTCGCACGCATGTTGGTTTCAGGCGAGGACCCGCGCTTCATTTGTCGACGACTTGCGATCTTCGCGAGCGAAGACATCGGCAACGCCGATCCGCGCGCGCTGCAAACCGCTGTGGCATGTTGGCAAGCCGTTGAACGCGTTGGCATGCCCGAAGCGCAACTCATTCTTTCACAATGCGTGACGTTCCTCGCTGTTGCCGCGAAATCGAATGCCGCTGCATGCGCAATTTGGGAAGCGATGGACGACGCGCGCGATGGACGCACTGTGCCTGTTCCATTCACCATCGTCGATCAAACGAAGCGGCGTGCTGTGCGGACTGCGGATGACGGAACCCCGCTCGCAGCGGACGCAGGGAAGTACGAGTACCCGCACGATCGAGCGGACGGCGTCGGCATGCAGGATTATCTCGGCGTCTCGAAGATGTACTACCGACCCACGGATCGTGGGCTTGAAGCCGCGATCAGCGAACATCTCGCGAAAATCCGCGCGCTGCGCGCAGCT
>JAIXVI010000066.1 GCA_027483065.1 Planctomycetaceae bacterium
CAGAGGCAACAATCTATGACATCAAGAACTTGACGTTCCTCGAGTCGATGGGCTCACTCGGATACAACTGTGATATCGAGCGCTCGGGCCCGTGGGGAATGTCGCGCGATGGTCGCTACGTGTGCGGACTGAACTGGGATGTTGGTTGCTCGGCACGCGGGTTCATTCACGACCGCGACACAGGTGCAGAAGTTCGGATGTTGTCGAGTTACTTCTACAAGCCGACGCGCGCCAACGCGGTGAGCGACGATGGCTCGGTCGTTGTTGGCTGGGCGGATGACTACGTGGGTTGGCGCCAAGGATCAATCTGGCGCCGAAATGCAGAAGGCGCGTACGTGCAAACGCTGCTTTTCCGCGGAGTCGCGACGGCGAAGGTGAGTGAAGCGAGTTCAGTGAGTGGAAACGGCCAGTGGGTGTTCGGCCGCGGACGCGACAGCTTTGACGGTGGCGCCCCGTATCGCTGGAGCGTTGAGACGGGCTATCAGGCGATGATTCCGGCACCCCAAAGCGGTGTGGGCGCGGTTGCAGATTGCAACGTCGACGGCTCGCTTGCGATCGTGGTCTTTGGCTTCTCAACCTACCTTTGGACGCCGGATCGCGGATACATCTCACTCGCAAACTGGTCGGCAGAGCAGGGGTTCAAACTCCCATCAAACTGGGCGTACTACGGTTTGACGATGTCGGATGACGGTCTCCACATCGGTGGCGCTGCGGTTCGCGATGATGGCATCTGGTCGCCCTTTGTGTTGGATCTCACGCCGTCGGCGCCTGCATGCCCTGCAGATTTTGATAACGACGGCGAAGTGGGCGCCGCAGATCTTTCGCTCTTGCTCGCGTCGTGGGATTCGGTGAATCCCGACGTCGATCTCGACGGCGACAAGGTCATCGGTGCCGCAGACCTCTCGCTGCTGCTCGCCGCGTGGGGTGCATGCCCTTGACACGTCAAGCACACGTCTCTGCCATCGCTCTCTGCGTTGGGCTCTCGAGTTCGATCGCGCATGGCGGCGGAACGAAGGGCAGCCTCGCGCTCATCGCGGGCAGTTACGCGACAGGTGTGAGCGACGACGGTTCCATCGTTGTCCTGAATGATGCGTTGCAGTACTGGTACTGGACGGCGTCAACCGGACATGTGCCGATCGGCGGCATTGCGCCTGGCTACCAAGGTGCCGGAGGTTCAGGCGGCATCTCCGCCGATGGATCACGCATCGGCTTCACCGCGATCAATCCAAAGACTGGCAAGACCGAAGCCGCCATTTACGAAGTTGCGACTGGCGAAACCACACTCATCGGAAACTTCGGGGCGTCCTGCGACATCGGCGCCACCAGTGCGTGGGGCATTTCTGGAGACGGAACACACGTCGTCGGGCTCGGTCAGCAAGCGGCCTGCTCGGCGATTGGCTACGTCTGGAATGCAACGACGGGACTCGTAAGCCTTCCCTCGTCGTATTTCTATAAGCCAAACCGCGCGAACGGCTGCAGCTTCGATGGATCCACGGTGGTCGGCTGGCAGTCGAACTACGTCGGCGAATGGCTCGGCTGCATATGGCGCAACGGCGTGCAGACGATCATCAGCGGCCCCGGAAATCTCCGTGTCGGGGATGCCAATGCGTGCTCCGCCGACGGGCAGTGGGTCGTGGGCCTTGGTCGATCAACCGAGGATCCCGCGTGGCGGTGGCGGCAGTCGACCGGCTACTCCGCGTTGCCGCTTTCGCCGATCTCGGGTTACCAATCGTATGCCGTCGATGTGAGCAACGATGGCTCGCGCGTCGCCATGTTCTTCCGCGCCGGACCGCCAGCGACGAGCGGCGAAGGCTATCTCTGGATCGACGGCACGTTGCACGAACTCGAGGAGTACGCGCGCGCGCAAGGCGTGGATGTTCCGAACGATGTGCGTTTGTCGCTGCCGCTTGCGATGTCAGGCGATGGCTACACGATCGTCGGCACGGGACGAACCGCGTTTGGCAATCGCATCTTCGTACTGAACCTTCCGCGACCTGCCTCGAGTTGCCCAACCGACATTGACGGAAACGGCGAGACTGGTGCCCCTGACCTTTCACTGCTGCTCGCAGCGTGGGGGACTTCAGGAGCAGCCGACGTCGATGGCGATGGTGCCGTTGGTGCAGCTGACCTCTCGCTGCTGCTCGCCGCGTGGGGCGCGTGCTCCTGAGTCTGACAAGCCGGTTGTGGCTTGAGCCGACGTGAGCGCGAGGATCGACGCGAGGCTTTTCGAAGGCTTGTCGCGAGTTTCGTCGCGGACTTCGCCTCTTGAAAGGTGAACGATTTCAACGCCCGCGCGGTCGACCGTTCCACTGACTGCGGCGCCCGCCGTTCTGCGAAGGCCGTGACGGTGCACGATCATCCGCGGGACGATGGGTGCTCTCGGAGCGTTGCACGCGCGTGTCACGTTCGAGTGAATGTCCATGCTCCTTCGCATGCTCCTTCGCATGCGGCTTGGCATGTGGCTTCGCGTGTGGATGCGCGGATGCCTTCGGATGTGCAGAGGTCTTTCCTTGGGGCTTTCCGCCAGGCTTCGCAGCTGGCTTTGCATGTGGCGTGCCGCGCGAGCTCTCGCGCGATGCTTCACGCGCATGCCCATGCGGATTCGCCGACTGTGCGCTGCGGGTCTCGCGGTCGTCACGGCGATCGCGCGGCGCACGTTCGGCGTGCGGAGTGCGCTCACTGCGCTGCGATCGCTCGCCACGCGCGTCAGGACGAGGCCCACGGCTTTCACGACTCTCACGGCTTTCACGACTCTCACGGCCTTCGCGGCCATCACGGCCTTCGCGACTCTCAAAGCGAGCCTCTTCGTGCGACTCTCGCGACGCGCCGCCACTCGACTTCGCCGCGACTTCGTCAGACTTTGGAACTTCATCCGGCACGCGCTCGCGCGGAATCTCGAACTTGATGAGTCGTTCGACTTGCTTCAAGAGGCCGCGCTCTTCGACGTCGCAGAATGCGATCGCGTGGCCAGACTTGCCCGCGCGCGCCGTGCGTCCGATGCGGTGGACGTACGCCTCAGGCTCCATCGGAAGGTCGTAGTTCACGACGTGTGTGACGTCGTCGATATCGAGCCCGCGTGCGGCAACATCGGTCGCAACAAGCACCGGCGAACGTCCGCTGCGGAACGCATCCAGGGCGCGAATGCGCTGATTTTGTGCCTTGTTTCCGTGGATCGCTTCGGATGCGATTCCAGCCGCCTTCAGTTTGCGTGCGAGGCGATCAGCGCCGTGCTTCGTCTTGGTGAAAACCACCACGCGCTCCATATCGAGCGCGCGGAAGAGGTGAATCATCAACTGTGTCTTCTGCGCCTTGAGCACGAAGTAGAGTTTCTGATCGATGCGATCGACCGCCGATGAAACGGGCGTCACCGTGACAGTCACGGGATCACGCAAGAGCGCGTCGGCGAGGTGCCGAATCTCCTTCGGCATCGTTGCGGAATAAAGCATCGTTTGACGATCGCGCGGGAGCATCGCCGAGATCTTGCGAATCGGTTCGATGAAACCCATGTCGAGCATGCGGTCGGCTTCGTCGAGCACGAAGAACGAGATCTCGCTGAGATTCACGAGTCGTTGCTGGAGAAGATCGATGAGGCGCCCTGGCGTTGCGACGAGAATGTCGATGCCTTGTTGGATCGCGCGCACTTGCGGGCCTTGTCCAACGCCGCCGAAAATCACCGCAAAGCGCACGGGCGTGTGGCGACCGTAACTTGCGAAGCTCTCTGCGATTTGCGCAGCGAGCTCGCGTGTCGGTGCGAGTACGAGCGCCTTCGGCTTGCGGCCAACAGGCAACTTCATCCCCGGACGCAACTCGGTGACGAGACGGTGGATGATCGGCAGCGCAAACGCTGCGGTTTTGCCGGTACCCGTCTGCGCGATGCCGAGGACGTCGCGCTTCGCAAGCGCTGGCGGGATTGACTGTGCTTGAATCGGCGTCGGGCGCTCATAGCCGTCGGCGCGCAACGCTTCGAGAATCGCGGGAACGAGCCCGAGGTCGGTGAAGTGGGTCGTGGAGGTGTCTGCACTCTTCGAGGCGGAAGCGGTTGAAGCTTCTGAGCGGGTGCTTTCAGAACGGGCGGGTTTCGCGTGAGGAGCGGAGCGATGATTCGAAACAGTCACAAAATGCCTTTCAGACGCATGGACGAAGCCAACGGCTTCATGCCATGCATCTCGACCACGGTGAAAACCGTGGTTCTTGTCGTTCAGGCGCAATCGCGTTCGCTCGGAGAGACCGATAGACGGGATCAAGCCAACTGGCGCATGCCGAGCGAGTTGCAGCGAGGATTTCGCGGCGAATCTCGGTCTTGTTGGCATGCTGCCGGCTGATACCCAGTCTTGCTGTCGGACTTCCTATCCGACCTGAGGTCACCGGCGAGAAGGACACAGCATAGCACGGAGTACGCTGAAACGTACCTGTGTTTCTTGCGCCGATATCCTTCGAGCCAACGATGAAGCCAGCAGAGAAATTCACTCCATATGTACGTGCGGCGTATTTGAAGTCCGTTTCGGATGCCGATCGCGCACTCGCGACGCGACTCTGCGAGTTGCTTGAAGCAGCATTCGATGTGACCGACATCGCGATCTATGCGGGCTTCCCGATCGTCGTGCGCGACATGGAGTGGATCGCGGGCTTTGCCATGCGGAAGTCTGGCCCCGTCGCATACTGCTGTTCACCGGCAACGCTCGCGGAGTTGGGTACCGAACTCAAGCCCTACATGTCGGGGAAGTCGTGCGTCGCCGTGAAGCCGCGGCGCGGCGAAACGATCGACGATGTGCTCGCACTCATCGCGCGCGCCTTCAAAGTCGCCAGTGTGCACGGCGGAATGATCTCGAAAACCGACGCGAAAAAGCGTGAGAAACTGCGTGCGGAGACGGAACCTTCAGTCTCTGCCAACGCGGCCGGCAAAAAGGCGTCAGCCCAACGTGCCGCAACAAATGATGTCACCAAGAAACTCACGAAGAAACGCGCGAAGAAGCTCACGAAGAAAGTTTCAAAGAAGCCTGCGACGAAATCTGTAATGAAATCTGCAACGGGGCCCGCACGGAAATCTGCATCGCGTTGACGCGGTCTTCCATTCGAAAAGCACCGCGACCGCCCCGGAAAGGCGGTCGCAGTGATTCGTGATGGATTGCGATGTGGATTGCGATGAAGCGATGGGGGAGCGCCGTGATCTCGCACGAAGCGAGTTTCACCGACTGCTGCCAGTACTGCACGTGCCTGTACTACACGTGCCAGCACTGCACGTCGAGACGCGGTTCCACGGCGCCATCGAAATCAGCGACGCGAGTCCGCATGTTCCAGTCGCGCCCGCAAAGATCAATCCGCAGCCCATGAATGCGGGAAGCGCGAGGAACCACGGGTTGACGAGGAAGCCAAGCGCAGTGCCCGCGACGACGACGGCGCCAATCGTGAGTTGTGTCTGCTGCATGACGCTCATTTTTGGACGCGCTGTGTTGAGTTCGGTTCCAAGACCGGCGCTGCGCCACGCTTCGATGCCGCCGACAACGCTGTGAATCGCGATGCCGCGTTGTGCGAGGATCGCGCATCGCGTCGCGGCATCAAGTGAGCGGCGTCCGCCTTTGCAGTGGAACACCACACGGCGCGCACCGAGTTCCGCGATCTCCTTCGCGGTCAACGCCGAAAGGGGAATCAACTTCGCGCCAACGATGCGTTCACGCGCATGTTCATCGGCCTCGCGTACGTCGATGAGGATCGTCCCTGGCTCAGCGAGCATTTTTTGCGCCGTGCTCGGGTCGATTTCGATCGGCGATGCGGAGGTCGCAGAGGTGCTCGGTTGTGCTGTACGTGTGTCCATGTTGGTTACGGTGCTCACGGTACTCATGGCGGATTCCTTTCGGATGCGGCGATCAGAGGCGGCGTCGCCTTCGAGGATTCAGGAAATTTATTCTTGGATCGAAAACCCCGTACCTTTTACCCGCGACTCATGCTGATGATGTCACGAAGAGGCGAGACGCAGAGGTCTCGTACCACGCCTTCGGCGGTGCGGCGTTGCTCAGCACGCGGGCAAAGAGCGGCTCAATCTTGAGGTCACACCATGCAAATCGAAGCCACATCGTCGCCTTCACGCTCTTCCGCCCGTCGCGTCGTCATTGTTGGTGGCGGCTCAGCAGGGATTTCCGTTGCAGCGCGCCTTACGAATGTGAACGCCACGGTCACGATCGTGGATCCATCGGAAACGCACGATTACCAACCGCTTTGGACGCTCGTTGGTGCGGGTGTGCTTCCGCGCGAGGCGGCGCGGCGCCGCGAGCGCGACTTGATTCCGCGCGGCGTGGAATGGGTGCGTGAAGCGGTGACGGGCTTTGAGCCCGATGCGAAGTCCGTCGTGACTTCGAGTGGACGCCGTATCGCGTACGACGTGCTCGTCGTTGCCGCGGGATTGCAACTCGATTGGGGCAAGGTGAAAGGCCTCGAGGGCAACATCGGCCGCAACGGCATTTGCTCGAACTACGCGTTTGAGACTGTCTCGACGACGTGGGACGCGATTCGCACTTTCAAAGGTGGCGACGCGGTCTTCACGCATCCCGCAACACCGATCAAGTGTGGCGGTGCTCCGCAAAAGATCATGTACCTCGCCGACGATGCGTTTCGTCGTCAGGGTGTTCGCGGGCAGTCGCGCATCCACTTCTACTCAGGCGAAGCGTCGATCTTCAAGGTTGAGAAGTATGCAGCACAACTGCGCGCGGTGATTGCACGGAAGGAGATCGAGCCGCCGCACTTCAAGCACAATCTCGTCGAGGTGCGTGCGGATGCGCGCGAAGCGGTGTTTGAAGATCTCGACGCGAAGCGAGAAGTGGTGCAGCGCTTCGATCTCTTGCACGTGACGCCACCGATGTCGTCGCCGGATTTCATCAAGAAGAGTCCGCTCGCCGCAGCAACGGGCTGGGTGGAAGTCGACAAGTTCACCTGTCGGCACACGCGTTTCCCCGAGGTTTTCGCACTCGGCGATTGCTCGAACCTTCCGACAAGTAAGACGGGTGCCGCGATCCGCAAGCAGGCACCGGTGGTTGTCACGAATGTGCTCGATGTCCTCGCCGGCCGCGAACCAAGCGCGAAGTACGACGGGTACACATCATGCCCGCTCGTCACCGGCTACGGCTCGTTGATCTTGGCGGAGTTCGATTACGACCTCAATCCTGCCGAGAGTTTCCCGTTCGATCAGTCGAAGGAACGGCGCAGTATGTACATGCTGAAGCGGTGGCTCTTGCCGCAGCTCTATTGGCATGGCATGTTGAAGGGCCGTGCGTAAACGCGCAGTTTCGAGAAGCGTCCGTGGCTCGCGACGCATCACGACTTCGCGATGGCGCGATTTCAGAAGACAAAGGAGCCCGTCTACGGGCTGGCGGTCGGCGTACCGGCACGAGCGTCGAACCACTGTGGAAAAACACGCGGTGCTTGTCGCCACGCGATGTAACCGGCCATCACGATGAGGAATACCGCGAAGACCTTTCGCAGTGTGCCTTGGTTGATCCGGCCTGCAAGCGCGCTGCCGATGAGGCTTCCCACGATTCCGAGTGCAGCGAAGAGGCCGATGACTTGCCAGTTGATTGCGGGCTGTTCATTGGCGTTCGGATGAAGCGGAGCACTTCCGGCGAAGATCGACTTGACCAAGCCAGCCGTGCAATTCACCGCGATGATGGCGAGGCTTGTGCCAATCGCGATATTCATCGGCAGACGACGAAGCAACACGAGTACAGGCACGATCAGGAATCCGCCACCGATACCGACGATGCCCGTCATAAATCCAAGCGCAACGCCTTGTGCCGCAACGATCGTGCTGCCGGAGGTGGGCTTCTGATCGCGGTCGCTCGAAGGGGCATCGATCGGCATCGGCTCGCTCTTGCGAGGCGATCGAAACATGAGCACCGACGCGGTGAGCATGAGCGCTGCGAGCAGGAGGAGTTGCACCGCGCCAGGAATCCACTGCGCGACGTGCGTTCCGAGCACGGTTCCGAAGACGCCTGGAATCGCGAGGAGAAGTGCGCTCTTCCAATCGATCTTCTTCGCGAAACTCGCGCGCGCTGCACCGAAGAGCGCGATCGCGCCGACGATCGCGAGCGACTCGACGATCGCGGCTTTCTCTTCGTGGCCAACGAGATACACCAAGATCGGCACGGTGAGAATGGCACCGCCCGATCCGAGGAGGCCGAGCGAGAGCCCAACGAGTGTCGCGCCAAGCCACGCCCAAATCATGCGATTCCTCGTTCGAAACAATTCATGACTTTGGCTCTCGGTCGGGCGTTGGCGGGGAAGAGAACGGGCGAGTCATGAATTTCGTTTGGGTTGGTGGGGCGGACGATGGATCACCGATGCCAACGCGTCCCGTTCATCAGAACGGGGCGGAGCATTCTCGTTGATTTCGCGCGCCATTTCAGGAGTCGCGTCACGTGCTACAGGAAGCGGTGCAGCATGGAGCACCCTTCGCCGCCTCTGCTTGCCATGCGAGCATGCCGCCCGCGAGGTTCGTCACACGGTAGCCGTGCTTCTGGAGCAACGAGCACGCGCGCGCCGACCGAGCGCCCGAGCGGCAATGCACCAAGATGTGGCGATCCTTGGGGACCTCGTTCATGCGGCCGAGGAGCCGCGTGTGTGCGATGTTGTGGGCGCTCTCGATGTGAGCTTCCGCGAACTCGACGCGGCGACGCGCGTCGAGGATGAAGGGGCGCACGGAAGCCGCGGTGGTGCCACCGAGCAACACGTGCGCAGCAGCGACGTCGATCTCCTCCGTCTTCTCGATCGCACCGCCCGCCGCGGCCACTTCCGACATCTTCGAAGCATCGATCCAACCGACGATTTCATCGAGTCCAACGCGGATGAGATCGCGCACCGCTTCATCGAGGCGCGCGGCATCGACGACGAGATAGATCTTCTCGCTCTCGCCGATCATCGAGCCGGCGTCGGTGTTGAAACTGTTGCCAAGCGGCAGGGTGAGCGCACCCTTTGCATGGCTGCTCTTGAATTGCGCCCACGGGCGCGTGTCGACGATCGCGCAGGTCGTGCCGTCGATCTTCGCGAACTCCGCTGGCGAGAGTTCGCGCGGCTTGGGCACGCCGCCGAGGACACGCGGGCCCATCTTGTTGTCGCGCTTCATGCGGGCGAAATACAGCGGGGGTTCCGGTTGACCGTCGAGGATGAAGTCGACGAAGTTCTTCTCGCTGGTCGCCGCGTTGAGCGCGGCGTTGAAACGCCGCTCGTAGCCGACGGTCGATTGCGGAACCGCACCAAGTGCCTTGCCGCACGCGCTTCCCGCGCCGTGGCCCGGCCAAACTTGGAGGTATTCGGCCCAGTCGCGCGTCCTGAGCACAGTCGTGTACAGGCGATGCGCCGACGGATCGGCAACCCCCGACATGCCCGCGGCGCTCTCCAAGAGATCAGGTCGACCGAGATCGCCCACAAAGAGGAAGTCGCCAGTCGCAATGCCCATCGGCGCATCAGCCCCGCCGCCGAGGTCGGTCACCTCGTAACAGAGGTGTTCGGGCGTGTGGCCTGGCGTATGGATCGCGCGGAATCGGATGTTTCCGATCTTGAAGGTGTCGCCATCTTTCAAGAGCACCGCGTCGTAGCGGCCGCCGCCTGATTTCTGGTCAACCCACATGTACTTCCAGTCGGCATCGCCCTCGTCGGAGAGATAGACGCGCGCGCCTTTCTCGGCGAATTCGCGCGCACCCGTCAGATAGTCGGCGTGGATATGCGTGTCGGCGACGGCAACGATGCGAAGTCCGTTGGCCTTCGCAACCGCTTCGTAGCGATCGATGTCGCGCTCGGGGTCGATCACAATCGCTTCGCCCGTCTTCTGGCAACCGATGAGGTACGCGGCTTCTGCGAGTTTTTCGTCGTAGATCTGTCGGAAGAACATGGTGTGCTCCGGTCGTAG
>JAIXVI010000015.1 GCA_027483065.1 Planctomycetaceae bacterium
CTCGGTGACGCCGGCGACCGCATCTTTGGAACGCAGTAATGAGCGCTCGCGACTCGCTTTTGAGCGCTCGCGACTCGCTTCGCTTTCGCTCGCTCTGGCCAGCTCCCCTCGGAGTGAATCCGAGGGGGCTGAGACAAGTCAGGCGTAACCACTCACTTCGGCGACGTCGGTACCCATGGCACGTCGCCGACGCCTGCCGCGTGATTCGCGCGTCGCGCCATCGCGAAGAGCAAGTCACTCATGCGATTCATGTATCGCAACGGCCCCGCGCCAACAGGTTCGAGCTGACCAAGCGACACCATCAAGCGCTCGGCGCGACGGCACACGGTGCGTGCGAGATGCAAACGGGCCGCGAGTTCACAACCCGATGGCATCACGAACGTGCGAAGCGGCGGATTCGCGCCGTCGATTTCATCGATCCATCGTTCGACCTCGTCGACGTGCCCTTCTTCAATGCGCACGATCTTCGAGCTGTTGTTCGCGCCTTCGGGAGTCGCCAAATCGGCGCCGATGTCAAAGAGCCTCGATTGCGCCTGCGCGAAAATCGCAAGAAGCCGCGCCTCGAAGGGATCACTCGGGCGACAACACGCCATCACCATGCCGATCACCGCGTTGAACTCGTCCACCGTGCCATACGCCTCGATGCGTGGGTGGTCCTTGGCGACGCGCGTCCCCGAGAAGAGTCCGGTCGTTCCATCGTCGCCAGTGCGGGTGTAGAGCTTCATGGAGAATCCTTGAGAATGCTGCGCAACACGGCAGAGGCTGCGCAACTGGCAGCAAAGTTGGGGAACGCCGAGTTTCGTTGAGAAGAAGCGCGCGGATGCGTCGCCCTGCCACTTATACTTCCTCTCCCGCATGTCAGTCGGCGCCTTTCAGCTTTCTCCGCGCTTTGCCGCAGCGATCCTCGCGCTCCCCGCGATTGCGCTGCTTTCTGGCTGTTTGGTGACATCAGGTCGCACGGTGCGCGAGACAGGACCACAGATCTCGGAAAGTGCCCTGCGCGCGATTGAGTACAACAAGACTTCGACCGAGTGGTTGATCGCCGCGTTTGGTGAGCCGCAGAATCGTGTGTGCCTCCCTGATGGCGCCGAAGTGCTGCGTTACGACAGCGACGTGCGAACCACCGAAGGCTCGTACTTCTTCATGCTCGCGGCGTCGAGTGCGAACAAGATCGAACGAACATGCTGGTGGTTCGAAACGCGCGATGGCAAAGTCGTGCGCGCGTGGGGCGAGAAGTGCGACCCGATCACAGTCGACTCGATGAGTCCGCCGCCGCCAAATGATCGTGCGGCCGGCGTTTCGGTTCCCGCCGCAACTGCGACATCCGCGACACCGTCAAAAACGCCGGAAAACGCGCCGGATTCGGGATCGGGTGCGACTACGCCGTCGGCTCCGTGACACTCGCATCAGGAATCGCGACGAAGTCCGGTTCGACCGCTCGTGCACCCGAAGCGTCGCGCACCGATGTGCGGTAGCCAGGCCGCAGCGACGCAGAGGCAAACGATCCGTCGCGCGCCATCACAAGAAATGCCGCTTGGTGATGTGATTCGAGCGGATAGGTTGAAGCGATGCGCGAAACGGCTTCGCGCGCGGCGTCGAGCGGCGATGCGCCACGGCGCATGCACTCAACCGCGAGAAACGCGCCGCAGATTCCCATGATGAGTTCGCCTGTACCTGTCGCTGTCGCTGCGCCGACCGTGGGATCGACGTAAAGCCCGTGCCCGATGATCGGTGAATCACCGACGCGACCAGGGACCTTGAACGGCGTGCCACTCGTCGAGCAACCACCCGCGAGTACACCGTTCGCATCGAGCGCCAAACATCCGATCGTGTCGTGATGGCGCCAGCGCGCTTCGTCTGCCGGAAGGTTGGCGGAGCGATCGACGGGAAGATCCGCCGAAAATTCCCCGCCCCCGAAAAGCCTCCCGTCCGCGCCATGTCGTCGATCAACGGGTCGCAGCGGATCGAATCCGAGCCCAACCGCGACCCCACGATCGCGACTTTGATCGACGATGCCGCCCTCACGACACCACTTCTCATAGGTCGCGCGAGCTTCCGGCGAGAGCAACTCCGACTCACCCAAGCCCTGTGCGTTCGCGAAGAGATCTGCGTCCGCGCCCACGAGCATCACATGCGGCGTCCGCTCCATCACGCGCCGCGCAACCGAGACGGGATGCAAATGGCGCCGGAGTCCGGCGACGCTCCCGCACTGCGCAGGCGAGAGCATCACGCAACCATCGAGACTCACGCGACCCGTCGCGTCAGGAAGGCCCCCATAACCCACGCTATCGATGTCACTCGCGGCATCTGCGTACGCGCATGCCGCTTCCACTGCGTCGAGCGCAGCGATAGAACCCATCGTTGGCGCGATAACTTTCTGCCATGCGGCTTCATTCGCGCGAAGACCAAACGACCAAGTGCTGACGATGCGCATGCGCGCATTGTGGCGTGCGAGCGCGTGCGACGCGAGCCCCTGGCGTCGACGGACCGTTTTTCCATTCACCCCACATGGAGTCCGCGCACGCGAGCCGCGCGTCGATCGCGCAACTTTGGCGCGAGTGTGCGCGCAACGCGCATCCACCGCGCGCGACCGCCACACGCATCGGACTTCTAGATTTCCCAATCTTTTCAGGCGTCCGAGCCTTGCCCTCGCGCGGAAGGAGTTAATCTTTCCTTGACGGCGCCGAGTCCACTCTCAAGGACTCGGGCATCCGGCAGGTCCGCCGTTGCATGTCTTCGGCCTGCCACCACACCGGCGCACAGCTGGAATCTCACTCTGCGGAGTGCACCCGCGTTCGAACAACGCGGCCGCGGTCGAGACTCACCACGCTGACGAGAGGCGCCAAACGCGGGACTTTCCCGCAGAAAGGCAGAGTCGATGAACAGCATCATCACTCGCCAGAACCGCAAGGGCGGCTTCACGATCGTCGAACTCCTCGTCGTCGTGTCGATCATCGCCCTCCTCATCGCACTGCTCCTGCCAGCAGTGCAAAAGGGCCGCGACAAGGCCCTCGTGTCCCAGTCGATCGCGAACCTCAAGAACCTCGCGACCGCGAACGAGCTTTACGCTGGTGACTGGAACGACCGTCAGTTCACGATCATGCCGGACGATGCAGGCCTCAAGAACGGCAACTGCACGACGTACCTGCAAGACATCGCTTGCCCGCCGCAAGCGCTGCTCGGCTGGGACGGCAACGCGATGTGGGGCTACTTCATCGGCTCCTCGGGTCGTTGCTCCTCTGGCGGTTACCCAGGCAACTGCGGTAACTGGGTTGTTCACCAGGCGATCAACTTTGTCCCTGGCGACGGCTTCGGCGCATGGCGCATCCCGGGCCTCAAGGCATTCCACGACTACGTGAACGGTCGCTTCTACGACCCGGTCTTCTATGCTCCGAAGGACGTCGTTCCTCTCGCGAACATCAGCAAGTACTTCACGAGCCCATCTGAGTTCACCTACGACGGTTCGGCGTACGAAGACAGCACCTACTGCTTCTCGCCGGCTGCCATGTGGGACCCGAAGGTCCTTGGCAAGGCCAACACGACTCCAGGTTGGTCGAACCCGACGCAGCTTCCCGCTGGTTACCGCAGCCCGCCAGTTTCGCGCTGCAGGTTCCCATCGCTCAAGACCCGCATGATCGAGCACAACTGGCTCCAGAAGGCGCCTGACCAGGTCACGAACCCGAACTTCGGCGGCAACTCGACGCCATGGTTCTTCAACCACGGCTACAACTCTGAGCCGGCCAGCCTCTTCTTCGATGGTCACATCGAACTCGTCGGCTGCACCCGCGCTCAGCAGGCTGAGCAGCGCGCTGGCAACCTCTGGTCGCGCACGACTCCGTTCGGCGCGAACGGTTACTTCGGCACGCAGAGCTACGACTTCCTTGTGCGTACCAGCTTCCACGTCCTCACGATCGACGGCATCGAAGGCCGCGACGTGCTCGGCGCTGAAGGTTGATGCGTCCCTGTTGTCGCAGCTGGCAACACACTTGATGCGCTCGAGTTTCGAGCGATCGCGTGAAACAACTCGCAACCGCCCACCTCACGGTGGGCGGTTGTCTTTTTGTGACCACATGTCGTGGACTTCCACACCCCCCCAGGAGCGATTTGAAGATTGTGCGACGAAGTTGTGCCTTCGATGCCACGATTCCTCAATCACGCCGCGCACTGTTGCATGATGTGCTTCGCAGCGACTGATGAAACACTGCATCGCCGAATGCACGCACCGCCTCATGCCGGCCGAAGCATCAGACAGTTTCAGGGTGAGAGCCCGAAACGAGAGCCCGAAACGAGAACCCGAAACGAAAACCCGAGACGAAAACCCCGGCTTGAGAGCCCCAAGCCGAGCGGACCAATGATGAAAGGCTGCAACATGCTCAAGCAAACCGAAACTCGGTGCTGCCGCCGCGGCTTCACCATCGTCGAACTCTTGGTCGTCGTGTCCATCATCGCTCTCTTGATCGCACTGCTTTTGCCGGCGGTTCAGAAGGGCCGCGATAAGGCGTTGGTATCGCAGTCGCTCGCAAACCTCAAGAACCTCGCGACCGCCAACGAGCTCTACGCGGGCGATTGGAACGATCGGCAGTTCACCGCATGCCCCGATGATGCCGGCCTCGCGAACGGCAATTGCACGCAATACCTCGCGACGATCGCATGCCCACCGCAACAACTCCTCGGTTGGGATGGCAACGCAATGTGGGGTTACTTCCTTGGCTCAAGCGGGAAATGCGCGCAGTACGGCTGGCCAGAGGCTTGTTACAACTGGATCATCTACATCCCGATGCAGTTTGGCACTGGGTCCAATCCAGGCGGCGGCAACAACTTCGGTTCATTCCGAATGCCGGGCATCAAGTCGTTTCATGATTACGTGAACGGCCGGTTCTACGACCCGACGCTGTACGCGCCGAAGGATGTCGTGCCGCTCGCAAACGTTTCCAAGTACTTCACGAGTCCTGCGGAGTTCTCCTACGACGGCTCGAACTACGAAGACAGTTCGTACTGTTGGTCGCCTGCGGCGATGTACGACCCGCGCGTTTTCGCGACGAACGCCCCCACGCCTGGCTACACCAATCCGAACACGCTTCCCGGGGCATTCCGCAGTCCGCCGGTTTCGCGCTGCAAGTATCCGTCGCTGAAGACGCGCATGATCGAACACAACTGGCTGCAGAAGCGGCCGACGCAAATCACGAATCCGAACTTCGGCGGAAACAAGACACCGTGGTTCTTCAACCATGGCTACAACTCAGAGCCCGTCAGCCTCTTCTTCGACGGACACGTCGAACTCGTTGGCTGTCTTCGCGCACAGCAGGCGGAACAACGCGCGGGAAATCTCTGGTCGCGCAGCACGCCCCTGGGTGTGAATGGCTACTACGGCGGGCAGAGTTTCGACTTCCTCGTCAAAACGAGTTTCCACATCCTGACGCTCAACGGGATCGAAGGCCGCGACGTGCTGGGTTCAGAAGGATGATCGACGCATAGGCATGAGTCACTGTGTTTCCTGAGGTCAAAGCACTCATTGCGTTCGAGCCTCGTCATGACGCGCGCGCGCATACGTTGACTTGAACTTGCGCCACGCGCGACCGGGAAGCGAACACCCCAAACACCAGGCAGAACCCGCGGATCCTCAAAGATCCGCTGGTTTTTGTGTGTTAAGCACGGCACCATGCCCGATCGACACATTGAGATCGCGTGTGTTTCGCGTTTAGGAACTGTTGTTTTCAAGTGAAGTGGATCAGCCATCGGGACTTCGATGTCCGGAGGACGTGCCATGGAACGAGTGGATGCGACGAGAAACGTCGGCGACTTCGCACAAGCGCCACGAACACTGCTCACGCCAACCGCCGACGCGCCAACGCCGCGCGACGCACGACCCGCAACGCGCAAACGCACGCTGGCAGTCACCCGAGCAGGCGCCCCTGCCCGCGCCTTCACCATCGTCGAACTCCTCGTCGTCGTCTCCATCATCGCGCTCTTGGTTGCGCTGCTTCTGCCCACGATCGCTCGTGCGCGCGACAAGGCGCTCACCACCCAATCCCTCGCCAATCTGCGCGGACTCGCGGCTGCGAACGAGTCGTACGCGACCGATTGGCAGGGCCGTCAATACACCGCGACCCCCGACGACGTCGGCCTCGCGAACGGCGATTGTTCGCAGTACCTCGCGCAGATCGCCTGCCCACCGCAGCAACTCATCGGTTGGGACACCTTCGGTCTCTGGGGTTACTTCATTGGTTCGAGCGGCAAGTGCGCGCAGTACGACTGGCCGGAGGCTTGTTACAACTGGGTCGTCTATTTGCCGATGCAGTTTGGCACTGCAGCAAACCCCGGCGGCGGCAACAGCTTCGGGAGTTTCCGGATTCCAGGCATCCAAAGTTTCTGCGAGTACGTGAACGGACGCTTCTACGACCCCGCGCTCTACGCACCGAAGGACGTCGTGCCGTTGGCGAACGTCTCGAAGTACTTCTCAAGCGCCGCGCAGTTCAGTTTCGACGGCGTCCACTACGAAGACAGCTCGTACTGCTGGTCGCCCGCCGCGATGTATCACCCGCAGGTGTTCGGCCGAAGCTCGGCGAATGCCAACATGGACGGAAACTCGAATGCCAACACGGGCGACTTTCGCCATCCCAACACGTTGCCCGCGGGGTTCCGCAGTCCGCCGGTTTCACGCTGCCGCTACCCGTCGCTGAAGACGCGCATGATCGAACACAGTTGGCTCCAGAATCGCCCCGCGCAACTCGTGAATCACCACTTCGGCGGCAACAAGACGCCGTGGTTCTTCAACCATGGCTACAACTCCGCGCCCGCGAGCCTGTTCTTCGACGGCCACGTCGAACTCGTTGGCTGCCAACGCGCCATGCAGGCCGAAGAGCGCGCTGGTCGACTCTGGTCGCGTGGCACGCCGCTCGGAACAAACGGCTACTACGGCGCGCAGAGTTTCGACTTCCTCGTCAAGACGAGTTTCCACATCCTGACGGTCGACGGGATCGAAGGTCGTGACGTGCTCGGTGCGGAAGGCTGATGCGAGTGACCTCACGCGCGGCGCAAGGCATCGACAAGCGCGGCACGTTGATTCGCGCAATACTGCCATCGTGCCTCTTCCGATGCCGGGCTCTCCAGGTGCTGGCGGCGCGTTCACCGCGCTCGGCGCTGTCGTTGGGCCACTGATGATGCTCTTGATCGCGCTACAGAAGCCCGGTCCAGTGCGCACGCTCCTCAAAGCCGAAGCAGATTCGCCGGAACGTGCGCGCAAGATGGCAACGCTCGGGTTGAGCGAGCCACCGTTGTTGCCGTTGATTCGTGCGGGAGTCGTGGTGCGAGAAGCCGACGGTCGCATCTGGGTTGATCGCGCGAAAGCGCGGCGACGACAGTGGCGCATCGGCGCGATCATTGGCGGTGCGATCGTCGTCGTTTCAGGGATCGTTGCGCTCGTTCTCACGCACTGAACTCGGCGCACGCTCGCTTCGACGCGCTACCTTGCGCACATGCAACAGCACGTGCTCTCATCACTCTCGTTGAGTTCCATCCTTCTCGCGATTGCCCCGATCGCGCCATCCGCACACGCCGACGTGCGCGCCGTGGATGCTGCGCTGACCTTCATCGAAGATGACACCGAGAAACCCGTCGCCATGCGCGCGGATCTCAAAGTGTCGTCGGTCACGCTCTACCGCGGCCGTGCGGCGGTGACGCGCTCTGGCAAAGTCGGCCTCCGCGCAGGCGTCTACGAGTTGCGCGTTGGCCCACTGCCAGAAACCGCGGACCTCGACAGCGTGCAAGCGAAGATTGGTGATGGCGCGAAACTCCTCGAAGTGAAGACGGAAACCGTCGCGCTGCCCGCGCCGTCGAGTGACAATCCGCGCGTGCAAGAAGCACTTGCGAAGTGGGAGGAAGCGAAAGCCGTGGTGAACGATCTCACTCGGCAACTCGCAAACAACGGCGCTGCGCTCAAGACGATTGACAGCATCGCGGCGAAGGTTTCGTCGGATGCGTCAGACTCGCTCGGAACGTCGCTCGATCCGGCGAAGTTGGAAGCGCAACTCGCGTTCATCGCGAAAGAGCGCGATCGCCTCACCGCGCGCGAACTCGAACTCACGAAAGCAAAGCGTGACGCCGAGGGCCTCGTTGCGATGCGTCTGCGCGAGCTCAACGCGGCAGGCGGCGCGCCGCCGAGTGAGCGTTTCGCGCTTGTCACGATTGTCGTGCCGCGCGATGCCGAAGTCGCAACGAATGTGACCTACCTCGTGGCGAACGCAACGTGGCAGCCGTCGTACACCATTCGCGGGAACCCCGAAGCAGGCGCGCTGTCGCTTGAGTTTGATGCGAACGTGCGTCAAGCAACGGGCGAAGATTGGAACGACGTCGCGCTCGTCCTTTCGACCGCGCAACCAACACGCGCGGCAAATCCCTCGGCTGTTTCGCCGAGTTACATCGAGTTGTACGAGCCAGCACCACCCGAAACGCTCGGCTTCCAAGCGAAGGCGATGTACGACATGCCCGCGGTTGGCTCGGCAGCGCCGGCCCCCATGGAGATGGCACCTAGTTCACCAGGTGGCGGCGGCGAAGGTGGCGCGGAAGACCGCGCGGCGCGCATCTACGCAGGCCTCGCGGCCGATGCGTCGGTGGGCGGCACTGGCCCAGCGGTTGAGTATCGCATCCCACGCACGTTCACCGCCGCGAGCAATGCCGATGTCGAGCGCCGCACGCGTGTGGCGAACCTCGACGCGAAACCGACATTCACGCTTGTTGCGCAACCACTCGTCGAGCAAGACGTCTATCTCCGCGCGCGTTTCCGCAACGAGAGCGCGTACATTTTCTTACCAGGCGAAGCGCGCATGTATCTCGGCGCGGACTCGATTGGCCGCGCGAATCTCAGCGAGGTGCCCGTCGGCGGCGAAGTCGAACTCTGGTTCGGCAAAGAGCCGCGCGTGACCGCGCGCCGCGAAATGACGACCAAGAAGGAAGGCGAGTCGGGCGTCTTCGCGAAGTCGAAGGGTATCGATCGTTCGTATCGCATCGTGCTTGAGAACACGCTCACGCGACCGGTTGATGTCGAAGTATGGGATCGCGTACCGGTGTCGCGCAACGAGGCCGCGAAGGTTGAATTGAAGGATGTCACGCCGGCGCTTGCGACCGATGAGAAGTACACGAAGGACTCGAAGCCGCAGGGACTTCTGAAGTGGACGCTCGCGCTGCCCGCGCGCACGAGTGATGCCGATGCGAAGCCCGTCACGATTTCGTGGAAGTCGCGCGTGTCGTGGCCAGAAGGCAAGTTGATTTCTGGCGACGTG
Source organism: Planctomycetaceae bacterium (assembly GCA_027483065.1). Lineage (GTDB taxonomy): Bacteria > Planctomycetota > Phycisphaerae > Phycisphaerales > SM1A02 > QWPT01. Next base: position 9,279 of record JAIXVI010000015.1, read on the forward strand.
GATTGAGCGACCGCTCGCACGCGGCGCCGTGTCGCAACTCTCGTCAACGACCACGCGCGCCGTTTCGTCGGTTCCAATCGTCTTGCGATATCGCGAACAGAACAGAACCGGCCGCAGCAATGCGGTCGGTTCTTGTTCGATGGCCTACTTCACTGTTCGGTCAACCGCATCAGCCCCAATTCGAGAGCAGGATGGCAAGATCGTTCGCATCGGTCGTGCCATCACCGTTGACATCGCCGCCGGGCTGTCCCCAGTTCGAGAGCAACTCAGCCAGATCGACGCCATTCACGACACCATCGCCGTTCAGGTCGCCGGTTCCACCGGCGCAAGTGGTGCAGTTCGCCTTCGTCTCCGAGACGCA
>JAIXVI010000238.1 GCA_027483065.1 Planctomycetaceae bacterium
ATTCCGCGATCGTCTTCCGCGAGTTGTCCAGCGAGCCCGATGTCGAGGCCGTGCGTCATGCGCAGATACTCAACAAGCGCGACGTTTGGCACAGTGTCATCGAGTACTGCTTTGATGCGGAAACCCTCGCTGCGCGAAATACGTTCCATCTCCACGGGCACGAGGACAAGCGGGGCACGCACAGGTTCCGCGCGTTGTTCGACCTTGAACTCCAGCGCGCCGAGCGCGACATAGAGCGAGCGTGCGCCAGTCTCTTCAAGCGAGCTCTTTCCATCACGGTACGCCTTGGTCGCGCGCTTGAAGAGTTCTGCGTCATCGAGTTGCGCGCGCAGCGTGCCGCTTCGGAGTTCTTCTTCGCACGCTTCTGCGGTCATCTCGCGCATCGCGCCGCGTGCGCGAAGGAGAAGTCGTTTCTCATCCCAAAGGATGTTCTCAAGGAGCGCGATCGTCGCGTCGCCTTCGGCAACGAGTGGAACACCCGCGGCGTCGCGGTCGTTGAGCAGTCGGTTGCGGAGCGTGAGATCGAGCAGCTTCTTTTTCCACGATTCAAGCCGAGATTCGCGCGGAGTGAGTTTCGGCTTTGGCAGTGGCGGAAGATCCGCGGGCTGGACGATTTTGTAATCGCGGGCTGGTGGTTCGACGGGCGCTTCATCGTCGCGTTCGTTGCGCGCGATCACTTCGGGGAGCGGATGAAAACCCGCATTTCGTGCGGCGCGCACGTCGACGACCATCGATGCTGGCGAAAGCCGATCAAGCCAACGTTCGCCGACGGTCAGTGCTTCGCCGAAACTCTTCGGGTCGCCGCAGAGCGCAGTTGCTTCGATGACGCGTACTTCGCCGAGTGCGCGGCGATTCACGAGGCGAGTCGCGCCTTCGTGCACAGCGTCTGCGAAGTGTTCATCCATCGTGGCGAACGCGACCGTCGCGTGCTCATCGCCGAGGACGAGCATCGGCCAAAGTCCGCAGGCTTCGAGGAGCGACGCAAGCGTGACGGAAAGATCGAGGCAGTTTCCGAGCCCATCGCGAAGAACATCCGCCGCGGTGCGGACTTTCTGCCCAGTCTTCTCAAAGCTTGCTTGCAAGACGACGTACGAAATCGCGCGCGATGCGAGTGCTTCGTAGCAACTTTCCGCGATGCGTTGCACGCGCGCAGCGTTCCCTGAGAGATAGCCGTCGAGGGCGCCAGATCCCGTCTTTTCTTTCAAACGCGCGGAGGCATCGCGCAGCAGTTCGGCGATGGCGGGGGAGTTTGGCGTAACAAACGCCGCGAGCGACTCGCAGTGGGTCGCCATGCCCGACCAATGTGTCTCGGGTGCGATCGCGATGCGATGGGTCGCTCGCGCGACGGTCGAACCTTCCGAAGAGACGAGGCGCACGTGGATGTCAACGTGCGTGCGCTCGGTGGAAGCGCGCAACACCGACAGCGGAAGACGAAGATGCTCGCAGTCGACCGCGAGCGTGATGCCGGCATCGATCGGTTCCACCGGCCGCAGGACGTCGCAGGTCGGGTGGCCTTCGACCGAGAGCGCGAGGTGCGCGCCTGCGATACGGCTGTGTGCCTCCACGACGATCGCCCGCACGCAGGGCACACCGTTGAGTTCAAGCGATGCGGAGGTCGCTTCCGCGGCTTCAAACGAGAGCGTGGCGCTGAGTCCGTCCACGGCGGGCGGCGGAAGTGTCTCTCCCTCTTCAAGTCCGTCGAGCATGACCGCATTATGACGGCTCGGCGCAGATCTTGCGGTTATCTGGCACGCGCGGCGGGCTCGCCGAGAGCGCCCCCATGTCGTGATCGCATCTTGCGATGACTTCAGATCCCTTCCCATGCCCGAATGCTGTAGTCCACGCGCGGTCGCTGCTATTCTTCCGACTTGCCTTCGGCGTCGCTCAGACGCGCGCGGGTAACCACCCAAACTCAACAGGCGATTCGATATGAGCACTGCCCATCCGACGTCCGCGCTTCAAGCCCCGCACTCCGAAAAGGTCGAACCCGAGACCGTGACCATCTCGGGCTACGTCGTCGGCGAGCGTTACGGCCCCGACACGGTGCTCACGCACGATCCGAACGACCCAACGCGCGCGCACCCGCGCATCGGCGAGGCGGGCCAGTACCCGTTCACGCGCGGCGTCCACAAGACGATGTACCGCTCGCGCCTTTGGACCATGCGTCAGTTCGCGGGCTTCGGCTCGGCCGACGACACCAACCAGCGCTTCAAGTACCTCCTCAACAACGCCAAGGGCACGAAGGCGAATACGGGTCTCTCGACCGCGTTCGATTTGCCGACGCTCATGGGCCGCGACTCCGACGACGCGCTGTCGGCGGGCGAAGTGGGCCGTTGCGGCGTTGCGATCAGTTCGATCGAAGACATGCATCGCTTGTACGCCGACATTCCGATCGGTGAAGTGACGGTGTCGCAGACGATCAACGCGCCCGCGGCTGTGATTTGGGGCATGTATCTCGCACACGCGAAGGAGCGCGATGTTCCGTGGACGTCGCTCGGCGGCACGCTGCAGAACGACATTCTGAAGGAATTCCACGCGCAGAACGAGTTCATCTATCCGCCGGAACCGCACGTGAAACTCGTCGTCGACACGATTGAGTTCGCAGCGCAGCACTTGCCGAAGTGGAACTCGGTTTCGATCTCGGGTTACCACATCCGCGAAGCAGGTTCGACCGCAACGCAAGAACTCGCGTTCACGCTGCGCGACGGCATGGAGTACGTCGAAGAGTGCATCAAGCGCGGCCTCGACGTCGACAGCTTCGGCCCGCGGCTCTCGTTCTTCTTCAACAGCCACAACGAGTTCTTCGAGGAAATCTGCAAGTTGCGCGCCGCGCGCCGCATTTGGGCGAAGGCGATGAAGGAGCGTTACGGCGCGAAAAACGAGCGCTCGCTCTTGATGCGCACGCACGTCCAGACCGCGGGTTGCTCGCTCACCGAGCAGCAGCCGCTCAACAACATCGTCCGCGTCGCACTGCAGGCGATGGCGGGCGTGCTCGGCGGTTGCCAGAGCCTCCACACCGACTCGATGGACGAAACGCTTGGTCTCCCGACCGAGCAAGCCGTCCGCGTTGCGCTCCGCACGCAGCAGATCATCGCGCACGAGTCGGGCGTCCACCGCACCGTCGATCCGCTCGGCGGCTCGTGGTTTGTCGAAGCACTCACCGACCAAATGGAGAAGGACGCCAACGCGATCATCAAGGAGATTGATGACATGGGCGGCGTCGTCTCCGGCGTGCACAAGGGTTACTTCCGCCGCTCGATCGCCGAGGCGAGCTACCGCTTCGGCCAAGAGATGGAAGCGGGCGACCGCATCGTCGTCGGCGTGAACGCGTATCCCGAAGGCAACGAAGAGAAGCAGGTCGAAATCCTCGAGATCCCGCACACGGTCGAGACCGAGCAGAACGCGCGCCTCGCGAAGATGCGCGCCGCGCGCTCGTCGCTCGATGTGAAGAACGCGCTCGACGCGATTCGCGCCGCTTCGCGCAAGGGCGAGAACGTGATGCCCGCGCTTGTCGCGGCGAGCCTCGTGCGCTGCACGCTTGGCGAGCAGGTGCAGGCGATGGCGGACGTCTACGGGCGCTATTCGGGCGGACCAGAGTGGTAAGCAACGGGTGGTAAGCAGCGATTGGTGAGTGACCGACGCCGCGCCACGGGTGGTGCGTGACGACTATTGCGTGGCGAGTGTTGCGTCGCGGCCGATGAAACAATCGGCGAACCCCGACCTGAAGAACCCGCGTTGAGACCCCGCTCTGGCGGCGCGCCTCGACGATTTTTCACTTTCTCGGTGAAAGTACGTCACGTTGTGCGTTGAGGTGAGAACACCTCACACATGGATCCGTCGACCCGCCAAGCCTTCACGAACTGGACGCAGGCCCAACCTGCGGTTTCGGCGTACGTCTTCGCGCTCACGGGCGACCGTGCGCTGCGCGACGAAATCCTGCAGGCAACGGCGCTTTCCGTGCTGGAATCCTTCGGCACCTACGACGCCTCGCGGCCGTTTCTGCCGTGGGCGTTGTCGATCGCGCGAAACGAGGTCGCCAACGCGCGGCGTCAAGCACGACGCCTTCCCATGCACCTTTCTACGACGCTCGGCGATGCGGCCGAAGAGGCACTTGCGCGCGCTGTCGATGCGATTGCGCGCGAAGAACACGAGCGGCTCGCGCACTTGGGGGAATGTGTGAAGCTGCTCGAAGGCCGCGCCCGCGAAATCTGCGACTACCGCTATCGCGCGGGGTTGAAGCCCGGCCGCATCGCCGAGCTGCTTGGTCTCGCGCCGAACACCGTGTCGAAAGCGCTCGAACGGCTGCGTGGCGATCTCCGCGACTGTATCGAGCGTCGCGAAGCGGGAGGTGCCGCGTGACCGACGCAGATCGGGCCAACTTCCGCGCGCTCGCGCATGCGTATCTCGATGGCACGCTTGTGGACAGCGATCGCGTTCGATTCGAGCAACTGCTCGCTTCCGATGACGACGCGGCGCGTGAACTCGCGCGGCTCGTTCTCTTACATGACGCGCTTGATCGCGAGTTCACCTCAGGTGTCCTTGCTTCTCAAAACGCTCGGTTCGACGCTCATCTCGACGCTGATCTCGACACGAATCTCAACACGCACGTCGATCAGCGACAAAACGGGCGCGCGACGAAGCGGCGCGCGTGGCTACAACGGCGCGTGTTCGTCGCAGCAACGCTGTTGCTCGCGGTCGGACTCGCGTGGATTTTCGCCACAACGGGTCGAGACGCTTCGGCGTCCGATGTACTCGCACGCATTGTCGAGGCATTGCGCTCGGGTGATCGCACGTACGTTCTTCGCGCGATCGAAGGTGACGGTCGCATGCGTCGTCGCGAGGCGGCGTTTCCGTTGCAAGAGAAGCGGCCGCCTGCACCGATCGACGGCGCGCTTGTTTTCCTGCGAAATCCCGCGAGTTTCGTACTTGTGCGACGCGACGCCGAGGGCCACGAAGTTGTGAGCGGAAGCGACGGCGCGAGCGCGTGGATCGTGCCAGCCGAAGGGCCAGTGCGCGTGAGCAGCGATCCAGCGCGCTTCCGCGGCGCGCTTCCCGGCGGTCGACTCGACATTCCGTTCATCGATCCGCACGCGGACCTCTCGACGCTCGCGCGCAACTACGACCTTGTCGTACAGAAGCCCGCGCCTGCGGCTGGTCGCCCCGATGCGCGCATCGTTGCCACGCGCCGCCCCGACGCGCGCGGCGGGCCGAAGGAAATTGAAATCGATTTCGACGCGAAGTCGGCGCTCGTACGCGCGATTCGCCTCGTCAATCTTCCTCAAGCGCAGGGCGGACCGCGCGCGATTGAGTTTGAACTCATCGACGACGCGCCGCTTTCGGACGACTTCTTCCAGCACACATCCCACCACGCGAAGGATCGCGCGGTTCTCGAGGAACGCTGAACATGCTTGCACGCATCGCACTCGTCGCGTCGCTTCTGACGCTTTCACCGCTCGCACTTGCGATCGCACCGCCGGCTGGTCCGTCCGCAAAGGACACGGCGAAGGACGCGGCGAAAGACGCGAAGAAAGAGACGGCGAAGCCCGCCGCAGCGGCGACGACCGCGGCCACCGCGCGTCCGAACTTCATCTTCATCCAAGCCGAGGCAACGGGTTGGTCGAGCACCTCGGTCGACATGGATGGTGAGCCGCCATCGCACGCGCGGCCCGCGGGTTTGACGCCGAACCTCGAGCAACTCGCGAAGGACGGCATGCGCTTCAGCGACTTCTACGTCACAGCACCGCGCTGTACGCCGTCGCGCACGAGTTTCGTCACAGGCATTTCCCCTGCGAAACTGCACATGACCTATCAGAACGAGGGCGGAAACAGTCGCCGCGAAGAGGGTGGCGGCGAGCAGTACCGCCTCCTGCGCATGGTGCCGCCGCCAGTCGAGACGACGCTGCCCAAGGGCGTGAAGACGACTGGCAACTGGCTCGGCGAACTTGGCTACGCGAGCGCGCACTTCGGCAAGTGGCACGTCGGCCGACAGGATCCAACGGAGATCGGTTTCAACCTCTCCGATGGCCCGAATTCAAACCAAGGTCCTGATCGCGGTGTCGCGCCGAATCCGAAGCAGTGCGAGGCAATCGTCGACAAAGGCATCGCGTTCATGCGCGAGCAGGTCAAGGCGGGCAAGCCGTTCTACCTGCAACTCTCGCATTACGGCTTCGGCAGCGAAGAGGAAGCCACGCTCGCGGCGCTCGCGAAGGCACGCGAACTGGTCTCGGGTGTGAGCGGCAAGCCGCTCGGCGCGATCGCGGGCCAGTACGACATGGACCTTCAACTTGCGCGCGTGCGCGCCACAGTGAAGGAACTCGGCATCGAAGGCAACACCTACATCTTCTTCAGCGCCGATCACGGCGCGCAGGGAGGCGGTGGCGGTGGCGGCGGCGCGGGCGGCCAGCGCGGCGGTGGACGCAATGCCGCGAATCCGCCGTTCGCCGGCGCGAAGGGCAGCGTGAGCGAAGGTGGCATTCGCGTGCCGTTTATCGTGGTCGGCCCTGGCATTCCCGCGGGTGTCATCAGCCGCGTGCGTGCGACGGGCATGGACCTTGTGCCCACGATGTGCGATCTCGCGGGCAAGCCGATTGAGAAGGCGACCGATGCCGATGCGCAGAATGTCGTCGAAGGCGGGAGTCTCGTGCCCGTTCTCAAGTCGTCAGGTGAAAACGCCGGCAAGGGCGCGGTTGCGCGCACGCGTGACGAGATCGTCATCCACTTCCCGCACTACGACCTCAACAACGGCGGACCAGCGAGCGCGATCTACGTTGGTGATCTCAAACTCGTGCGCAATGACGACGCGAAGACGTTGAAGCTCTACGACATCGCAAAGGATCGCGCGGAAGCGAACGACATCGCATCAACGATGCCGGAGAAGGTGAAGGAACTCGAGGCAAAACTCGACGCGTACCTGAAGGCCATCAAGGCGCCGATGGCGCGCGTGAATCCAGACGCGGGCAAGACACCTACGGAGGGTGAGAAGCCGGCAGCGGAAGGCGAGAAGGGCCAGAACCCAGATGGTGCGCGGCCCGGCGGTGGTCAGCGTCGCGGTGGCCAGGGTGGTGGTGGCGGCCAAGGTGGTGGACAAGGTGGTGGCGGTGGCCGTCGCGGCGGACAGAGTGGGGGTGGTGGTCAAGGTGGCGGTGGTGGTGGCGGCCAAAACGGCGGCGGCAATCAGCAGCCAGGAGGTGGCGCGTGAATCGTTCGATGATGCATCTCGCGGCAGGAATCACGAGTGTGCTGTGCGTGGCGATCGCGTGCGCGCATCCGCCCGACGAGTTCGACTCGGCGGCGAGCCGCGTGTGGACGAACGTTCGCACGGGCGAGTCGATCGAAGGCTCGTTCATCTTTGCGCGCAGCGGAAAGATCGGCATCTCGACGCGCGGCGGCGATCTCACAACGATCGCACTTGAGGATCTTTCGAGTGACGCTCGCGCGTACGCCAACGAGCGGATCGCCACGATTCGCGCGATCAACGAGTCGCGCGTTGAACTGGCGCTCGCGAGTGCGTTCGATGCATCGAACGCAGCCACCGCACCGGCGCAAACCGCCGCGAAGCCCGCGCAGGCCGCGATCTTCGATGCCTTCGCGCCGTTCGTGAAAACGCGCTTCGACGAGCGCTGGCTCTACGTCGAGTCGGACGGCCTGCCGCACGCGCCGCTCGCAACGAAGATGATGGTCGGCATCACCGCGTGGCAGCAGCAGGTGCCGCTTCCGCAGAACTACACGGGCGCGAACGCGTGGCAGATTCCGCTGAAACCTGAACTCGCAGAGAAGCCCGTTCTCGGCAAATCGAATCTCATGAAGGGTGCCGTCGCGCTCGCCGCGAACGGCATTCCGATCTTCAACGCGCTCAACAATCGTGGCGTCGATTCGTTCTCGATCGGTGAACTCGACGAGTTCGGCGGTCACTGTGGACGCGCCGACGATTACCACTACCACGCGGCTCCGCTCGCGATCGAGAAGATCGTTGGCAAAGGCAAGCCGATTGCGTACGCGCTCGATGGATTCCCGATCTACGGCCTCTTCGATCCTGCGGCGAAGAAGGGCGACGATCTCGCGTGCCCATGTGGCTCGCACGAGAAGCTCGACGAACTCAACGGCCACTTCTGCGAAGTGCCGAAGGGCGAGGGTTTCGGCGGAGGCACGCGGTCCTACCACTACCACGCGTCGAAGAAGTTCCCGTACATCAACGGCGGAATGCGCGGCAAGGTCGAGTTGTCTGGCCCCGGCCCAGAGAACGAAATCGTGCCGCAAGCGCATGCGAACGGAGTGCGCCCTGCGTTGCAGGCGCTGCGCGGCGCGAAGATCACGGGCTTCGAACAGACCGGTGAGAAGGCGTGGTCGTTGCGATACGAGGTGGGGGGCCGGACCTCGTTCGTCAACTACCGCGTCATGGAAGGTGGCAAGGCGCTCTTCGAATTCGTCGGGCCAGACGGTGAGAAGCGCACGGAGGAGTACGCGCCGCGCACACGCGGCGGCGGAGGTCAGGGCGGTGGCGGACAGGGCGGTGGCGGTCAGGGCGGTGGCGGTCGACGCCAACGCGAAGGTGGCACTCAACCACCGACGGTCGAAGCACCGAAGTCAGGCATGACGCTCTCGTCGAGTGGTGTCAATGCGCAGGGCCTTCTCGATGCGAAACACACCTGCGACGGCGCAGCGATTTCGCCGCCGTTCGCTTGGTCGAACGCGCCTGCCGGCACGAAGTCGATCGCGCTCACGATCCATCACATCACGCCAGACGACACCGAGCGCATCTACCTCGTGCGGTACGGCATTCCCGCGGATGTGAAGTCGCTCGAAGCGGGTGACACGAAGGTCGGGAAATTTGGACTCAACAACGTCGGGCGTCGCGCGGAGTACGCGCCGCCGTGCTCCCAAGGTCCGGGCGAGAAGATCTACATCACGACGCTCTACTTCCTCTCGGCGGAACCGAAGCTCGCGACCGCGACGCCGACGCGCGAAGAACTGCTCGCCGCGACGAAGGACATCACGATCGGATCGACCTCGCTTGATCTGCGCTACGCGCGTCCGGATGGAGCCGCCGGCGCTCCGGCGCGGCCGCAGCGTGAAGGCGCAGCGCCGAATGAGCGTGTGCGTGGCGGTGCTGGTGGGCAAGGCGTTGGTCAAGGCGGCGGCCAAGGCGGAGGCCAAGGTGGAGGCCAAGGTGGAGGCCAAGGTGGAGGCCAAGGTGGAGGCCAAGGTGGCCGACGCGGCGGTGGGCAAGGTGGCGGCGGTGGACAAGTTGGCGCGCGCGATGGCGAGGCCGGCGCGGGCAATCAGTCCGATGGCGCTCGCGATGAAGGCGGCCTGCTCGCGCGCATGACCGCGTTCAAGACTGAAGTTCCCGCGACCGACCATGAAGTCATCCTCGCGCAGCCGACCGCGACGAGCATCACCGCAAGCGTGCGTGCATCGACCGACCGCATCGGCGCGATCGAGTACGCGCGCGACGGATCGGCGAAGCACGAGACGACGACGAAACTTGCCATGAAGGCGGGCGAGCCGACCAATTTCGCACTAACCGGTCTCGAAGCGAACGCGGCGTACAACTATCGCTTCGTTTGGTGGCCGAAGGAAGGCGAGCCGCCGACGCGCGGCGAGCAGCGCACGTTTCACACGCCGCGCGCGCTGGGGAAGCCGTTCACGTTCGTCATCCAAGCCGACTCGCACCTCGATCAAGGTGTCACGCCGAAGGTCTACGAGCAGACGCTCGCCAACATGGTTGCGGCGAAGCCAGATTTCTTCGTCGACCTCGGCGACACATTCATGACCGACAAGCGTGGGCAGGACTACCAGCGCTCGATCGAGCAGTACGATGCACAGCGCTACTACTTCGGGCTCGCGTGCCACTCCATGCCGCTCTTCATGGTGCTCGGCAATCACGATGGTGAGAAGGGCGACGCCGGTCGCGGCATGGGTGAGTGGTCGTACAACGAGCGCACCGAGCGCTTTCCCGCGCCGGTGATCGACGGGAAGACCTACACCGGCATGACCGCGATGAAAGATGCGCGCGGCGCGAACTACTACGCGTTCGAATGGGGCGATGCGCTGATCGTCGTACTCGATCCGTTCTGGTCGACGACGGAGCGCGCGCGCGGCGGCGGTGGAAATCGTGGTGCGGGCGGCGGCGGGCAAGGTGGCGAAGGCCAGCGCGGCGGCGGTGCCGGTGGCGGCCCGAACGTCGAGAAGCTCGCGCCCGTCGATTCGAGTTGGGCGAGCACGCTCGGTCGCGCGCAGTACGACTGGCTCGCAGAGACACTTGCGAAGTCAAACGCGAAGCAGAAGTTCGTCTTCATCCACCATCTCGTTGGCGGCATCGGCGGATCGGCCTCGCGCGGCGGCGTCGAGAGTGCGCCGTTCTTCGAGTGGGGCGGCAAGAACGCCGACGGCAGCGATGGCTTCGCCGCGCGTCGCCCGGGTTGGCCGATGCCGATTCACCAACTGCTCGTGAAGCACGGCGTTTCGGCCGTCTTCCACGGACACGATCACCTCTACGTTCACTCAACGCTCGACGGTGTGCACTATCAGTGCGTGCCGCAACCGGGCAATCTCGCGGGCAACACGCGCAGCGCCGAGGAGTACGGCTACGCGTCGGGCACGCTGCATGGAAGCCCGGGTCACGTGCGTGTCGGGATCGCCGATGACGGAACCGCGAAGGTCGAGTTCATCCGCACGGCGATTGCCGACGCGGGGGGAGCCGCGGGCGAAGGTTGGGGCGGAGGCCGCGCGCGGCGTGGGGGACAGGGTGGCAGTCAGCCCGCCAAGCCCGAAGCCAACGGCGCGGTCATCGATTCGTACGAGATCAAGCCGTGAGTGAGATGAAACCCTGCGTGCAATCAAACCCGGCGTGAAATCAAGCGGCGCACGTTCGCGCTTCGGAAGAGTTCAACCCATGAAGACGACAACAATCCTCACCGCGTCACTCCTCGTTCTCGGCGGGCTTTCACTCGCGATGCAAGACGCTCCGCGCAAGCAGGGCGGCGGACGCGGCGGCAACCGCAAGCCGCCGCCGGCGGGGCAAGACGGAATCGTGAAGCCCGCGATGTCCGACACCATGAAGGCCGCGGGCTACGCCGACAACTGGTTCGCCATGTACATCAACGGCAAACTCGTCGCGGTTGATTCGATCGACTTCCTTCCGCACAACGTCGTCGCGATCGACATCCTCCCTGAATATCCGATGACGATCGCGGTGCTCGCGAAGGACAACGCCGACCCGAAGACTGGTTGCGAATACGGCAACGCGATCGGTGACGGCGGCTTCATCCTCAAGTTCGCGGATGGCACGGTCACCGACGCGTCATGGAAGGCGAAGTGCTTCTTCCACGGCCCGATCGATCGCGATACTGCCAATCCGAAGGTGCGCATCGAGGAACTCCCCGAGCGTTGGTACGCGGCCGACTTCGATGATTCGAAGTGGGAGAACGCGGTCGAGTACACCGAGGAGCGCATCCAACCAAAGGAGCCGTACTACCAGCACGACTTCAAGGGCGCGAAGTGGATCTGGACCGGCGACCTCGATCTCGACAACACCGTTGTCCTCCGAAAGAAGATCGAGAAGCCTGACGCGAAGCACCGTTGGACGACGAAGCCCGACCTCGACGCGTCGTGCGCGCCCGCGGTGCGCTGACAAAGCGGGAAATCACCTGCGGCCGCGTTTGAGCGCGCTTCCTGCGTTCGCGGTAGCGTGCGCGCATGCGCCACTTGCTCGCTGCGTTCGTCGCCGCAATCGTCGTCTTCTTCTGGGGGTTCCTCGCCTACGCCGCAATCGGCATCTGGGAATTCGCCTATCCGACAACGAAGTCGGACGCGGCGATTCTTGAAACGCTCGAAGCGGCGTTGCCCGATGACGGCGCGTACTTCCTGCCTTCGATGCCCGAGACCTACATGACCGAGACCACCGACCCCGAGGTCGTCGCGGCGAACAAGTCATTCGAGGATCGGATGGCGAAGGGCCCGATCGCGCTCGTCCTTTTCCGGAAGGGCGGCATCGCGCCAATGGCGCCGTCGGAACTGATACGCGGTTTCGTCATTGAATTCGTCGCGGCACTTCTCCTGACGTGCGTGCTCTCAAGCGCGCGCGGAAGCGCCGGGCGGCGCGTCTTCCTCGGCTTCACAATCTCGCTTTTCACGGCGCTCGCGACGTGGGGCGTGGCGGGCAACTTCTTCCACCTGCCGCTTGCCTACATGTATTCGAACATGGCCGACGCGGTGATCGCGTGGACGCTCGCGTCGGTGGTCATCGCTTTGATGCTGCCCCGCCGCGCAGAAGTCTGAACGCGCTCGACGCGCATCAAAGTGGTCGAGAAGCGTCGGAGCGGACCTCCGCGCAGCGGGGAGCGAGTGTTGTGCACGCGTAGACGTGTCGCGAGTGTGTTGAAGTCGTCATGCACGCCGTCGTGCGCGCGTCGTGCCGCCGATGACGGCGAGACTGAGAAGGGCGATCGCACCCGGCGCCGGCACGGCGGATCCGCCGTACACCGTGCGGTTGTAGACATGATGCCACGCGCCGGTTTCACCGAACTTCTCGTGCGTCCAGAGCACGAGTTTGCCGTTCTCGCCAATCGAATCCTCGATCGAAAGTACGAATTCGGTTTCGCCGACGCCAATCGTTCCGAACCTAACGGTGGCTCCGCTTCCGTCGTAGAGCCACCATCGGACGAGTGTAGTTGATGGATTTGCGAGGCGCATCGCGATGTTGCCCATGATGCCGTCGTCACGGAGGTCGCGGAACATCGACGCGCTTGCCGTATCGAGTTCTGGCAGCAGGCGATGCACCGGCGAGACGTAGTGCGCCGTCGTATCGATCGTCCTGCTCCACCACGGAGTCCAGACGAGGAATTCGCCGCGTGCTTCGCTGTCCATCCATGCGGACGCTTCCGCAAGTGAGATGGAACTACCAGCGGCGATCGCCGACACGCGGTGAAGACCGACATACGAGTCCCACTCCATCGATCCGCTCGGGCGGACGATGCCCACGAGCGACGTGTCGACGATGGATGCGGCCGAACCGAGGATCTCGCACTGGATCACGTGGCCGAGTCCGTGTTCGTCAGCCGCGCGTGTGAAGTGGTCGGTGATGATGGACGCCGACGAGATGTTCGTTGATGCGAGATTGAACGCCGCAAGCGCGACGATCGTGAGCATGCGCGCGCTGTTGCGTTCGGAACTGTGAGCAATGATGCGAACGTGCGATGTCCGTGTGGCGGCCTGAGCCGCCTGCTGCGATGCAAGCATGACTGCCTCCTCGATGGAGAATCTTGAGTGTGTTCCAACTTGATTCCGGCCTAGGGCGTTGGGCCGGAAGAGCGTTCGCAACAGCGTTCAGACGTGCGTTTTGAGCGTCGGAACGATCTTGTCGAGATGGTGTACGCAGCGCCGCGCGCCGCATGAGGCAGTTTTGCGGCCTACACGAAAATGGCCCGTTTCACGGCGAAACCGCGTCGACCGCCGCCCGCTACCCTAGCCGCCCCATGGCAGGCACAGGCTCCCACACGTATCAAGCTCCCAAAGGCACCCGCGACTTCTACCCGAGTGATCTCGCCGTCCGACGTCACATCGAAGGCGCGTGGCGTTCGGCGTCGATCGATTGCGGCTTTGACGAGGTGGAAGGTCCGACCTTCGAGCACCTCGAGCTGTACACCGCAAAGTCGGGCGATGGCATTGTGAACGAGCTGTTCTCTTTCCGCCGCGCAGGTGGCGAGAACGATTACGCGCTTCGTCCGGAATTCACGCCGACACTCGCGCGCATGGTCGCGGCGCGCGCGGGTTCGCTGCCCGTGCCGGTCAAGTGGTTCGCTATTCCGAACATGTTCCGCGCCGAGCGTCCGCAGCGCGGGCGATTGCGCGAGTTCGTCCAGTGGAACGTCGATGTCTGCGGCGTTGAAGGCGCGGCGCACGACGTCGACGTCATCGCGTGTGCGGTCCTCGCGCTTGAGCGACTCGGTTTGCGGCCGACCGACGTCGAAGTGCGACTCTCGCACCGCGTCGCGATCGCGCGCATGCTCGCCGCACTTGGCGTGGCTGACGAGAAGACCGGCGATGCGATGACGCTCCTCGATCGTCGCGACAAGTTGAAGCCAGAAGAGTTCGCGGAACGCGCCGCTGCGCTCGGGCTCTCGGCGGACGCCGTTGCGCGCTTCGATACGGCCGCGCGCGCCACGCAGCGATTGTCGGAGCCGGTCGCTGCGCTGGCCGCGAAGATTGGCGTTCCTGAGGCGGAATTCGCGGCACTCGATGAAGTGCGCGCCGCGGCAGAGCGCGCGGGCATTCTCGAGTGGTGCACCGTCGACGTGGGCATCGTGCGCGGCCTCGCGTACTACACGGGAACCGTCTTTGAAGTCCATGAAGTGTCTGGCGCCGAACGCGCGGTTGCCGGCGGGGGTCGCTACGACGGACTCGTCGAACTCTTCGGCGGACCGAAGATGCCCGCGTGCGGCTTCGGCATGGGTGATGTGGTGCTTGCGAACGTGCTTCGTGATCGTAAGTTGCTGCCCGAAGATGGCGCGACGCTTCTCCCGCGGCCCGACGCATTCGTGGTCTCCGCGGGCGGCGAAACCGCCGAGGCTTTGTTGCCGTCGCTTCTCATGCGGCTCCGTCGCGCTGGTCTGCACGCGCGCACGACGACGAAGACAACAAAGAACGTCGGCAAGCTCCTCGGTGACGCCGGAAAGGCGCGCGCACGATTTGCAGTGATCCTCGGCGCTGAACTCGCCGATGGAAACGTCGCGGTCAAAGACCTCGACGCCGGCACACAGGCAGTCGTGCCGCTTGCTGAACTCGAGTCTTCGTTGCATCCGCGTGCGTGAAGCGGGTTCAACGAAGGCAGCACGCGCGACGACACCGCGCGTAGGTCCGCGTTTTCTCGCGGATTATCGACGCGTTCGGTCGTAGGGGTGGAGTGCGTCGCAACCTCCGAGAAGCGCAGGCTTGCCCTCACTTCGCCCCAATTTTGAGCCGATCTCCGAAGACCCGGTCGCGCGGTGCCCACGCGACAAACGTCTTGGAGAACGTCGATGCCTTTTGGTCTCTTTCGCAGCCAGCAGACCCCGATCCTCGCGGACTTCGGCAGTTCGGGTGTGAAGTTGCTTCAGGTTTCGCCGAGCGCAACGCCGGTGGCAACTGCGGCTGCGTTCATTGCATTCGACGATGAACTTCGTGCGCAGTCGCTCGATCAGCGATTTGCATGCATCGCCGCGCAACTGCCCGCGGTGCTGAAGAGCCATGGATTCCGCGGAAATCGCGTGGTTGTGGCGCCGTTCTCGCAACACATGCTCGTACAGCATGTCGCGGTTGCGCTCGCGGATGCCGAACGCGCGGACAGCGTTGTCGGCACGCAGATCGCGATCGGACTCGGATGCGATCCGCAGAATCTCGTCGTGCGCACATCGCGTGTCTGCGAAACAACGCGCGATGGTCAGCCGAAAGTCGAGTTGCTCGCGTTCGCGATGTCGCGCGATGACGTGATGCGCTACGTCCAACTCTTCGCAGGCGCGAAGTTGAAGGTCGTCGGTGTGCATGGCGAAATCTCGGCGCTGGTGCACGCGTTCGATCACGTGAATCGCCGCGTCGAAGATACGGCGGTCACCACCATGTACATCGATCTTGGGTACAGCGGAACGAAAGTGGCGATCAGCCACGGGCCGCAAACGGTCTTCGCGAAATCGATTGCGATTGCGGGGCGCACCTTTGATGCGCGTATCGCTGAATCACGCGGCATTTCGCTCGCGAGCGCGCGAGCACTTCGACTCGCCGAAGGCGTTCGTCCGGTGCGCGCGCGACAGCCGCAGGCGCCAGCCGCGACAGAAGCAATGGGTGGAATTCCCTCAGCGCCGCAAGCATCTGCAACGTCGACCGCTGCGCCGTCCGCCGAGACACTTCCCGCGATCTTCCGCGCGGGATACGCACAGGAGCAAGCGCTGCTCGGCGAACGCCGCGCCGGTGCGCCCGCGCCTGCACTCGGTTCACCGCTTCCTGAGGCGACGCAGCGCTCGGTCGCGGTTGATTGCCGCGAAACGCTCGAAAGTCTCTGCGACGAACTCGGCATGTGCGCGCGCTACTACGGCGGACTCTTCCGCGAGCGGCGCATCGATCGCGTTGTCTTCTTGGGCGGCGAAGCGCGCGACATCGGGCTCTGCCAAGCACTCGCGGCATCGCTTCGCATCCCTGCGAAAGCGGGCGATCCGATGGCGCGTTTCCTTTCGAACGGTACTGCTCCGGAAGGGCTTCCGGAACCAGAGGCCGCGCATCCTGGTTGGGCCGTCGCCTGCGGACTCGCAGCCGCGCCAACTGATCTCTGACTGTTTCTATCACGGGGAATCCATGACCAATCCAACGAGCTTTCTTCCCGAGGATTACGTGCGCGATGCACGCGAACGGCGCAGCAGCCTGTTCGCGCTTGCGTTGTTTCTGATTGTCATGGGCGGCGTCTTCGCGGCGTTCCTCGTGACGAATCGGCAATGGACGGACGTGCGCACCGCGCAGGGCGAAGTGAACGAACGCACCGAACAAGCCGCGAAAGAAATCGCGGAGATGAAGCGCCTCGAAGGAATGCGCGGGCAAATGGTCGAGAAGGCCGAACTCGCGCGCGGACTCATCGAGCCCGTGCCGCGCTCGGTGTTGCTCGCGACGCTTGTCAACACGATGCCTGAAAATCTCTCGCTCCTCGAACTCGAATTGAAGAGCGAAGAAATCAAAGTGGCGAAAGCCTCGGCCGCGAAGCCTGATCCGAAGGCGCGTCGATCGAGTGCGGCTGCGCGCGCGAAGGAAGCGGAAGAAGCCGCGAAGCCGGAGCCAGTGCGTCGACGCGTGCTCGTCCAGGCGACGGGTGTTGCACCCGACGATCTCGACGTGAGCCGTTGGATGAGCCAACTTTCTCGTATGCCGTTTCTCTCTGGGATCCGTCTCGAAGTGAGCGAAGAGAAGGAACTCCGCGGCATGAACTTGCGGCAGTTCCGCATTTCGATGCGCATCGAGCCCGAAGCGGACATTCGCGGTTGGGAAGGTCTGCAAGCTCTGCGAACGCCCACCGATCCGATCGATCGCGGCGCCTTCAAGGCTTCCGATGGATTGAAGGCCGCAGGTGCGATCGAGCCAGCCAATGGTTCGACGACGGGTTCGACGACGGGTTCGCCGACGGGTTCGGCTGCAAACCCAGACGTTGGTGGCGCGAGCCCAGCACTCGTGAATGAAGACGAAATGCAAGGTCATGCCGAGGAGACAAATCCATGAGTCAAAGCACGAGTCAACGCACGAGTCAAAGCACGAGTCAACCACGCGGCATGCGAGATTTCGCCTTTTACGCAGTGATCGTCGCGATTCCAATCGCGTCGTACTTCCTCGTCTTCGCGCCACGCAACGCAGAAATCGCGAAGGCGCGCGATGAGATTTCCGCGAAGCGCACGCGGCTCGCCGACCTTTCGCGCCTGACCGCGCGCATCGGTGACCTCGGTCGCGAAATCGCCGAGCGCGAAGAGGAACTCGATCGCCTCAATCAGAAACTCCCCGATCGCGAAGGCGTTGATCGCATTCTCGAACAGGTCACGCAGATCGCACAGCGATCGAACCTTGCGGTTCGTTCGGTGAAAGGCGAGAAGGCCGTCACTGCTGGGCCAGCGATGGAGCTTCCACTGAAGACCGTGATTGAAGGCGATTTCGAGGGCTTCTATCAGTTCCTACTTGATGTCGAGAGCCTGCCGCGCATCACCCGCGTGCATTCGATGAAGATCGCGAAGCTCGGCATGGGCCCGCGTGACAATCCGAAGGATGCAATTGGCGGCGCGATGCGCGCAGAGTTCACGTTGAGTATTTACTTCAACGACGGATCGGCAGCGAAGACCGCTTCGGCGGCCGCCAGCCGCTGAGCAAAACGTTGAGCAAAACGTTGAGCAAACAAGCAACGGCTCGCGATGAGGAGATGAATCTATGCAGAACGCGAACAACAACGCGAACAATGACGAGTTTCAATCGAACACCGACGAAGAGCGCTCGATCCCGCTCTCCTTCGAGGATTCGAGCGAGTCGCTGAGCGTGGCGCAAACGGCCGCGCGTCGTCGATTCGGCTTTGGATCACTGGTGCTCGCGTCGGTCGCCGTCGTTGCGGTTGTGAGCCTCTTCTCGATGCGCACGATCGGTCGAAGTGGCGCGGCGGTCATCGAGCAGTCGGACGCTGGAAAGCTCGTCGAAACGTTCTTGAAAGAGCAGGGCACGACGAAGAAGGCCGACGGCCTGCCTGCCGATCTGCTCGACTCTGAGGCGTATGCCGCGCTCCGCATCGAAAGGGATGAACTCACGAAGGATCCATTCGTGTTGGCGGGTGAAACCGTCGTCACGGTTGATCCGGTCTCGGGGGGCGACACCACGCCGGCGGTTGTTGGCGAATCGCCGGAAGCGCGCCGTGCCGCGCAGATCGAAGGTTGGAACGCCATCATCGACGCAGGAACTGCGGAGATTCGCGTGCAGTCGGTGATGTTCTCTGCGCGCGGTGCATCGGTCGCAAGCGTCAATGGCAAGTTGCTCAAGGTTGGCGACACATTGACGACGTTGAAGACCGAGATGGAGTACCGCGTTGATGCGATTGAGCAAGGGATGGTTCGGTTCCGCGCACGCCATGAGAGTCTCGGCGTTGAGCGCACGGTGACAATTCCAGTGGCAACTTCGATGACAACTCCAATGACAGCTCCAAGGTCGAGCGGTAACTGAGCGAGGCTGACGATGGGACGATTCAACATCGACGACATTCTCCGGCAACTCTCTGAGCCCGATCCAAAGGCTCCGAAGGAGAAGGTGCCTGAACGTGTGCAAGCGCATGCGCCGGTCGCCTCGTCGGTGTCGGCGAGCGTGCCAGAGATGGCGCCTGCGAAGGATTCGGTGATGGCACCGGCGGCGGAATCCGTCACGGTGTCGGCGGCGACGCCTGAGGTGGTACCAATCGCGCATCCCGCGCCAGTTGTGGCGCAAGCTGTCGCGCAAGTCGCGGCGCCAACTGCAGCGCCAAACATCGCACCAGCTTCTGCCAGCGCCACAACGCAGTCGATGCCGTGGCCCGTGCAAGCGACGCCAACGGTCTCACCTGCAACTTCGCTGCAAGCGGCGACGGCGCAGACTTCGAGCCAGGCCGACGCGCAGCGTGGCTCTCGACCTGCATCCGGTTTTGACGGCGCGATGCAGGATCTTTCGATGCACGATCTCGCGATGAGCGATCTGTACGTGCCCGAAGATGATCTCGACACGCCCGCGGCGACGCTCGAGTCGCTCCTCGCCGAACGCGGCATTGCGACGGCGGAGCAGTTGCTCGGCGCGGCGCGGCTGCAGAAACAGGCGCCAGGCCGCAAGCTTGTCGAGATCTTGAAGGAGCAGGGCGTTGATGAGCACGCGGCGCAATCGGTCGTCGCGGAGCTCGCGCGCATGCCGTTCGAACGGATCGACGCGAAAGCGCCAAACGCGTTTGATCGCGCACTCGTCGGACAGCTTTCGGCGGAATACTGCCGCGCGAATCACGTGCTGCCGCTGCGACGTGAGGGCGGTCGCGTCATCATCGCAACCGCGAGCCCCGAAGATGTGTTCGTTCTCGACGAAGTGAAGCGCAAGCTTTCGCTGCAGGCCGTTCGGCACGTACTCGCGACCGCAGGCGACATCACGGGTGCGCTTCAACACGCGAACGAAGCGGCGGAGCGTTCGAAGGCCGACGATTTCGATCTCGAGTCGATTCTTTCAGGCGTTGGCGACGAAGACGATGTCGAGATTGAAAAAGAAGACGTCAACGAGCGTGACATCGAGGCGGAAGCCGAGAGTTCGCCGGTCGTCAAGTACGTCAATCACATCATTCAGTTGGCGCTGAAAGAAGGCGCGTCCGACATTCACATCGAGCCCGATGAGAAGGTGCTCAAGGTGCGCTTCCGTATCGACGGCATTCTCTTTGAGATGCTGACACCGCCGCGCAAAATGCACGCGGCGCTCACGAGCCGCATCAAGATCATGTCGAACCTCGACATCGCCGAGCGTCGTCTTCCGCAAGACGGTCGCATTCGCGCGACGGTGCTCGGCCGCAAACTCGACTTGCGCGTGTCGACCGTGCCAACCCCGAAGGGCGAGAAGACGGTCATGCGTATTCTCGACAGCCGTTCGATCAACGTGTCGCTCGACGACCTCGGTTTCTCGGAAGACGCGCTCACGATCTGGAAGAAGCAGATCGATCAGCCACACGGCATCATCTTGGTGACTGGTCCGACGGGTAGCGGAAAGACGACGACGCTGTATTCATCGATTCGCCAGATGGATACACGGCGTATGAATATCTCGACTGTCGAAGATCCGATCGAATACAACCTGCAAGGCATCACGCAGATTCAAACGCACGAGAAGATCGGCATGACCTTCGCGAAGGCGTTGAAGGCGCTCTTGCGACAAGACCCGGACGTCGTGATGCTCGGCGAAATTCGCGATCTCGAGACGGCGTCGACCGCAATTCAAGCGGCGTTGACTGGCCACCTCGTGCTTTCGACGCTGCACACGAACGATGCACCAAGCTCGATCACCCGCATGATCAACATTGGCGTCG
>JAIXVI010000145.1 GCA_027483065.1 Planctomycetaceae bacterium
CTTCTGCCGAAGGCGCGGGCTCAGACGCAGCATCCACTGGACGCGCTCAAATTCGTTGAGCCACTCTTGGAGTACCGCCGCGGTTTCGTCGCTTGGAATCTCCGCCCACGGAAGTTCGCACGACGCACCAAGTTGCCGCCGCGCGAGCCCGCGGTAGCGCGAGAGCGTGCGATCGCCGGCAATCGCGCAGGGTTCGAAGTCCTCGGCCGCAAAGACGACCACTGGAACGCGGCCGCCTCCGCAGATTTTCAGCTGCTCTGAAAAGGCGGCCTCGACATCGCGATCAACCCAGCGGAGGTCAATGCGCGGATTTGCTGCCGCAATGTGCGCAAGCAATGGCCCCTGCTGCACACAATCACCGCACCAAATGCCGCTCACGACCAAAACCTTCATATCCCGCGTGAAACTCGCGATTTCATCGCGTTGCAGCGTCGTGAGCGACACGCGGTCGAAGAGCGTGTTCCAACCACCCGCGCGACTTGGGTCGGTCGCGAGATACTGGTCGTAGCGAAGGCCGCGAGAGAAGACGGACTGAAGAAGCGTTCGATCGAGCATTGGATCCTTCCGTGGACGAGCGTCGCGAGCGTACACTCGGCACGCCATGCGCGCGGCGATCGTTGCCCTCCTCCTTTTGAGTTCGTGCTCTTACGCGTGCGCCGAATTCCCGTGGAGCGTCCGAGCGGCCCACGGCGCACTCGCTTCGCACGCGGCGATCGCACAAGACGCCGCACCAGTCGAAGTCGGCGCCGCACCTCAAGTGGAGCTCGTCAACGCGCCTTCGGCAGAAGCAGAAGCACTCAACCGCTTGGCCATGGGAGCCGCATGGCCTTCGCGTGCACTCGCCGTCATGCGCTTGGAGCGATTCGACTGCGCACCGAGCGCGGCGCGACTCGAGTCGTTTCTTCTCGATCCATCGTGGCGGGTTCGCGCCTACACGATCGCGTGCCTTGCACGCCGTGGCGTTGTGATTGCACCCGAAAAACTCGCCGCAGAACGTGATCCACGCGTGGTGCGCGCGATCCTTCGTGCGCGGTACCCGCTCGACGCAAAAGTTCGTGACGCACGCATTGCCGCCGCAGAACGCTCGTCCAAGCCGCTCGAGGCGATGATCGCGCTCGAGGTCCTCGCCGCGCTCGACACACCGAATGACAAAGCGGTTCGCGAACGACTCGACGAACTTCTCTCGCGCATCGTCCTTCGCATGTCTCGCGCAGAGGCGGGCGCACTTTCGCGTCGATTGGCTGAAGTCACGTCGGGCGAGGATTCAGGGCGCGATTTCCGTTGGCGTGAGTGGTATCGCAAAAATCGCTCGAAGCCGGGATACAGACCGTGCGATCTCGTTCCAACGTCACCTGCTGGCGAACGCCTCGTCTCCCGCAATCGCGTCGCTGATCTTGAAACGGATCGCTTCATCGCATTCGAGCAGTACCTTGCAAAAGTCGCAGAACGCCCGATGGATCTCGCGATTTTGCTCGACTGCACCTCAAGCATGTGGCGCGAAATCGCCGACGCGCAAGGCTCCATCGACGATCTCGTTGAATTCCTCGGCAGCGTGACCAAAGGCGTGCGCATCGGTATCGTCGGCTACCGCGACAAGACCGACGAGTGGGAAACGAAGGCGTGGGATTTCACCGCGAGCCTTGAAGAAGCGCGCACGCGACTTTGGTCGCTTTCGGCCGACGGTGGCGGCGACACCCCAGAGAGCGTGTACACAGCGATGCGCCTCGCACTCACGAAGTTCTCGTGGATCAAGGATCCTTCGCCCAACGCCGCCAACGCGCCAGAGCCACCGATTCGCGCGTGCGTGATCGTCGGTGATGCGCCGCCACATCCTGGCGAGGGAAATCTCTGCATCGATCTCGCGAAGAAAGGTCTCGCCGCAGGCGTGCGCTTCTATGGCGTGATTGCGCGCGACAGTGAGACGAATTTGAAATCCGAAGACGCGGAAGGTGCGCCGCCGCCCACTTCGCCCACCGATCCGAGTTCGCCCGCTGATCCCACGGCACCAAATCCCCCGCGCGACGGTGGCGAGAGCAAGGACGACGGTAAAGGCGATGGCAAGAACGAGGGCAAAAACGAGGGCAAAAACGAGGGCAAGGGCCGACGAACACCTTCAGAGAAGCCGATCGCGCCACCGAAGGCTCCGCCGCCCGTGATGCAGAAAGAGCGGAGTTACACGTGGTTTCCTGAGATCGCCGAGGCTGGCGGCGGGCGCGCCGAGATCTTGAAGGAACAAGATTCGCTCGTCGCTGAAATCGCAGAACTCACGATCGCCGATCGATATCGCGAGGAGTTCGCCGACTTTTTCGCGGCGTTCCGCTTGCTCTGTCGTTGAAAGATCGATCGACGCTCAGCGCTTGACACGCCGATTCGACGCACGCGCGGGAACTGGCATGCGCGTCACGATCAGCGTCGCCATTCCGTCGGCGCAACTTCACCCTTGACGAGCGCGTACGCCCGCTCGAGAAGTTCGCGCATGCCTTCACCGGTCGCTGCGGAAATCACAACCGGCTCTTCGCCCTTCCCAAGACCAATTTCGGTCGCGAGTCGGCGAGTGCGCTTCGCACGCTCTCCTTCGGGGATCAAATCGATCTTCGAGAAGACCACGAGTTCTGGCTTCTCCGCGAGCGTTGGCGAGAACGCGTGGAGTTCGCCGCGAATCGTGCGGTAATTCTCCGCAGGCTTCGAGCCATCGACGGGCGCAATGTCGACAAGGTGCACGATCGCTTTCGTGCGCTCGATGTGGCGAAGGAAATCGTGGCCAAGCCCCGCGCCTTCACTCGCGCCTTCGATCAATCCAGGAATGTCCGCAAGAACGATGCGTCGATCACCCGGCAGTTCTGCGATGCCAAGTTGCGGACGTCGCGTCGTGAACGGGTAGTCGCCAACCTTTGCATTGGCGCGGCTTGTTGCGCCAAGAAGCGTCGACTTTCCGGCGTTCGGCAAGCCCACAAATCCAATGTCTGCGATGAGTTTCAACTCAAGACGCAGCGTTCGCTCGACTGCCTCGCCGCCCGGCGTGCATTCGGTTGGGCTTTGATGCGTCGCGGTCTTGAAGCGGTCGTTACCCCAACCGCCCTTGCCGCCTTCCGCAACCATCACTCGTTGTCCATCTTCAACGATGTCGGCGACGAACTCGCCGGTCTCAGCGTCGTGCACGATCGAACCAAGTGGCACGCGCACGAAGAGGTCCGTCGCGTCGGAACCGTGACACTTCTTCTTCGCGCCGTTTTCACCGTTCTTTGCGAAGTGATGCGGGCGGTGCTGGAACTCAACGAGCGTGTCGAGGTGGCTATCGCCCACGAGAATGACGTGACCTCCGCGGCCTCCGTCACCACCATCGGGGCCGCCCTTCATGATCGACTTCTCGCGTCGGAAGTGGGTGACGCCGTTGCCGCCCTTTCCGCTGCGCACATGGATGATGGCTTCATCAACAAGCATGGAGTTCTTTCAAGCGAGGAGCGAACACAACGAGCCCATCAACACGATCTGATGCGTTCCATCTTCAGCGGACGCGCACAATCAGAGCACCACAAGAGCACCACCAGAGCACCTGCACATCGTTGCGCAGCGTGCACTGCCGCGGAAGGACAGCGCCCCGGCGTCAACCGGGGCGCGATGCAGAGACGCGAGACACGAAGAAGCGATTCATCCGAAGCGTGCACGAAGCCGCTTCAGGCGCTCCTTGCGCCCGCAAGAGATCATCAAGCGAAGGCGTACTTCGGAGTCGCTGGATCAGACGGCACGATGTGCACGTACGAGCCCTTGAAGACAACAGTGCCTTCAGCCTCGGCCATGATCGTGTTGTCCTTGCCCATGTGCGCGAGGTAACCAGGCTTCCAGCGGGTGCCGCACTGGCGAACGATGATCGCGCCAGCCTTGGCCATTTGACCGCCGTAGAGCTTGATACCGCGGAATTGCGGGTTGGAATCGCGACCGTTCTTGGTTGAGCCTTGGCCCTTCTTGTGTGCCACGACAAACACTCCTGCATTGAACTGAAACTGGAATCTCTCTGTGACCTCACCACGGCAGCCGCGGCGAAGATGAGAGCCCGACCGAAAGTCGGGTCGATGAAGATACTTGAAACGGATCGGAAAGTCCAACCCTCCGGGAGAGAGCGAGCAAACTCATCTCACCGGGCGATGGGCTTTGGGCTCGACGAGCCACTTAGCGGAACGCCCACCCCTGTTCGACGATTGGGTAAGTCATGGTGCCTGAGGGCTTCGGATCGCCAGGGACCAGATAATCGACGCGGGCATTCTTGCGCAGCGTCACCATCTCGCCCGTCTTTGGATGCGGCTTCTTCTCGGTCTCGCGCGAGAGCCCCTGCACCATCACCGTGAGTTCGGTTGGTTCAAGGTCTTCGGCAACGAAGACGACAAGGCCCGACTTTGCGTGTTCCTTCCCTTGGAGCACGGTGCCGAGGATCTCAAACTGATCCTCGAGCAATTCGTTTCCGAGGAATTCCTTGAGCGCCTTCGTGATGTCGCTCGAGACGCCCTCGCCGTGACGAACAATGCGACCATCATCGACTACGAGCTCGATGCGCGGAGCAAAGCGCTGATCGGCGCCGGTGTTGTTCACGACGTCGTAGGTCATGTACCAGAAGTGCTTGCCGGACTCAGGATCGCGCCAGAGACGAAGTTCGCTCGGCGTGAAGTCGAGGTCCTTCGCGGCGATCGATGCTGGTGTCGCCAGTGCGATCATGCCGCACGAAAGGACGTTGCTCGCGGGCCAGCCGCATGCAACCGACGGCGTCAAGCCGCCAACGCACAACGCGGTCGAAACAGCGAAGAGTGAGAGAGAAGTCGAAAGCATCGTCGAAAGCATGGGCAAGGCCTCATTATGCTCGGCGACAACCCATACGGGCGCACGACCGAGGGCCGCGATTGTAGCGAATGCCACGATGTGCGCCGACCGCGAGGGTCGAAACTCGGCGCCTGCGGTAGTGTTCCCGCCACCATGTCCCTGACGCCTGACCCGACTCGCATCGTTCGCGTCGAGCCCTCGCGGCTTGAAGAAGCGATGTCGGCGCTCCTTGGGGCTGGGCCCGCCGCTGCGAAGCGGTTCGTCGATCAGGCCCACACGTCGCGCGTCGTGCTTGATCACCTTTGGTGCTTGACCGATTCTCATGGCCGCTACCGCGCGGCAGTGCTTGCGGTTCCGAGCCCCGGCCGAGCGTCGATGCTGCTCGCAACGCGAGCGCGCGACGAAGAAGACGCCCGGCAGTTTGGGCCTCTCATCGCCGCTGCCGCGGTCGGCAGTGCCCCTTTCGCCGATATCGCACAGGCACTGGTCGAGCCAACGCGCGTCCACGACATTGCGGCCTACCAATACGGCGGCCTCGCTCGCATGGCGGACCTCGAGTATCTCGAACGCAGTCTGCCCCGCGCAGGGATTCTCGAGCCCTCGCCGGCGCCACCTGGTTGGTCGGTCGAGTGTGTGGCGCTTCC
Organism: Planctomycetaceae bacterium; assembly: GCA_027483065.1. Taxonomy (GTDB): domain Bacteria; phylum Planctomycetota; class Phycisphaerae; order Phycisphaerales; family SM1A02; genus QWPT01. Next base: position 5,454 of record JAIXVI010000145.1, read on the forward strand.
CGCCGAACTGGCGCGAGAGACCCCCGATGGCATCACTCCCGCCATGCGGGCTGAGTTGATCGCCGTACTCGAGCGCTCCTATCTCGACACGCTCGACTGCCCTGGCCTTGCCGGCATGCGTGCGACAAGCGATGTCCTGGTTGGGCACTTCGGTACCGGGGCACGAACTCGACATTGGCTGGTCGCGCGGCAGATCGATCCCACGGCCGGCAGTGCTCTCGGACAATCCACCACGCCTGGAGCGGCTCGCAGGGAACCGCGACGAGATGGACACGGAGCGGATGAACACGTTCGAGTCCACGGCGAAGACGATGCGGCGATGCGCGCATCACTTTGCGTACGCAGCAGCGTGCACGGCGTCTGTCTGATGAACGTCACACCCGACGGCTCAGACGCTGAACTCGTCTACCTCGGCCTCGCGCCCGAAGCCCGAGGCAAAGGCATCGGTCAAGCCCTGCTCGCGCACGGGTTGCATGCGTGCTCACGTTCTCGTTGCGCGAGTGTGTCGCTCGCAGTCGATACGCGCAATGTCTTCGCGCGACGTCTCTACGAACGGAACGGATTTCGCCGTGTTTCTACGCGTGTTGCGCTCGTTCGAAAAACGCACGCGTGATCTGCACGCGTGATATGCACGCATGGCATGCATCATCCGTCGCAATGTCTTCGTCGTGGCGCACGATGCGCTCCATGCGCGATCAAAGCTCGACGACGTTGGATGAGTTCACGCGATCGTGTTCGTTCACGTGCTGCTCCGCTCGAACCGATCAGGAGCATCCTGTCAACCACACTTCGCGATGAGCGCAACCAAAAAACTTTTGCAACTCGATTGTGTCCGCGACAGTGTTCGACGATTTATCCACAAGGAACGCGACAGCGCTGTCGCGCGCGGTCTCAAACGTTGCAAACCGTGACAATCACAGTGCTTCCGCGCAGTGGCCACTGAATTGTTGCTCTGTGTCGGTTGCGGATCGAAGGAAGCGCGTTACATTGCGGCTCGCTCGCAGGGACGCGGGCCCCGCGGTCTCCGATGTACGCGGGTGGGCTGAGCCCTGATCGATCGACACGCGCACGTGTGCTCGCTCGACAGGCCTTCGAGCCCCCAGTTGGTTTCCCTTTCATTCAACCGATCGTCTTGCAACGCGTCACCGATTCAGAATCAACGCCTTTGGGCGTTTGATTCGGGCAGCGCGACCGATGTCTCTTTGACTGCGCTCTGGTCAAAGCGACTTTGTCGCATCGAGTGCTGTTTCGAAAGTCACATTTCGAAATGGCACCACGCTCGCGCGAGCCCTTTCGACCGCGATTGCATCCGGCCACTTCTGCGAACTGCGTCCCTTTCCGCAATGACGACGCCTGAAACCGAATCACCCACTGTCGGCCGGGCAGCTCCGCGGGTAACCCGCGCTTCTGCTGCAAGCGGACTCCGAGAGGCGACGAGCACGTTCCGAAGCGCGCTCTCCGACGCTCTTGGCGCACACCGCTACGGACTCTGGTTCGCCCACGGCACCTCCGCTGAGGCCCGTGAAGGCGGCATCGTGATCACTGCGGCCAACGCGTACGTCGCGGAGTGGATTTCCAAGCACTTCCGCGAGGCCATGCAGCAGGCTGCCGTCCTCGCACTTGGCGAAGGCTCGTCGTTCACGATCGAAGTTGCGCAGAATCAGTTCGAACGCGATGCCGCGGCGGCATCAGCCGCGGAGTCGCGAAACGGCGCCCGTACCTCGGCACGCGGCGGCGAAGCACGCCGCTCACGCACCCACGCCGGAATGCAAGCCGGGGCGCAGCCCACACACCAGAACGGCCGCGGCGACCCCGATGCGACCGAAAGGTCGACGGATCGAACGTTTGCGGCAGACCAACTCGAAAGCGTCGGCGGCGTGGGTGTCGGCGGCGTGGGTGTCGGCGGCGTGGGTGTCGGCGGCGTGGGAGGCGGCACCATGCTGCCCCGTCCGCGCACCGCGCACAGCGCGCTCGGACCGCGGCAATCGCGCGCGGTCACCCTTCGACGACTCGAGGATTACGTCATCGGCGACTCGAATCGCCTCGCGTTCGCCGCGAGCGAGCAACTCGCGCAAGGCGCCGCGGAAGCGCCGGGAATTCTCTTCCTCCACGGCGAGTGCGGCGTCGGCAAAACGCACCTCTTGCAAGGAATCTGCCGCCGTCGCAGCGAATACGCACCGCGACAGGTCGTTCGCTACGTGACGGCAGAGCAATTCACCAACGAGTACATCGCCGCCGTCCGCGACGGATCGCTCGAACAGTTCCGCAAGCGCCTTCGCCGCGTCGACCTTCTCGCGATCGACGACATTCACTTCTTCGCGAACAAATCCGCGACGCAAGCTGAGTTCCTGCACACGATCGACGCCATTGACCTCTCCGGCGCACGTGTCGCGCTCGTCTCGGACGAGCATCCGCGCCACATTCGTAGGTTCAGCCAGTCGCTCGTCAGCCGATTCCTTTCTGGCATGGTGGTGCGCGTCGAGCGCCCCGATCGTGGAACGCGGTCGGAACTCGTCCGCCGCCTCGCACGTGAACGCGGACTTGACCTGACGACCGCGGCGGAAGATCTGATCGCTGGCCGTTGCGCGGGCTCGATCCGTGAGATCGAAGGTTCGATCACGCGGCTCGGCGCCCTGGTCGAACTCGACGGGATCCGCGGCCAAATCGGCCCGGGAACCGTCGAACGACTCCTCGGAAGCGAAGGACCGGCAACGAGCGGAAGCGTCCCCATTCGACTCGGCAGCATTGTCGAAGCGGTCTGCGAACGCCTGCGCGTCTCGCGGGAAGATCTCCTCGGCAGCGGCCGCCACGCTCGTACCGTTGTCGCCCGAGGGATGGTTGCCCACCTCGCACGCGAACTCACGACGCACAGTTTCCCCGAGATCGCCCGCGCACTTGGCCGCGATACCCACTCCGCCATCCACACCGCTGCGAAGCGCTTGAAGGCGTTGGCCGAAGCAGACGGCCGACTCGCTGTGGGTGGCGAGCCGATTCGGGAGCTTGTCGACCAGTTGCGCCATGACCTCGCTCGCGGCGCCTCGCAGCGATAGCGCTTTCAACGGGTAACTTCGCCTGCATGCTCGTCCGAACGTTCGTCCCGCAACTTCGCCCGCGTATTCGTCCGAACGTTCGCCCCACATGTCGTCAGAAGATGCGCAGCCTTTCGCTACACTCGGGGGATGAGTTTTGGGACCGATTTTGATCGTCGCGTTTCGACCGCGCCTCAGGCGCCGCGCATGGCTCGCGCTCTGCATTTCCCAAGGTTGGGCGGCACGCCGTCCATCACGAAGTCGTTGCGCGCGTTCACCGTCGCGGCGACCGCAGCACTCTTGGTGAGCACTGCTCCCGTCTCAGCGCAGTATGGCCCAGTCGATCCGTACGACTCTGCGATGCGCGCCTTGCGCGATTCGATCGGATCATCCAACGACGCCGAGCAGCATGCAGGCATGGTGTCGCTGCGAGAATTGCGCGACGCGCAGCTCAAGCCGCTTCTTCAGAAGTTTCTGCACAGCGACGATTGGTCGCTGCGTGTCGACAGTGTGCTCGGCCTCGCAGAACTCGACGTCTCAGGCAAGATCGATACGAATCTCGTCGGCTCGCTCCCTGCAGAAGGCGATCGAGAAACTGCCGTCGCCGCCGCTGTTGGCCTCGGCATGCTTGATGCCGACCGCATCAACGCGATGCTCGCATGGGATGATCTTCCCTCCCCGCAGAAACTGTTGCTTGCGTGCGCACTCCGCAAACTTGGCGGAACACCCGATGTGGCACTCGTGACGAAGCTCACGGAGTCTCGAACTCCAGAGGTCGCTGTGCTCGCCACGGCGCTCCTGCTTGATCTCGGGAGCGCAGATCCCGCGGCCGCGGACCGTGCGCGCGCGACGCTGTCGGCGCTTCCTCCGAAGACGAGAGCCGCGATTGTGGCGCAATCCGCCGAGGGTTCGAGCGCGAACAACTTGAAAGGTGCGGCACCCTTCATCGCATCACTGATCGAACTTCCAGATGTGGCCGACGATGCGCGATTGCGCGCGCTTGGCTCGTTGCTCGTGCTCGCGCCAGAAGTCGCGTACCCCGTCCTCGCAGCGCGCCTCGAGCGCGACCGCTCGCAGACATCGCTCATGCGTTTCGCGGCGGTGCTCCTTGCAAGTGGTGTTCGCGCACCGAAGACCGAATGGGATCGACTCCGGAACGGCGACGCGTTGATCGAGGCGTTGGCAGATGCAGGCACGGCGATCGGCGAGAGTCGAGACCAGGATGCCTACGCGCAACTTCTCGCGCTGAAGCACCGCGTTGCGTTGCGCGCCGCGACCGAAGGCTCACTCCGTCTTGGTGACAGCGCCGAACGTGCACTTGGACTCGCTGCAGCGAAGTACCTCGTTGAAGAGCGCCGAGCAGCCGCGCCTTTGATCGAAAGCCTCACACGCGCGATCGCACGCCTTGCGCAAGTTGCGCCGACCGAGCTCGCCGCTCTGCTCGCGTCGGTGGAAGACGACCGCGCGCTCCAAGAGACGTTCATCCTTGCTCTCGCTTCGGCCGGAACGCGTGAAGCTGCGGAAGTGGCGGCTGCCGCGCGTGGCAAGTCCTCTCGCAGCGGCGAAGCGATGATCGCCGTTCTTGGCGCGCGCCACGTGGACAACGCCAGCGAAGATGTATTGCGCGAACTCGCGACCGTTGCGGGCGGCGGCACGGGTGTCTCACCTGTGATTCGAACCCAAGCTGCGTGGCTTTGGCTTCGTCATGCGAAGCGCACCGACGACGCGATCGCACTGCTGACGTCCGCCGACGCGAAGACCGATGGCGCGGCGGGCGGAACATCGACGACCGCCACACCGCCGACCACAGACTCGACGCCGAGTTCCAAACCAAGTTCGACGTCAAGTTCGACGCCGGCTTCAAATCCCACGTCGAACTCAGGTTCTGCCGCTGGAGGATCACTTCGATGAGCGATCCGATCCGTCTCGGCATGCACGAACCGAATCGCGCGGAATGGCTGGAAATGCAGCGTATTCTGCGCGAGTCACGCGGCGACCAACGCGCGCTTGAAGAACGCGTTGAGCGCCTCGTCGCCGATCTTGTGAAGCGGCCGCTTGCGGTGGCGTTCTCCTCAACGGGCGCCGCGATCGAAGCGGCACTCGAGGCGCTCGGCGCAGTCGCTGGCACCGAAGTTGTCATGCCAGCACTCGGACCATCCGTTCTCGCGAATGCCGCGCTGCGCGTTGGAACCCGGCCGCTCTTCGCCGATGTTGATCCAAAGTCGTTGACGCTTCGCGAAACGCACGCCGCAGCGCGCGTCAGCGGATTGACACGCGTGCTCGTCGGCGTCGCCACACACGGCGAACCAAAGGGTCTCGATGAAATCGTCGCGATTGCCTCGCGGAACGAACTTCCGATGCTTGAAGTGCTCGCGGGTGGGCTTGGTGGCCGCATCGGGCGAGACCCGGTTGGCCGTTTCGGTCGCATCGCTGTGGTCGCGCTCGGCGAACGTGAGTCCACCGTTGGATCGGGTGGCGCGGTCTGCGTCACCAACGAAGACAATCTGGCACACACACTTCGTCTCATCCGAAATGGCGGCTGTGTTGAGCCTCGCCAAGAGTGGGAGCGACTTGGTGGTATTCGGCGCATCGAACGGGTTGGCGGCGACGCACGCATGGGCGCGCTTCAAGCTGCGTTTGCTGCTGTGCGACTCGAGAACTTCGAGAAGATCTCGTCCGAACTCGACGATGTTTTCCACGGATATCTGCGTCGGCTTGCGATGCATCCAGATCTCGTGCTCCCCGCGCCATGCGTCGAGGGCACCGTGCGTTGGTCGCACTTCGCGGTTCGGCTTTCGGAACGTTACTCGCGCGACGACCGCGACTCGATTGTGCAAGGATTGCTCCGTCACGACATCGCAGCGACGAGCGTAGTCCACGTCCTGCCGCACGAACCTGCCTTCGCCTGCGGACCCGATGGCTACAGGCATAAGGAAGGCGACTTCCCGGTTGCCGAGCGCGCTGCGGATCGATTGATCGCGCTGCCATTTTCAACCGAACTCGGCGAACGCGAGATCGATCTGATCTGCCAAACGCTGCAGCTGATGATCGAGCGTCAGTCGATACTGCGATGAGCGCTCGTGTTTGAGCGCTCGCGACTCGCTTCGCTTTCGCTCGCTCTGGCCGGCTCCCCTCGGAGTGAATCCGAGGGGGCCGAGATGCGTGGTTTGAGCGCTCGCTCTGGCGTGGACGACGCCAGAGTGAGCCGCCGCAGCGGCGAACGCGAGAACAACGAGCGCTCGCGACTCGCTTCGCTTTCGCTCGCTCTGGCCGGCTCCCCTCGGAGTGAATCCGAGGGGGCCGAGATGCGTGGTTTGAGCGCTCATCAGCGGCGAACGCGAGAAGATCAAGCACTCACTCCCACTCGATCGTCGCAGGTGGCTTCGACGAAATGTCGTACACCACGCGATTGACGCCCTTCACTTCGTTGATGATGCGATTCGAAATCAGCGCCAACACGTCGTACGGAATGCGCGACCAGTCCGCAGTCATAAAGTCTTGCGTGTCGACCGCGCGAATCGCGACCGTCGAGTCGTACGTTCGCCCGTCGCCCATCACACCAACAGACTTGACGGGGAGAAGCACCGCAAAAACCTGGCTCGTTGAGCGGTAGAGATTCGCAGCCACGATTTCTTCGAGCAAGATTCGATCACACTCGCGCAGGACATCAAGTTTCTCGCGCGTGATGTCGCCGATGACGCGCACCGCGAGACCCGGACCCGGGAACGGATGACGCCACACGATTTGCGCCGGAAGTCCGAGCACTTCACCAAGCGCGCGAACCTCGTCCTTGAAGAGGAGCCGCATCGGCTCGACGAGTTCGAAGCCCAACTGCTCCGGCAATCCACCAACATTGTGGTGCAACTTGATGTTCGCGCTCGTTCCAGAGTGCCCATGGCCAGATTCGATCACGTCGGGATACAGCGTTCCCTGTGCCAAGAACTTCACGTCGCCTGGGATCGACTTCGCCGCCTCCTTGAAGACGTCGATGAAACGGTGACCGATGCGTCGACGCTTCTCTTGCGGCTCGACAATGCCCTCGAGATCACCGAGGAACTCGCGGCTCGCGTCGACCACGCGCAAGTCCACATCGAAGTGATCGCGGAAGGTCGTCTCGACGAGATCGCGTTCATTCTTCCGAAGCAATCCGTTGTCGACGAAAATGCACACGAGTTGTTTGCCAATCGCTTTCGCGAGGAGCGCCGCAACGACCGAACTATCGACGCCGCCGGAAAGCCCGCAAATCACCTTCGAATCGCCGACGCGCGCGCGAATTCGCGCACATTCCTGCTCGACAAAATCGGCCATCTTCCACGAACCCGCGCAGCCGCAGGCTTTGAAGAGGAAGTTCGCCAACATGTCGCCACCTTGTGGCGTGTGCGTCACTTCGGGGTGGAACTGCACGCCGTAGAAGTTGCGTGCGCGATCACGGACGGCCGCAAACGGGCAGGTTCCAGTGCTCGCGATGACTTCGAAACCCTGCGGAACCGTCGTGACCTGATCGCCGTGGCTCATCCACACCGTCGCGTTTGCATCGACCCCTGCGAAGAGATCGCCATGCTCGCGCACATCGATCTTCGCGCGACCGAACTCGCGGTGATTCGCGCTCTCAACTTTGCCACCAAGGAGATGGCTCATCA
>JAIXVI010000311.1 GCA_027483065.1 Planctomycetaceae bacterium
ATCCGCCACCGCCGCCACCGCCGCCACCGAAGCCGCCGCCGCTACCACCGCCACCTTGGCCTTGGCCGCCCTGCGAAAGCGCAGAGCTCAGGTTGAAGTCGGGCGCGTTGTCGAAGGTTGGTGGTTCGAAGAGGAGATCGCGAATCGGGTACATGCGCAGTTCGCGCGCTGCGGGAACTGCGAGGCGATCCTTCGTGCCTGCTTCGACGAAGCCTTCGCGGATCTGCCACGTGCACGGCGAATCGGTGCCGCAAATCTCAAGCATGCGCTCAAGCACGTTGATCGCTGGTGCGCCCTCGATCGAGAGCGAAATTTCGAGTTCAGGGTCGATGCCTTCCGAGCCGCCTTCGCCCGCGTAACGCACAATCAGCGGAACGCCGAGTTGTTGTGCGACGTACTCGAACGCGGTCTTGGCTGGCGTCTTGTCGAAGGCAACCGAGACATCCACGTAGAGCAACGCGCCGAGGAGCTTGCCCTTCGAGACATCGTTGCGCGCCGTCTCGCGCTTCTGCTCAGCGACCGCTTGCAGGCGCTCAGAGAGGCCTTGTGCGGATGCTTCGGTGGTCAGCGTAGACGCAGCGCATGCGACGACACCAGCAACGAGCGAGCGAGCGAAGACGTTGTTGTGGACCTTCAGGTGCATGAACTGGTGCATGGAAGACTCCGAATCCAGAACGGTGACGAACTGAGCGCGAAACGGTGGCAAGCCCTACGGCGGCCAGGCAGGCTGCTCGAGCAAGGCCAGACCTTGCGAATATACGTCACGATTCCCTCGGTATTTCCGAGGAACTGCGGCAATTTCTGAGTTTCCGCGACTCGGAGTCTGATGTAGGTCCGAGCTCAGCCGCCACGATCGAGCGACTTAGCCGCGGCGATCGAGAGGAAAAGTCCCGCGGCGGTCGCGGCGGGAGGGCAGTCGTCGGTCGCAAGGCTCGCGCGCACAAGTCCGCGAACGGCGTCTGGCTGGCGGAATCCGTCGGTCCACGGCTCGTTCGCCATGTGCTGCGCGAGGAAGCGGACGAACCCGATGATCACAATCGGTTGCGGCTCGGGGGTGGTTGCGGGGTTTGGCTCGGGCGAGGCTGCGGATGGCGCCGCAGACGTGGCTTCCCTTGGGGCCGCGGATGTGGAAGCGGGCGGGGTTTCCGATGGAGGGCGCTCGTCAACGGCGGCCTCCGCGCGGGGTTTCTGCGATCGGAGCACCGCCACGGCGGCGGCGAGGCGGAGGCACTGCGCGTCGGCGACAAGCAGTCGGGAACTTGGGAGCGCGATGCCGCCAGCGAGGTCGGCAGGCGTGCCGTCTGGCGTCGGTCCGAGGCCGATTTGCAGGTTCTCCGCGACGCGCGCGATTTCGTCGAGCACTTCGCGCAACGCCTCGCGGCTTTGCGAGGGAAGTGTTGCCGCTGCCGACGCGAGCGCGAGCGGAAGGGCAACGTCGGCGAGGCGACCTCGCTGATCGGCCGTCGCACGCAGCAAGCGGTCGAGCAGGCGCGACGCGAGCAGGGCGTCTTCTTCGCTGGCGCCCGGCGCGGTCAGCGCCGCGATCGACGAAGCAGCGATTTCAATCGAGAGCGGCGTGAATTCGGTCGCTTCGCCTTCCACAAATGCGCGAGCTGAGTTTCGAACGCGATCGGTGAGGGGCGCGAGAAGTGGGGCGGGCACCGAGTCCGCCGCGAGCCGCGCCGCGTGCAGTGTCATCGCGGCGACGGCCGCGTCTCGCTGCGCGCGGACATCGTCCGCCGCCGATTTCTGCGTCGTGCCATCGTTTCCGCTTTTGCTCTCTGCGCCCGCCTCGTTGCCGCGCGCGATTTCAGCAGCCAATTTCGTCACAAGTTTCGCGGCCTGCGCGGCGGCCGCGGTGCGCGCGGGTGCTGGAAGCGCTTCGGATCGCGAAGCCCACGCGAGGGCGAGCGCGGCGAACGCTTCATCCGCCGCACTCGCGAGCGGCGGGTCGTAGACATCCGCCGTTGGGTTGTAGGTTCCGAGGAGTGCGGCGCGCTCGTGCGGAGCGGCGACATCTTCCGCGGAACCATCACGCACAACGACATTCCCGCCAAGTCGCGCGGCAAGTTGCGTCGCAAGCGTGCGGGTGAATCCCCCAGCAAATCCATGCGTGACTTCGTCGAGCGCAATCAATCGACCCGCGCGCGTGACGATCGATGGCGGCGCTTGCGCGGTCGCTTGTCGAATGCGCACGGTGTCGAACTTGCCGAGCGAAACGCGTTCCGTTGTCGCAAATTCTCGGAGTTCTTTCGCAGGAAGCCCAGCGCTGCGCATGAGCATCGTGATCGTGGCGTCCGGGCGGTCGGCACTGTCGCTTGCAAGAAGTCGCGATGGAAACGCGCGGAAAACCTCGTCGCCGCGTAAGACCGCGATGCCAGCGGTGCCTGGCACGATGCGCGTTGCAGCTTCCGCAATCGTTCGACCGAGGAGCGGCTTCGTCGCGCCTGCGAGTTCAATCTCTATCGCGAGTCGCGCGGTGACGCGGTCATCGAGGTCAGCGCGGGTCGCGCGCACCGTCGCGTCGCCGAGTGCCTCGGCGATGGCACGTCCGGTGGCGCGCCGGAGCATCGATGTATCGCCGGTTGCATCGTCACCGCGCCCGACAACGCGGCCGTTCGCACGGAGGATCACGGAGACCGCCTTTGTGTCGGGCAGCGCGGCCGCCGAGTCTGGTGCATCAAGCGGGGGCAGGGCGTCGCGGTCGAGCCAGCCGCGCGCCACGATGAACGCGTCGATCGCGGTCTCCTCGGTCGGCGCTTGTGCGCGAGCCGAAGATGCTGCAGCGATGGATGTTGCAGCGATGCAACAGATGAGTGCGACAACGGGGCAACACGCGGTGGCGTGTTGCATCACCCGTCGCAACAGGCCGCACAGACGGACCTGCGCACCCGGCTTCAGGGCGAAAAATCGACGATCAGCCCCGCATGGCACGTTCGTTGCGACAGAATCCCCGTACGCGGCACAGTCGCGACGGCACCACAACTGAAGAACGGAATACGCCATGCTCATCTCGAAGATTCTCTCACCCGTCGACCACCGCAGAAAGATCGCGCTGCTGAGCCTGCTCGCGTTCATCGCGCTCTGCTGAACCTGCGCTTCTGACGACGCCTCAACCACCGCAGACTGCACTCTACGCAATCGCGCGTCCAACCGGAAACAGCGTTCTCTGAACGCAGGCGTTTGACGAACTCTCAGAAAAAGAAACCGGCCGCGGCGAATTCGCCGCGGCCGGATTGTTTTTGAGTTGCTGGAAAACTGATCTTCCAGTGCGGGACCTGCGTTCGTCAGCCTCAGAAGCTGAAGCGGTCGCTGCCCATTGCGCCGTGATCGTCGAGACCACCACGCGCCGGAGCCGCGCGTCCGCCGCGCGCTGGACGGTCGAACTCGTCGCCGCCTGCGCCGCCCGCTGGCTTCTCGCCAGCACCCGTGCCCCACTGAGCACGCTTGAGCGAGAGGCCGATCTTGCGATCGTCGGTGTCGACACGAAGGATCTTGACTTCGACTTCTTGGCCAACCTTGACCACATCTTGCGGATTCTCGATCTTCGAATCGCTGAGTTCCGAGATGTGGAGGAGACCTTCGAGACCCTCTTCGAGTTCGACGAACACGCCGAAGTTGGTGATCTTCGTGATCGTGCCCTTGACGATCATGCCCGGGCGGTACGCCGACGGGATCGCCTCGACCCATGGATCTTCCGTGAGTTGCTTCACGCCGAGACCGACGCGCTGCTTCTCCTGATCGACGTCGATGACGACGCACTTGACGACATCGCCCTTCTTGTAGAGCTCGTTCGGGTGCGCGACCTTCTTCGTCCAGCTGATGTCGCTGACGTGGAGGAGGCCGTCGATGCCCGGCTCGATCTCGATGAACGCGCCGTAGTTGGCGAGGTTGCGAACCTTGCCTTCGATGACGGTGCCGGTTGGGTACTTCTCGGCAACGAGTTCCCACGGGTTGACTTCGGTCTGCTTGACGCCGAGCGAAATCTCGAGCTTCTCCTTGTTGATGTCGAGCACGACCACGTCGATTTCCTGGCCGACCGACACGAGTTCGCTCGGGTGATTGACGCGACGCGTCCACGACATTTCGGAGATGTGCACGAGGCCTTCGATGCCTTCTTCAAGCCGCACGAACGCGCCGTACGACATGAGGTTGACAACCGAGCCCTTCGCGCGGCAGCCGACGGGGTACTTCGCTTCGATCTGCTCCCAAGGCGAAGTTTCCTTCTGCTTGAGGCCGAGTGCGATCTTCTCGCGCTCGCGATCGATGTTGAGGATCTTGACTTCGATTTCGTCACCGATGCGAACGATCTCGCTCGGGTGATTCACGCGGCCCCACGACATGTCGGTGATGTGGAGAAGACCGTCGATACCGCCGAGGTCGACGAACGCGCCGAAGTCGGCGACGTTCGTGATGATGCCGCGCACGAGGTCGCCCTCGCGGACGCCTTCGAGGAGGCGCTTCTTCGCAGCGTCGCGCTCGTCTTCGATAAGCTTGCGGCGCGAAATGACGATGTTGCGGCGCTCTTCATCGATCTTGAGGATCATCGCGCGCATCGGCTTGCCGACGAATTCGCCGATGTCGCCTGGACGACGAACATCCACTTGCGACGCGGGGAGGAAGACCGGAACGCCGATGTCGACGAGAAGGCCGCCCTTGATCTTGCGGAGGCACTTACCTTCGATGACGTCGCCTTCCTTGCGGGTTTGGAGAATCATCTCCCAACCGCGGATGCGGTCGGCCTTGCGCTTCGAGAGGCGCACGCCACCCGACTCGTCTTCGAGGCTTTCGAGGAGGACTTCGACTTCATCGCCGACGGCGACATCGGTGTCCTCGAACTCGTTGCGATCAATGTGACCTTCGCTCTTGAGACCGACGTCGACAACAACGTGATCACCAGCGAAGCCGACAACACGACCCTTGAGGATGCTTCCTGGCGCGAGCCCGCTGATCTCTTGCGAGATGAGCGCGTCCATTTCACCAGCGGCGACCTTATCGCCGTAGGCTTCGCGGAGCATGCGCTCCACTTCGCCATCTTGAAGTTTGAGATCCTCGATCAGGTTGAAGTCGACCATGTGTGCTTTGTTTCCCACGCGAGGGCAACGAGCCGACGCGCGCCGAGAAAAAGTTCATCCGGGTTGGACAACGGTCCAAACTTGAAGCCGGGGTTCGCCGCCTCGGAAGCGGAGAATCGGAAACGATAACAGAGCCGCCGCTTCGCCGCGAGGGAAAAGTGCGCGCAGCGTTGGTCAAGATCGACGCTGCGAGATGAGATTTGCAGCGCATGCGCGCGACTTCACGAAACTCGAATGAGGCGCGTGACGGGCACGTAGTGGGGCGCGTGTTATTCGGCCGTGCGCGTGGACGATCAGGTCGCGGAAACCTGCGCAGACTCGCCGCTGTCGCGTGAGGCGCGAATCGCGCGGCGCATCGACATGAAACCGAGGACACCGATCGCGTTGATGACGGTGCACGTCACAAGAACAAGCGGTGCTTGACCGAGCGGCGCGAGCCACTGGTGCATTCCCCACGCGGCGATCGGCGCGAGGATTCCGCGAATGCCGTTCAGCGTGACGTGCACGGCCATGTAGTCGGCGTCGCGATCAGCGCTCGCGAAATCTTGGTGACCGAGATTCCACGCGAGCGTGCCGCCCGCGTAGCCAATTCCAAGGAGCACTGCCCCGAGATAAATCAGTTCAACCGAGTGGAAATAGGACGCGAGTGTGACGGCCACGCTCGCGATCACGAAACTCCAACCGTGGACGGAACGGAACTCGATGATGTGGGTGCGCGCCATGAAGCGCGACCAGAGCGGAATCGCGAACGGCATGACCGCGAGCGGAATGATCGCGTTGATCATGATGCCGGCGGTGTAAGACATGTTGAGTTCGTCGGTGACGACGTACGTCATCGGAGCGCTCAACATCAAATTGCCGAAGCCGAACACGCTCATCCACCACATGAACCGCGCGTAGAGCCGATCTTCGCGCAACAGGCGAATCATGCCCATCGGGCTGAAGCCCGCATCTTTCTTGCGTCCGTCGAGTTCGGCGCGTTGCAGTTGCCGCGCGCGCCGCAAGCGAACCTTGCGATAGATGTGATTCCCGATCAGGCCAAAAACCGCGAGCAGCGGAAAGAGGTAGTGGTAGTTGTCGGGGTTGTGATCCATCGCGCGGCCGACGAGGAGGCCCGCGGCGGCGAGGAACAAACTCTGCACAGTGGCGAGTTTGCCCGCGATTTCCGCGCGACTCGCGTTTGGATAGTTGTTGCGCCACACCGCGGCGCGCACGGTGATGACGCCGGTCCACGCGGTGCGCGCGAGTCCGAGCGCGATACATGTTGCGAGGAGGCCGGTGCCGTTTCGCGGGAAAAGCGCGATTGCTGCGACAAGAAGACACGCGGCGATTTGCAGCCACGAGATGAACGCGACCTTCGGCCGGCCCTTCGCGAGGGCAGCCCAGATGAAACTCGTGAGGTTCGCGATGTTTGGCGCGGCAAGTGCCCACGCGGTCGCGAGATCAAGCCATTCGGTTTCGACGCCGGGTTGCCCGGCGAACGCCTTCTTGATGACGATGCCGATCGTGCCGCCTTCGATCGCGCCGAGCATGAGTGGCAGAAACGCCCAACTCACGAGTTCGCGGCCGTACGTCATGCGGAGCATGGGCGGCAGCGACGCTGGATGGAAACTCCGAGCGAATCCGCTCACGAAGCGGACGGGGAGAAGGAGTGGTGCAAGCTCGCGCATCGGCCGAAAGGGAAGCGGCGATGGTAGGCGGGGATGGGGTGGCGCGGATGTGCGTGATCAACCTTGAAGCGATCCCCGCAAGAGCGAGCAGGTTGCGAGCGCTCAAAGTCGCGAGCGCGGAGCAGAGCGAAGCGCGAGAGGATGATGCGAGGCTTTGGCCGACGTTTCGTGTGGCATCACCTCTGGTGATGGCGAGACGCAACTCCCGAGCCGACGTTCAACGTTGGAATTGGCTTTGAGGGGTCGGCGTGGACCGTCGCCCGTGTTCTTGCCTCTGGCCACTACCTCCTGCTTCGCAGGGGGGTAGTGCCACACGAAACGACCTGCGACTCCGGAGTCGACTTCTCAGGCTTCGCTGCGCTCCGCCTTCGGAAACATCTGGTGCAATCCCCGCGAAAGCGAGCAAAGCGGCGGTCGCGAACCGAGGGTTCGCCCCGCCGCTGGTTGCGTGTACTCGTGCGATAGCGGTCCCCGCTGCGGCGGCTCCCTCTGG
>JAIXVI010000001.1 GCA_027483065.1 Planctomycetaceae bacterium
AAATTCCGAATGAGGTCTATCGCCATGAAGGTCGTGCACTCACGATGCTTGGGCGCATGGCCGAAGCGCGTGCGGTTTTCGTCGAAGAGACGCGCGCGTATCCAGAAGACGCGGAAGCATGGCGTGACCTCGCGACTGCGGCGCTTTCGAGCGGCGACTTGGCGCGCGCTGAGCAAGCCGCCGATCGACTGGTCGCGCTGAAAGCAACCGATTCGCGCGGCTATACGTTGCGCGGCATGGTCGCGGAAGGTCGTGGTCGCACCGAAGAATCCATTCGGTGGCATCGACTCGCTGTCGCGAAATCGCCAAAGGACGTTGAAGCACTTGTCGCGCTCGGTCTCGCCCTCGAAAGTGCGGGCAAGCGCCGAGAGAGTCTCGAAGTTCTGGGCGAAGCGATGAAGCTTGATCCAGGTTCGGTGCTCGCGCGTCGCGCTTTCGCCGGCGTGACGAACGATTGACCGCATCCATCGGAGGATTTGTGCAGGGCGATTCGTCCACGATGCGTCGAGGAAAGCGTGCGACTGCGCCCACGGCGACGCGGGCCCCGTACGTCACGATTGCACTGGCGATCGTTGCTGCAGCGCTGCTCGCGCACTTCGGAGATGCGTCGATGGCGCCGTGGCTCATGGGCGCAGCCGCCGCGGCACTGGGGGCGGCTGTCGTTCTCCTACAGACGACTCGGTTTGGGACGTCTGACGAGAATTCGTACGCGACGGCTCCCGCCGCACTCACGGTGCGCCCGAGCGATGCTGAGGTGATCCTCAAAGCGCGCGCGGTTGAACTCCGCGCCGAAGAACGCACGAAGCTTCTCGATGCACTGACCGATGCGGTGATTCTCGTCGATGCGCACGGCGAGACACGATTTGCGAATGAGGCTGCGGTCGAGCGATTTGGCGAAGAAAACGCCGTCCTTGGCACACGTCGTGCGTTTGACCAATTCCCTGCACACGTGCGACGAGGCGTCCTCGGACTTGCAGAATGCGACGATGCCGCGCGTCGGCGATTTGAGTTCGATTGGCAAGGTGACCGCCACGCGCCTGTGGTTGTGCACGCAACACGTGCTGACTCGCATCGACAAGGATTTGTCGCGATTCTGATTCGTGATGTTCGTGTTGAACGCGAAGCCGATCGCATGAAGACGGAGTTCGTGTCGAAAGCGAGCCACGAGTTGCGCACGCCGCTTTCGTCGCTTCGTGCATACGCCGAACTCGTGGTAGATCGCGAATACTCCAACGAAGATGAGCACGATCGATTTCTTCGTGTCATCTTGTCCGAAGCAGATCGTTTATCGCGGCTCGTCGATCACATGCTCGACATCAGCCGCATTGAGAGCGGAATTGCGCGCGCAGATCTCACGGACACTGATGTTGCGGCGCTTTGCCGCGTCTGCGTCGACGAGCAGCAAGGCGAAGCAAAACGGCGCGGGATCTCGCTTGCACTCACGCGAACGACGCCAGGGACGCGAGTTCCTGCCGACGGCGGTCTGCTCAAGCAAGTCGTTCTCAATCTCGTTTCGAACGCGTTGAAGTACACGCCCGATGGTGGTCGCGTCGAAGTCGAAGTCGACTTTGATGCGCTCGCACGCGAGGTTGTCGTTTCGGTTCGTGATAACGGGCTTGGCATTCCAGCTGACGCGCTGCCGCAGCTTTTCGGCAAGTTTTATCGCGTCGCCGGTCACGAGAAAGTAGCCAAAGGTACCGGACTCGGACTCAATCTCTGCCGCAACATTGTCGAAGAAATGCACGGGGGAAAGATCGGCGTTGATTCAGAAGTTGGCCGTGGCTCGCGCTTTTGGTTCGCGATTCCAGCGGAGGCAACGTTGCGGAAGGCCGCGTGACGCAGGACGTCAAACGCATGAACGAACTCCCAAACAACATCGTGCAAGCCTCGCCGCGTGTGCTCGTCGTGGATGACGAAGCGCACATCGTGCAGGTGGTTGCATTGAAGCTTCGCAACGCGGGGATCGATGTTGCGACAGCGTTTGATGGTGAGGAAGCCCTCGCGATGCTGCGCGCTTCGATCGTGGAATCGCCGTTTCAGCTGGTCCTCACGGATTTGCAAATGCCCGGAATGAGCGGCCTTGAACTCGCGCATGCCATGTCATCAGAGACGCGACTCGCTTCGATTCCAGTGCTGATGCTCACGGCGCGTGGCCACCTTCTGCACGATGGCGAGATGCGTTCACCGAACATCGTTGCAATCGTGCACAAACCGTTCTCGCCGCGTGCACTTCTCGCAGACGTTGTTTCGATTCTCGCGATACGACAACAACAGCACGAACGGAGTGTGGCATGAACAGTGGTTCGTACACATTGGGGCGTTCAAGTGTATTGACGGGTCTCGCGCGCTCGTTGCGTGATGCTGGCCTTGTACTGATGCCTGCCGATGCAGCCGCGGAGATTCCATCGCACGGCGATGGTGTTGGGTACCTCGAGGTTCTCCTGCAGTCGCCGGCGGCGCGTGGTTTGATTGCGCGTGGAATCGCGCGCATCACCGTTGGCCAAGAGCAGTTCGCGGAGCCACTGTTCGGGCTTGTCGTACTCCCGATTGATGTCCCACGGCGCGTGGTTGGCGGAAAGTTCGTGGCGGTCACGCTGCTCGCAGAAGGCGTGGGGGGCGAAACACTCGACATCCTCGCCAGTCGTGCAGCACTCGATGCGCGGACGGTTCGAAAGGGCATCTCTCTCTCCGATCCGTGGGAGCGTCGAAATCTCGGTCGACTTCAACGGATCGTCGCGGCACTCGCACGCGCGGAATGGGAACGCATCGCTGGCGAACAGTCGGGTGCGAATCTCTCGACGGCGATGGAGGAACTGCATCTTCTGCACTCACTCGCCGACGCGATGGCGCGTGGGGCTTCACCCGTGGACTTCGCGCGTCGCACTCTTGCAGAGGCACGCCAGACCATCGGCTGCCGTTGGACCGCGTTGCGGGTCGACGACGCTGCCGCAGCAATCCTGGGTGTCGAACCTGGCGAAGTGTTGATCGATGGTGTCGATGATGCGCAGATTTCAGCGGTCGTGCTTCGCGAGACCGCCAATCTCACGCAGGCTTCGCTTGTCGGCAACAACATGGTCGTTGCACCGCTTGGACGCGAGGGCGAGCAGTTTGGAGCTTTCGCAGCAGGCGACCGAACTTCAGGCGATCGCGCGATGTCGGGCTTCGAACGTGCACTTGTCGGTACCGCCGCTGGAAATCTCTCGGTGTTCATCGATAACGCGCGACTCGTTCGAGATCGCGATCAAACGTTCGTGGGCGCGCTTTCTGCGCTGGTTTCCGCGATCGATGCGAAGGATCCATACACGCGCGGACACTCACAACGCGTTGCATTGCTCGCGAAGCAGATCGCATCGAAGGCTGGACTCCCTGAGCGAGTGGTGACCGACATCTACATCGCAGGTCTTGTGCACGACGTCGGCAAAATCGCAGTGCCAGAGTCTGTGCTTCGAAAGCAAGGACGACTCACCGACGAAGAGTTCGCGGTGGTCAAACAGCATCCTGAACGTGGGTATCACATTCTCCGTGACATTCCCAAGTCGCGCACGATTCTCGACGGAGTGCTCCATCATCACGAGCGCTTCGATGGACACGGATATCCGCATCGACTGGCGGGCGCAGCGATTCCGCACGTCGCACGCATCATCGCGATCGCGGACACGTTCGATGCGATGAGCTCCACTCGTACCTATCGAAGCGCGTTGTCTCGTCGAGATATTCTGGCAGAGATGCGCAGGCTCGCAGGACGTCAGTTTGATCCAGAGTACTTGGCGCACTTCCTCACACTGGATCTCGGAGCCTACGACGCACTTGCAGCGCACGATGCAGCTGCAGCTTCGCCGCATGGAGACGCATCGAACCTCGATGTACTCGGGCGAGAAGGGCATGAAATGCTTGAGCGTGCGCCCGAACCGATCTCGCTTGAGGGATTGATGCGTCGCGACGCAAGGAAGGCTGCAGTTTCGCCGCATGGAGACGCATCGAATCTCGATCTGGTCGGGCGAGAAGGACATGAAATGCTGGAGCGTGCGCCCGAACCGATCTCGGCTGAGGGATTGATGCGTCGTGATGCAAGGAAGGCTGCATGAAGCTCTCGTGGGAACTCCATGGCCCCGTTGCACTCGCTGTTTTGAGCGGTGAATTCGCTTCGGACGGCCCTGAAGAACTTCGTCGATCGGCAACGGAGCGCCTCTCGCAAGGCGCCAAGAGCATCGTGCTCGATCTCTCAAACGTCACGTTGGCAGATAGCGCAGCGCTTGAAGCGTTGCTTTGGCTCGGTGAACAAGCCGCTCGCGCAGGCGGAGCGCTCCGTCTCGTGGCACCGCAGCACGCGGTGCGCGAAGCACTTCGACTGACACGACTTGCTGAGCGCTTCGAATGCGCTGAAAGCGTGGAACTTGCCGCGAGGAGTTTGCGCTAATGGGCGCGCTTCCGCGACATCAGGCGATCGTCGATCGATTGCCGCGACTCCAACTCGGCGAGATGCTCGTCGCACGCGGGCTTCTTACCCCGAAGCAGTTGTCGGAAGCGCTCGAACACCAGAAATCACAAGGGCATCGCAAGTTGCTGGGCGAGACGCTCGTCGAATTGCAGTTTGCAACGGACGAGCAGGTGATGGATGCCGTGGCGGAGAGTTACGGCATTCCCTTTGCGCGCGACATCGCACGCATTGCGGACCCGAAAGCACTTGAGACGCTGCCGCGCGACTGGCTGCTTGAACACCTTGTTCTTCCGCTCTTTCTCGTGCGTGAGACGCTGACGGTTGCCGTCGCCGAGCCTGCGAATCTTTACCTCTTCGAAGAGATTCGTCGTCGCACGGGGAAGCACGTCCAAATCGTCGCAGCGACTGCTGCGTGTATTCGCGCGGCACTCGAGGCATATGTTCCTGCGGCGAATGTCTTCGTCATCGATGACATCGTGGGCGGATTCGATGAACACTCGTTCTCCGTTGTTGAGCGCGAAGTCGCTGAGATCGAAGATCTGCGCGATCTCGCGGGATATTCGCCCGTTGTCAAAACTGTGAACTGGCTCCTCTGGAGCGCGGTGCATGATGGCGCGAGCGACATTCATATCGAACCAGGTGATCGTCGACTGCGCGTGCGATTCCGTGTCGACGGCCGACTCTTCGAGAAAGTCGATCCGCCGTGGAAGATGGCGGCTGCGGTTGCGAGCCGCATCAAAATCATGGCGGGCCTCGATATCTCAGAACGTCGACTTCCACAGGATGGTGACATCCACGTGATGCTCGAAGGTCGCCCAATCGATCTCCGCGTGTCGACGATGCCGGGCCGACATGGCGAAAAGGTCGTCATTCGCGTGATCGACAGTCGCGCCGCGCTTGTTCCGCTCGAGCGACTTGGAATGGGCGCGGAGCTCCTCACGCGTTGGCGAAGTGTGGTCGCGAGGCCGAACGGTATCGCGCTCGTCACTGGTCCAACCGGTAGCGGCAAATCGACGACGTTGTATTCCGCGCTTTCAAGTCTGAATGGAACCGATCGCAACATCTCGACGGTTGAAGATCCGATCGAGGCAACGCTGCCGGGCGTGAATCAATTCCAGGTGAACGACAAAGCAGGCTTTACGTTTGCGTCGGCACTGCGTGCGATGCTCCGCCAGGATCCCGATGTGATCATGGTGGGCGAGATTCGCGACGGTGAAACTGCGCAAACAGCAGTGCAGGCGGCGCTCACCGGGCACCTTGTTTTCTCGACGTTACACACGAATGATGCAACGAGTGCCGTCACGCGCTTGGTCAATATCGGCATCGAGCCGTTTCTTGTCGCGGCGGTTGTGCGTGGCGTTCTCGCGCAGCGTCTCGTACGACGCATTTGTCCGCACTGCCGCGAGTTGTACGAACCAGATGCGTCGGTGCGTGCGGCGGTCGAAGAACTCGTCGGCGCGGGCGGCACGTTTGCACGCGGTGCTGGCTGTTCGCGCTGTCGTGGCTCCGGATTTGCCGGTCGCGTTGGCGTGTTCGAGTTGCTCGTACCTGACGAGGCGTTTGCGAATGCGATCGCGCGAGGTGCGACGCTGCAGGAATTGATGTTGGTCGCGCGCGCGAGTGGTCACCGCACGATGCGTGCTGACGGCTTTGCGAAAGTACGCGAAGGCGTCACCACCTTTGAGGAGGTTGTTCTCGCGACGACGTCGTGAGGACGAAGAACCGCCATGTCGATGCACCACGCACGCGCCCAGCATGTGCCAAACGCGCGAGATCCAGCGGATCCCCGCGAGTTCGCGCATTCGACCGGAGACGGGCTTCGTGCGGCGACGACCGTGGTCGCAGACACCGCAGCCCGCGCGACATTCAACTTTCGTGCACTCGACGCCGAGGGGCGCGAAGTCACAGGCACCGTGATCGCGCAGAACCCGCAGGAAGTCGCCCGACGGCTTCGGTCAGAGGGAAAGACGGTGCTCGCGATCGATCGCGATGCGCGACTCGCGGGGAGCGCGACGGAGGCTCGCCCCACGCGTACAGCGCGTGCGCGGCGGAGCGATCTCGCGGCGCTTTGTCGC
The DNA here is from genome assembly GCA_027483065.1 of Planctomycetaceae bacterium. Taxonomy (GTDB): domain Bacteria; phylum Planctomycetota; class Phycisphaerae; order Phycisphaerales; family SM1A02; genus QWPT01. Next base: position 6,514 of record JAIXVI010000001.1, read on the forward strand.
CACTTGGGAACAATGTCGGAGGCGGGGGTTCCGATCAGTGAGGCACTCACGAGTGCCGCGCAGGAGGGCGTTCGCGCGGAGTTTCGACCGTTCGTGGCGCGGCTCGCAGCGGAAGTCGAATCCGGTGTGCCCCTGTCGGAGGCGTTTGGTCGGCGCGGTCGCGAGGTGCCTGCGGTCGTGGTCGCGCTGACGCGCGCCGCGGAATCCACCGGCCAACTCGGGCCGATGCTCCTGCGCGCGTCGGATCACCTTCGCCGAGGCGAGCGACTCGCCAAGCAAGTCCGCGCGGCCGCGAGCTATCCGTTTCTCATGCTCGGTGTCGGTGCGGTTGTGGTGATCGCGCTGCTCGTTTTCGTGCTTCCGCGCTTTGCACGGATTTACTCCGACCGCGGCGCGGAACTCCCATGGCCGACCCAGTTGTTGCTCGGTGCCAGCGACGCGGTGAGGTCGAATGGACTCGTCCTCGGGCTTCTTACGGCCGTCGGTGGCGTGTTTTTGTGGGCTCTCATGCGTTCCGATGCGTGGGATCGACTCATCGATCGCGTCCGTTTCGGTCTGCCGGTTCTTGGCCGTCTCTCGCGCATGGCATTTGTCGCCACGAGTTGTCGCACATTGGCAACGCTCTTGGCGAGTGGCATCCACCTGCTCGACGCGATTGCGATCTGTCGCGGGCTCTCGCGCTCACCACGGGCGGGCCGCTTTTGGGATGCGATCGATGCGCGTCTGCGCGACGGCGGAACGCTCGTCGAAGCGCTCCGGGCTGAAACACTTTTGCCCTCGACCGTGGTGTCCATGGTTTCGGCGGGCGAGCGTTCGGGTCGCCTGCCCGAGGTACTCGCGCGTGCCGCGGAGTTCGCCGAAGAGGATCTCGAGACGGCACTGAAGCAGGCAACGAGCCTGTTGGAACCGGTCCTCATTCTCGTCTTTGGTTCGGTGCTCGGCGCGGTCGCGATCGCGCTGCTCTTGCCACTCTTCTCCGTGGCGAAAGTCGCGGCGGGGTGAAGCGCCAAGGACGTGGTGCGACGCGCGTGGACTCGTGGTTGGCGGCCGTGGGCTGCGACAAGCCGAGCGACTTCGAGGACTCAAGCAAACTTGCCGCTTGACGCAGCACCCACCGCTGCGGTTATCTTCCCCGAGTCGCCATGGATGGTGACAGGAAGGACGGGTCATGACTCGCCAGGATCGAGCTGAAGTCTCCCCGAAGGTCACGTGTGTCGAAGGTGGCGCCGCCACGCTCGCACAAACTTCGCCGTCGCAAGCACGCAACGGAAACGTCGTTTCAGAGTTGATTCGTGAACTCACCCGCCGTGAGCGTCTTGTGCTCATGCTTCGATACACCGAGGAACTCACGGTGCACGAAATCGCGGCGGTACTCGAGATTGCGACGACCGAGGTCGAACGCATGCTCGAGAGCATTGCGGAGCGCGTGCGTCGAAAGTTGACTCCCGTGTACGGCCGACCTCACGCGCGGCTTGCCTGATAGCGCAGCGCGAAGCTTGCGCTCGCTTGGCGAGGAACCACGCGAGGTCATCAACCACGCGAGGTCATCAACCACGCGAGGCTCTTAACCCCACGAGGCTCTTAACCCCACGAGGCCAGCAGCAGCGAAAGATCCGCTGCGCCGACGATGCCGTCGCCATCGAGATCAGCGTCGCTGCCGGTGGTTCCCCAGGAAGCAAGAAGCAGCGACAAATCGGCCGCAGCGACAGCGCCGTCGCAGTCGAGGTCCGCAGGCAGACACGACGTCGTCGTGACTTCGATTTCAAGCGTTGCCGCGCCGACACCGGTGAAGACCACCACAGGATTCTCGCGGCAGTAGAACTGCGGGTAGTTCCCGCCTTGTTGCACGACTTTCGTGAGTGAACTCACGGTCAAGCGCAAGCGTCCGGCGTTGATTGCCTCGCGCAAGTACTCCTGCACATCCGCGCGGGACACATCGAGCTCAAACCGCATCGTCGATCCAAGCGGCACAAGTTCGCCCGGCTTGAGGCCGTCGATGGTGCCGACCGCAAACGGCGACGGAGTCATGCGGTCGCGTACAGAGTTCGAGATGTCACTCCAGGCTCCGGACGCGTTGCGCGCAACGGCGAACGCGTTTCGAACACTTGGATTGAGCACGTTCGCGCCCGCGGGGGCAAACGGCGACGTCTCATTCCAATTCATCAGGGTGAAGCCGTTGCGGAAGCCGACTCCGAAGACTTCGATTGGTTGGCCAGGGTCGGCGTCCGCGACGTAGTCGGGATCACTTTCGGGCAGAAACGCCGTGTATGGATCCACAGTGTTGTCGTACTCGACGACGAAGTCGTTGGCGTAGGTCAGTGTGATGGTGCACGCAACGACTTGGTAGGTCGAAGTGCCGAGCCCAGTTGGGATGTCGGCAGAAGTGTTGAAGCCAACGATGAACTGGCCGTCACGATTGTCGAAGAGTTCGCTGGTTGGATCGTTGCCAAAGGTCGACGCGGTGATGCGCGTACCTGGTGTCGGGTTGAAGGGGTAGTTCCAACGGTCGAGCGCAGGCGCACCATACGACTGGACATAGGTTTCGGCGAGCGCCGAAGACGTCGCGAGCGATGGTGCGAGCGACGGAACAAGAAATGCGCAAATGGCGGCAAGGTTTCGGCGATTCATTGGTTTTCTGGGGTTCTCTCGAACACCCGGACTCATCTGGAACGCATCGGCCAGTTGGTGAGTTCGTCGCGGGTCTTCTGAAAAAGCAGAAGGTAGCCCGATCTCTCGCCTCTTCGATGCGCAATCTGCTCGTGATGCAGGAAATTCGTAGTTCGCCGTCCCGTGCGCGTGTTTTCGGGCGTATGCCTCACAGGTTGTTTGCGCTCCGTGTGTGCAATGGTTGCTACAGTTCGCGCCCCGTCGGGCGACCTTGCGCGGCGTCGGAAGCTCGCGCGCCGGATCCCGCGTTTCTCATGTCGATCTTCACCTGCACAAGCCCCATCAACGCACGAGAGTCGGCGCACGTGAGCCGCGGCCGCGAAGCCCGGGCCCATCGCTGCCCGCTTCGGAAGATCGCGGAGTTTGCGGGTTTCACGCTGGTGGAACTCCTGGTGGTGATTGCGATCCTCGCGCTCTTGGTCGCGGCACTTCTTCCGGTGCTCTCGCGACTTCGTGCGTCGAGCGAGCGTGCGCGAGAGATCGCGGCCGCGCGCGATCTCGTTGGTGCGTGGACGCAGTACGCGCAAGACGCCAACGGCGCGTTGCTTCCTGGCTACAAGTCGGGGCTTCCTGCCTACGACGCTCAGCGCAACCCGATCGCTGAGCAAACGATCGGCGTTGCAGCGCACCGTTGGCCATGGCGGCTCGCGCCGTATCTCGGTCATGACTTCAACGCGCTTTACGTGGGCGATCATGAGCGGGTGCTGCGTGAACTCGAGACGAGCGATTACTCAAACTATCTCTATCAAACGAGCGCGTTTCCGAGTTTCGGCCTCAACAGCGTTTGGGTTGGTGGCGACGAAAGCTTCGGCGGTTTCAACAACGCATTCCTTGGCCTCTTCGGCAAGTTCTATGTGACGCGGCTTTCGGAGATTTCGCGCCCAGCGCAACTGGTGGTCTTCGCGAGCGCGCGTGGGCAGGAGGCTTCACCCGGCGGTGATGTTGGGCCGGTGACCGAAGGCTACTTCCGCATTCGTTCGCCCTTCTTCGACACGCGTACGTGGGCCGCGCAGTACAGCGACGAAGATCCCGCGTCTTGGGGAAATCTCAGTCGCCGGAACATGGGCGAGATCGTGACAGGCTTTGCGGATGGTCACGCCGAAACGCTGACGCCCGAAGCGATGGACGACATGACGCTTTGGTCGAACGGTGCAACGTCCAAGAATTGGACGATCACGCCGGGCGGCGGTTGAGATCATGGCTCTTCGGGTCGCGCGCGTTTTCGCGCATGTTTCTGCCCATGCTGCCGCCCATGTTTCCACCCATGTTTCCACCGTTGTCGCGTGACACCACGCGATGCACAAGGTGCGCAATTGGAACAGCGGCGGCGAGAAATGCAGCGATCATGCCCGAGGCGTTGAGCGCGTGCGGCGCGTGAAAGACGCGCTCGGCTTGCGCAGCGGCGAAATACGCAACGATCACGATCGGGAGGCTGACAAGCAAGCTCGTGACGATCTGTCCGCGCACCGATCGTGCAAACGGTGCGGCGATCAGCGCGGGACATGCAACAAGCGCGATGACGAGCACACTTCCGACCGCTTCAAACGCCGCCACAATCGCGAAGGTCGTTGCGATGAGTCGAAGATCGTCGGTCCAACGAGGCGAAGCACCGGAGACCTTTGAAAATGCTGGATCGAACGCGCGAATCGCGAGTTCTTTGAACGTGAACACCGTCGTCGCGATGGCGATGGCGGCAGCGGCCGCCAACGTCCAGATGGACGTTGGAAGTGTCGTAAACCAAGACGCGTCCGCGCGTGATGCGACAAAGATCGTCTCGAGCGAGCCAAACAACACACACGACGGATCGAGATCCACTTGTCGCGCGCCTTGCGTTTCGAGGAGAAGTACACCGAGCGCAAAGAACGCCGTGAAGACAATGCCGAGTGCGGTCGAAGCGCCGGTTTTTGTGGCGCGCGTCACTACACGCGCAAGCAAGATTGCAGCAAGTCCAGCGCATGCAGCGCCGCCGAGCATGGCCCACGGCGATCGCGTACCAGTCACGAGATAGCCTGCCACAAGCCCAGGAAGCACGGCGTGCGCAATCGCGTCGGCGGCGAGGGCTTCTTTGCGGAGTACAAGCCAATTGCCGAGCGTGCCACACGCAACAAGCGCGAGCGTTGCTGCGAGTACTGCAGGAAGATCGATCGAGAGGAACGCGTTCATGCGCGCAGATCCTCGATGTTGCGCGTTGCTCTCTTCGCGCGTGATACACGCGAGCGCAAGGCGGTCAAGGCGAGTGCTGCTGCGAAAATCGTCGCGCTCACGAGTGTCATCGCACTTCCCGTGGGAATCGAATCGGTTGCGAGTGACGCGAGCACGCCGCCGAATGCGGCTGTTCCTCCGAGGAGCGCAGCAAGTACGGCGGTGCGGCGTATCGACGCGGGTGCGAGTCGCGCGGTTGCGGCCGGAGTGAGGAGCAGCGCGACGACGAGCACGACTCCCGCGATTTGTAGGCCCGCAACGACCACGGAGACGAGCAGCGCGGTCAACGCGAAATCAAGCGCGCGTACGGGCACGCCAGACACGCGAGCGAAATCCTCGTCAAACGCCACGGTCGCAAATCCACGCGCACAGAAGAGAAGTGCGCTGAGTACACCAATCGAGAGAACCGCGAGCATGAAGAGGTCTGCGCGCGTCATGGCAGCCGCACTGCCGAAGAAGAGTTTGCTCAGGCCACCTTGCGAACCCGAGCCATGTGATTGCACGAGCGAGAAGAAAACCGCTCCGAGCCCGAAGAATCCAGCGAGGAGCGTTGCAATCGCGCCGTCGTCGCCAACGCGGCGAAGTCGCGCGAGTGGTGGAACCAGCACTGCCGCGAGGAATGCGGTTGACGCGGCGCCAACCAGTAGGACCAGCGGCGAACGCCCGCCGATCCCCATCGCTTCGCCTGCGAGAAATCCGAGCGCGATACCAAGAAGCGCCGCGTGACCCGCGACGTCAGAGACAAGCGCGCGGCGACGTGCGAGCACGAATGTGCCGACAGATCCTGCAATCGCTCCGAAGAGCGTGCAGCCCGCGAGGACGAGGATGGTGTTTGCGCCGAAAGTCATCTCACTGTTGCGCGGCGGTGCTGCGATGGGCTTGTGCCTGCGAATCGGTCGATCGTGGCGATGCTGTTGACGTTGTCGATGTTGTCGATGTTGTTGTTGGAGTTGTCAGAGTCGTCGCCGCTGTTGTGAGATCGATTCCGTATGCGGCAGCGAGGACAGATCCACTCAGCGATGCGCTCGGCGGTCCATCTGCAACGACGCGTCCCGCGATGACGATCGCACGATCAAACGCTGCGTGCACCGCAGCGAGATCGTGATGCACTGCAAGAATTGTGCGGCCATTGCGCGCGAGTTGCTGCAATGTCGCGAGCAGTCGCGCACTGGCGGCGCTGTCGGCATTGGCGAAGGGCTCATCGAGGAGGAGAAGCTCGGCGTCGGCAGCAAGCGCACGTGCAACAAGAACGCGCTGCTGCTGGCCGCCCGAGAGGGCACCGATCTGCGCGTGTGCAACGTCGGCGAGCGCGACCGTCTCCAGTGCACGCATCGCGGCGTCGCGGCCACCACGGCCAATACGTCGGAAGACGCCCGCCTTTCGCGCGAGACCCATTGCGGCGACGTCGAGGGCGCTCGCGGGGAAGTTCCAATCAATCTCCGCGCGCTGCGGAACGAAAGCGACGCGCGCGCGCGCGGCATCGAGTGAACCTCCGAAAAAGCGCGCGCTTCCTGTGGGTGTCGCAGGAAGAAGTCCAAGCAAGCCCTTCAAAAGCGTGCTCTTCCCGCCGCCATTCGGGCCAACGATCGCGTTCATCGTGCCTGATGCAAGCGTGAACGACGCATCGCGCACAACGACCGCGGCATCACCGCCGTAGCCGCAGGAAAAGTGCTCGACAACGAGCGGTGAAACAGCAGAATCGCGCGTCCGATTCAACCGCGTCCTCCGAGTCCGTTCGCAATGGCGCGCGTGTTGTGGCGAAGCATGCCTTCCCACGTTGCCGCAGTAGATGCCGCTGGTCCCAACGCGTCAGAGTAGAGCGACTCGCCAAGTTTGACTTCGTGTTCGCGCGCAGCGCATCCTTCGATCACCGCGCGAACGGTGCGATCAGAGACGGTCGACTCGGCGAAGATCGTCGGAATGCGCTTCTCAGAGAGGAGAGCGACGAGCGACTCAATCGCTGCAAGCGAGGGCTCGCTTTCTGTCGAGATTCCTTGCACGCCGAGCACTTCGAGCCCGTATCGGCGACCGAAGTAACCGAACGCATCGTGTGCGGTGACGAGTGTGCGCTGTGCGACAGGAATCGACGAGATAGAGATGGAGATGTCGCGATCGAGTGCGTTCGCGCGATCTTGCACCTGTGTCGCTGCGGTGGTGAATTCCTTCGCGTGATCGGGCGCAGCCTTCGCAAGTCCGCTCGCGACGGCGGGGGCCGTTTTTGCCCACAAAATCGGGTCCATCCACACGTGCGGATCGAACTGCGACGGGTTCTCGCGGTCGGTGAGGAGCTCGCGGCGATCAAGCGTTTCTGCGATGCGCACAACTGGGCGCCCACTCGCCTCGACGCGCGCAAACGCGTCACCCGCACGGCCTTCTAAGAGGAGGCCATTCATGAAGACCGCATCCGCTTCCAAGATACGCAAGACGTCGGTGCGTGTCGGCGTCCAAAGGTGTGGATCGGTACCGGGTGCCATCAAGACGACGACCTCGGCGTGCTCGCCCGCGATGGAACGCACAAGATCGCCAACCATCCCTGTTGTGCACACAACGAGTGGCTTTGCGCGTTCAGGGCGAGGATCACCGGCGGCGGTCGTCGTGGGTTGATTGCTCTCGCCGCCGCACGCAGTGGCGACAAGTGCGAACAAGACGGCGAACAAACCAGCGAACAGAATTGAAACGGTGCGAGCAACGCGCGTGATTTCGCGAGAAGGTTCGCGAGAGGCAGCGTCGAGGCAACGCGAGCAGGGCGCAAAGGTCATAGGCCGTAGCATACGCTACATGTAGCATGGGCTACGGTCGGAAACCCGCAAGTTTCCGCGCTCGTGTGCGACCGCGTCGACCTTCAAAAGCACACCGCGCGGAGTTCTCCGCGATTTCCGCGCCGATGCGACTTTCTACTTGAGTGGTTGCGCGCGAGGCCGTCGGTGACGGTTACTGCCGAATTTCGACCATCGCGCCGTCGCCGAGGCATTCCCAAACGATCGCGACGTCTTCCGCGAGGAGCCGCACGCAGCCAAGGCTGCGATCTTGCCCGATCGAGTCGATGTCGATGGTGCCGTGAATCCCGTAACCCGCGAGTTGCGCGTTGGTGGTGTCCGTACCTTCGAGGCCAAGCCAGTGCTCGCCGATCGGATTCTTCGGATCGTCGCCTGCGAAGTGTTCACCCGTCACCGGGTGTGTCCACTCAGGATTGAGCAACTTTGAACCGACACGCACTTTGAAGTTGCCCGTCGGTGTGCCGTTCGCCGAGCCAAGGCCGCATGGGAGCGAGGTGAGCACGACGCGCTCGCTGCCCGCACCGACGCAGATATCCACGCGGTAATCACGCTTTGAAACGACGGCGCTGAACGGTCCCTTTGGAAGTTTCAGTCGTTGGCCAACGCGAATCGCTTCGGGCTTCTTGATGTTGTTGATGCGTTGAACAAGTCGCCAGTCGCAGCCGATTTTGTGGCGTCGAACGATCTTCTCAAGGCTGTCACCCGACTGCACCGTGTACTGGAAGAACATCGGGTCATTTGCGTTGTAGACCGGCGTAAAGGCGAGGACGCGGCCGATCTCAACCAGCGCGTCTGAGCATCGCTTTGCGTCGAGCGGCGAGAGTTCGCCCGAGAGAAGCGCCGATGAAAGCATCGCGCGCGCCTTGACGGGCTCGCTTGCGGCGAGTGGCAAACCTTGCGCGAGATTGCCTGCGGGCGAGCCAGCGTTCGCTGCTGGAGTTGCGGCGGGACGTTCGCCTTGCGTGATGCCGTTTTGCTTGATGCCATCGGACTTCTTCGGCGCTTGCTGTGCATCGTTCGCAGGCGCTTCGGGCGTCGCGCTCGGATTCGTTGCTGGCGGCGTGGAGGCGGGTGCGGAGGATGGAGCTGAGGATGATGTTGTCCTAGGAGGATTGCTCGTTGGCGCCGACGGTGCAGACGCCTGCGCGTTCGTCGCGGCGACGGGCGAACTTGCGCCTGCTGCGCTCACTTCACTCGAGGTACGCGCGGCTTCACGTCCTGCGTCCGCCACGATGTTGTCGAGCGCCGAGCCGTTTTTCGAAGAGCCGTTGTTCGAAGCGATGTTGTTCGAAGCGATGTTGTTCGATGGAGCACTCTCGCTCGACTGTTCGGCGTCGAGCGAGGTTGGCGCCCGCATTGGCTGGTTCGAACCGCTCGCGGCGGGGACCGACGACGCGAGAGCCGCAGGCGACGCAGAGGCGATCTCGGTGCTTCCCGCGTCCGCGCGCATCAACCACCAGCCCGCACCAAGTGATGCGACGGCGGCTGCTCCGAGCAGAATGAACTGCGTACCGAAACGTTGGGATGGTTGGAACTGACGGGTCGAACGGGGCGACTGGCTGGCGAGCGCCATTGGAGAACCTCAATTTCGTGCGTGAAATCCTCGTTCATCGAGGCAGCGTGCAGGGTAGGCAAAATGCCGTCGCACGCGAGCGGCGAGGGCGGGGAGAACGCAGAAATTCAGCCGCGATCGTGGCCGCGGCGTAACGGTGCGTGCTGCCAAGACGGTCCCCGGCTACCGGTTCGGATGTTCGTCCGACTACTCGCTGAACTTGGCTTCAGGCCGCTCGTCTGCGTCGGTCAACTCTCGCGCCGCCGGGCGCGCGGGTGCTTCTGGATCGGTCGCGCGGCGCAGCCGCTTCTCCGTCGCAGTCCACGCGACCCGCCGATCGTGCGACGCTTCAGGCACGCGTTCGACGATCTGCGATTCGAAGACGAAACCGATCGTCGCCGCTCGCGCGTCGGGTCGAAGGCGCGCAAGGAGCGCGTCGTAGAAACCTTTGCCGCGACCGAGCCGCGCCCCGCGCAGATCAAACGCTCTCCCTGGCACGATCACGGCATCGAGATCGCGCGGTGAAACGCGGCGCACAAATTGTGACTCTGGGTTGGGCGCGAGAATTCCGTAGCGATCGCGCTTCCAATGCTCTGCGTTGAGTGGATCGGCAGCATCAATCGCGAGAAGCCGCAGTGCACGCATCGGATCAGGCGGAAGCGAAGCGCCTTCCGTCGCATCGGCGGGAAGATCGACCACGAGCGGGAATGCGAGGCGAACACCGCGTTTCGCAAGTTCGAGAGCGAGAAGATCCGCGTCGAGTTCATCGGCGAGCGCACGAAATGCGAGCA
>JAIXVI010000032.1 GCA_027483065.1 Planctomycetaceae bacterium
GCTCGCTCTGGCCGGCTCCCCTCGGAGTGAATCCTCGGGGGCCGAGGTGGCATCGAGTTTGAGCGCTCGTCTTTGAGCGCTCGCGACTCGCTTCGCTTTCGCTCGCTTTGGCCGGCTGCCCTCGGAGTGAATCCTCGCGGGCCGCGCTACTTCAAAGCACGCCCGTGAACTTCTCGCCCGGCTTCATCGACAGCGCAAAGCCTGCGAAGAGATGCGCGATTCGGTTGAGGTCGCGCAGACTCGTCATTTCGACGGTCGTATGCATGTAGCGAATCGGAAGCGACACGAGTCCGCAGGGGATGCCGCCTTGCACGAAGATTGCGTCGGTGTCGGTGCCTGAACCACCCGGCGTCGCTGCGCGCTGGAGCGGAATCGACAGTCCCGCGGCGACTTCCGCGAGTCGCGCAACGACTTCGGGCTGCATCGCGCCGCCAACGGCGATCTTCGGCCCCGCCGCGAGTTTGAAGAGCCCGTGCTGCGCGTGACTAATGCCTGGGCTGTCGGTTGCGTGGCCGACATCGGTGACGAGCGCGACCGACGGCGCGAGCGTCCGTGCGATCATCTGCGCGCCGCGTAGGCCGACTTCTTCTTGGACCGTCGACACCGCCACCACGCGCACCTTCAACTCACTCGCGCGCTCAGCCACGAGGCGCAGCGCTTCCGCCGCGATCCACGTACCGATTCGATTGTCGAGCGCGCGCGCGACGACGATGTCGTCGTTGATATGCATAAATCCATCGAGGAAAACGCCGGCATCGCCGATCGCGAGACGCGACTTCGCGTCATCGCCGCTCGTTGCACCGATATCGATGAAGAGCTCGTGCATCTTGCGCACCTTGCCCTCCGCCGACTTGTCTTGGAGGTGAATCGCCGTGGCGCCGATGAGTCCGATGACGGGGTTCTTCACGCCCGGAAGCGACGAACGGAACTGCACGCGTTTGCCAACGATCGAACCAGTATCGATGCCGCCGATTGCCTTGCAGTAGACGAAGCCCTTCTCGTCGAAGTGGTTCACCATCAGCCCGATTTCGTCGGCGTGGCCGCAGACGGCGAGCGTCGGAATGCCGTCGCCTTCAGGCCCAAATGACGCGAAGCAGTTGTTGTACGGATCGTTCCACGTCTTCGTCGCGAACTTGCGCGCGTAGGAGAGCCACACGCGCTGGCCGTCGCGCTCAAAGCCCGAGGGGCTTGGCGTGTCGAGGAGTTCCTTGAGGAACGACAGACTCTCGGGCCGCATCGTGTCGGCGGGGCCGGGGGCGGCGGTCGTCGTGCTTGTCGTGCTCGTGCTCGTGCTCGAGGTTGCGGTGGCGTTGCTGGCTGCGGGCTGCGTACTCATCCGCGCAGCATATCGGTGGGGTGGCAGCGCATGAAGTGAAACATGAAGTGCGACCCGACCACCAACTCAGCTCGCCTTCTTCAACTTGCCTTTTTGGGACGCGCCTTCAAACGAGGCGCTTCGCTCTCAAACATCTCACCAACCGAGCGCACGGGCGGCGGCGTGGTTGGTGTGTTCGAGGTCGGAGTCACTGGGGTCTCTGTTGGCTGCACCGACATCAGCTTCGGCGCCGGCACTTCGGCGCTACCGATTTGGATATCCATCGGGTTCACGCTGCTTCCGCCCGATGCACGTGCGGCAGGCAGAGCCGAGCCCGCCGAGGGCGGCAATGAAGGGCCGAGCCGCCGCGAGCGAGCCTCATCGATCGAGCGACCCATGTTTTGGATGATCGAACGGACTTGTTGGGCGTTCCGCGTGGGGCGATTCGGGTTCATAACAGACACTCCAAACTTCGACAGATACGAACTCGACAGGTACAAACGAGAGAGAGAAGGGGTACGGAAGTGCAGGACACGGCCTGAATCGGAGTGCTGCACTCTCCGAATCGGCCGAGAAGCGCGTGAGGTTTGGCAAAGATGACGATTCGGCGGGTTTTTTTCGGAGCACCCCGCGCATATCCGACACGGCACGCGCAGATTTTGGCGGTCCGCAGCCACGGTCGTTCGACGACGACGCGCGAGCGAGGCCATAGACTGCGGCCCCTCGGCGGCTCCCGGGTTTTCGCGTGATCTCCGTGACGACTCGCACCGAGCCCAACCACATCGTTCGCTCGCCAACCAACTGCACCGAATCATGTCCAACGCATTCGCCTCCCGTCGGAACTTCCTGAGCCCAACCTTTGCAGCCACCGCCGCTTCCGCGCTCGTCGCGGCAGTTTGCGCGTGTGGCGCAGCGGCCTCGAACGTTGATTTGCCGCGCTATCCCGCGCTGTCGCCCGATGGTTCAACGGTCGTCTTCACATGGCGCGGCGATCTTTGGCGCGCTCCGACCGCAGGCGGCGCGGCGACGCGATTGACCGCGAATCCCGCGAACGAAACGCGCAGCGGCTTTACGCCCGATGGCGCGCGCATCGTCTTTGAAAGCGATCGTGAGGGCGTCAAGAACCTCTGGTCGATGGCCACCGACGGCAGCGATCTTCGACAGATCACCGAGATCGACGCGCCGTTCGCGCTCGCGTCGGTCGGCATGCTTGAAGGAAAGCCGGTCGCGTTCATCGATACAACGGTTGAGGGCGATCTCTATCGCTCGTCGCGGCCGTACGTGGTGTCCATCGAAGGTGGTACGCCGGTGCGACTCCACGACGCGTTCGGCGGTGCGGCCAACGCGTCGACTGACGGCGCGCGCGTTCTCTTCGAACGCGGCGGCTCGGGCTGGTCGCGACGCGGCTACAACGGCCCCGACAACCGCAACGTGTGGCTCTTTGATGTGGCGGCGAAGAGCTTCGCCCCCCTGACGAAGTACGACGGCAACGACGGCTTGCCGCGCTTCATCTCGGCGGATGAATACGTCTACATCTCCGATCGCGGCACGGGCACACTCAACCTCTTCCGCGCGAAGGTGGGCGACGCGCTCGACGCGGGCAAGCGACTCACAGATTTCGACGGCGCAGACGTCCACGGTCTCGCAGTCTCGGCCGATGGCAAGAC
>JAIXVI010000205.1 GCA_027483065.1 Planctomycetaceae bacterium
GACCGTCGAGATGGGTGCACCGATTCTCGAGCATGCGCGGATTCCTGCACGCATCGAAGGCATCGCTCCGGATGCGCGCGTCGTCGCGCACCCCGTTGATCTCGCGCGTTGGGGGACAAGCGACTGGTGGAGCGCCGCAGGTGTTGAGCCGCACGTCACGCTCGTTTCAATGGGCAATCCGCATGCAATCTTCTGTTGCGCGGATCCGTGGAAGGTGTCGCTTGCGGAAATCGGCCCGCGCATCGAGCGCGACGCGTGGTTTCCCGCACGTATTAACGTGCATTTCGTTCGCTACGGACCCTCGCGTGGGGAGGCGTTGATGCGCACCTGGGAACGCGGCTCAGGAATCACGCTCGCGTGCGGCACAGGCGCGAGTGCGGTCTGTGTCGCCGGGGTGCTGCTTGGACGAGCGGATCGTGTGCTCCATGCGCAACTTCCCGGTGGCCCGTTGCGACTGGAGTGGCCTTCCGACCACGCGAGTGTCCGCATGACTGGCCCAGCGACCGAGGTCTTTGAAGGCGACGTGGATCTTGATGCTCTTGGCGCTTCGCTCGCAGCACATCACGTCAACGATGGAGCAGCACATGTTTGATGCAGTCGAACGGCGGCTTATGGATGCACTCGCCTCGCGACGAAACGCGATGGAGCGCGACCTCGCGGAGTGGGTCGCGATTCCGACGTGCTCTGGACACGAAGAGGGCCTCGCGCGCTTCCGAAAGATCGTTCGAGCGCGGCTCGAAGCGCTCGGCGCAGAGATGTCTGAAATCGCCGGTGACCCGAAGCCTGCGTGGATCGTGCAGCCCGGTCAGCGAGGCGATGCGCCGCCGCCGGTGGCGTTGCGCGCGGTGGCGCGTGAAGGCCTTGGACGCGCGGTGCTCCTCACGGGCCATCTCGACACCGTGCATGATCCATTCGGTTCGTTCAAGGAACTGACGCATCTTTCAGCGTCGCGCGCGGAGGGCCCTGGCGCGATCGACATGAAGGGTGGGCTCGTGGTGCTCATCCACACACTCGAAGTCCTCGCCGAGGCAGGCGTGAGGCCCGCGTGGACCGTGCTTCTCAATTCCGACGAGGAAACTGGCAGCCTGCACAGCCAGCGTGCGATTCGCGCCGAGGCGCGCGCGTGCGTGGCGGCGGGTGGGCTCGGCCTCGCGATGGAGCCCGCGCTTCCCGATGGTTCGCTCGTCCTTGAGCGGCTTGGAAGCGCAACCTTCCGCATCGAATGCGAAGGTCGAGCTGCGCATGCGGGACGTGACTTCGCGCAGGGGGTTTCAGCGGTGAACGCGCTTGCGACGAAGATTCTCGATGCAGCGAAACTCGTTGATCTCGACGCGGGAACGGTCGTCAACATCGGGCCGCTTGAAGGCGCGAAGGCCACGAACATCGTGGCCGACCGTGCGCGCGCGTGGGGCAACGCGCGATTCCGAGATGCTGCTCGGGAAGAACTCGTGAAGCAGGGGCTCTTCGCGTTGGCGACCGTGCCGGACGCGGCGCTTCCGCGGACGCGCGTCGAGTACGAGTCGAATCGCCCCGCGAAGCCGGAGACCGCGGCCGTCCGCGCGCTTGCGGAGGAAGTCCGCGCGATCGGCGCCGAACTCGGCCAGTCGGTCGGCTTCGGAAAGTCGGGTGGTGTTTCCGACGGAAACCTCATGCAGGCCGAGGGGTTGCCCACGATCGACACCATGGGGCCGATTGGCGGAAACCTCCACCGGACCGACGAATACATCGACCTCGATTCGCTTGTTCCGCGCGCGGCGACCCTCGCGATTCTGCTCGCACGACAGGCACGCGTCCCGTAACCCGCAGACACTTCTCAACCTACGCTGCAGACCCCCTCGGTGAACGGACGAAAAGAGGGGGCGCTTTGTCGCTCGCACAGGCACGCAACTCGCGACCGCTTGAAGGAAGTTCATGACCACGACCACCTCCGCTGTTTCTCCGACGTCAACCATCGGAGCCTCTCTGCACGCGAATCCCGCGGTAGATGCGGCGATCAAGTCGATCCGCGCCGAGGTTGAGCGCGCGCAACGCGAACTCTCGGGTGCGCGGCCGCCACGTGCGGAACTCAAAGAGTCACTCGATTCGTGGCTCAAACGCGCGACGGAAGTACGCGGTCGTGGCCCGCTCTATCCCTACCTCGGGTCGGGTGTCGGCAACGGTCCACTCGTCGAACTCGTTGACGGCAGCGTCAAGTGGGATCTCATCAACGGGATCGGTGTCCACATGTTCGGTCACGGCGATGCGGATCTCATCGAGGCTTCAATCCGCGGGTCGATCTCAGACCTCGTGATGCAAGGCAACTTGCAGTACAACGCAGACGCGATTGAGTTTGGTGAGTTTCTCGCGAACGAAGCTGCGCGCACATCACGCCTCAAGCACTGCTTCATCACGAACTCCGGTTGCATGGCGAATGAAGCCGCGCTGAAGGTTTGCCAACAGAAGACTGGCGGTGCGCCGCGCATCATCGCGTTCGCCGATTGCTTCATGGGCCGCTCGACCACGATGTCGCAGATCGGCGACACCGCGGCGTATCGACAAGGCATCGCGCTCAACATTCTCGTCGACTACTTGCCGTTCTACGACCCTGAGATGGGCCAGCGCTCGATCGACATGACGCTCTGGCATCTCGAGCAACTTATTCATCGTTACCCGGGCGAACACTGCTGTTTGATCGCGGAACTCGTGCAAGGCGAAGGTGGTTTCAATACGGCGCCGCGCGAGTTTTTCGTTGCGCTGTTCGAGGCCGCACGCAAGGCGGGCATTCCGATTTGGGACGACGAAGTGCAGACTTTTGGCCGCACGGAAAGCATGTTCTGTTTCGAACGGCTGAACCTCGGTGAATACATCGACGTTGTGACCATCGGAAAGATCACGCAAGCGTGCGCGTGTTTGTACACCGCAGATTTCAACCCGAAAGCCGGTCTTCTTTCGGGCACTTTCGCTGCTTCAACCAGCGCGTTTGCCACCGGACTCTCGGTGTTGCGGCGTTTGAAGAGCGGCGGTTACTACGGTGCGGATGGTCGCATTTCGAAACTCTTCGCCGCGTACAAGGAGCACGCGGATGCGTTTGTTGCGAAGCATCCCGCGTGGTTCCCGCCGGTGACGAACTCGCTCGGTCGTACTTCGAAGACCGTCGTCGCGGGTCACGGCGGCATGATGCGATTGACACCTTTTGGCGGAAACAAAGAGAAGATTGGCAAACTCCTCAACAATCTCTTTGAAGATGGCGTCATCGCATTCAGTTGCGGACACGGGCCGTATCACTTGCGGTTCCTCCCGCCAGTCGGCGTGATGAAGCCTGAGCACTTCGGGCCTGTCTTCGAAATCATGGAAAAGTCGTTCGCGCGCACGGCCTAAAAACCGCTGGAAAACGCATGTTTGTCATTCGCCCCGCCATCCTTGACGACCTTCCGACGCTTCTCAAGCTCGCGAAGATGGTCCACTTCATCAATCTTCCAGCAGACAAAGATCTGCTCGCCGCGAAGGTCGGGCGCAGTCGACGAAGCTTTGCGGGCGACGTCGACGACATTCGCGAGCGCGAGTTCATGTTCGTCCTCGAGGATGGCGAATCGCACGAAGTCGTCGGGACGTGCACGATTCTCTGCTGTGTCTCGTGGGACGGGCGCCCGCATATCTATCTGAAGACGGGGAAACGCTCGTTTTACAGCGAAGATTTGCAACTCGGGCAGACGCATGTCACGCTCGAACTTGGAACCGATACCAGCGGTCCAAGCGAAGTGGGCGGCCTCATTCTCGCGCCAGGATTCCGCGGTCGACCGGAGCGACTTGGCTCGCTGCTCTCGCTGATTCGCTTTCACTTCATCGGGCTTCATCGCGAGATGTTCGCCGAGCGCATTCTCGCCGAGATGATGGGGCCGCTGACGCCTGACTCGGGCACGTTGCTCTGGGAATACCTCGGTCGACGATTCATCAACCTCTCGTATAAAGAGGCTGATCTCTTCAGCTCGCGCTCGAAAGAGTTCTTGCTCTCGCTTTGGCCGAAGGGTGAAATCTACGCGTCGCTACTTCCACCCGAAGCGCGCGCATTGATCGGGAAAGTCGGCGAAGAAACCGAGCCTGCGAAGCGCATGCTTGAGAAGCAGGGCTTCAAGTATCACGGGCATGTCGATCCGTTCGACGGCGGGCCGTATCTCGATGTTGCGATTGATGAAGTCCCGCTCGTGAAAGCGACGACGTCGATGCGCGCGATCGCGGGAAATGTCGCGGGAAACACCGCAGGAAATGGCGAAGCGTTTGTTTCGTTCCGCGGCCGCGGCGGATTCCGCGCGGTGCGCAGCGCGTACGCAATGGAAGCGGGGAAACTCGTACTTCCCGCTGAAACGCTCACAGCCATCGGCGCCACGACGGATCCCGCCGTCGGATTTACGCCGCTTCCAGAGTCGAAGACTCGCACGCGTAAGAAGAAGGGTTAACGCACATGCAAGCGTCTGCTGCGTATCTCGAACAGTCACCGAGTGACTATGTCGATGGCGTGTTTCGCCAACTTTCTGGTGATGGGATTGTGACGCGCGATCCTGCGTTGCCATCGCGCATCGTGTGGATGGGAACGCCTGTTGTATCGCATGCGGAAGAGGCGATCGCGGCCGCACGCCGTGCGTTGCCATCATGGCGTGCGCTGTCTTTCGACGAGCGGCGCGCGTATCTCGAGCGTTGGCGCGAAGCGTGTGTGCGTCACGCAGGTCGCTTGGCCGCCGCTATTTCGCGCGAAGTTGGCAAGGTCAAGTGGGAAGCTGAACTCGAGGCGAAGATCGTTGCAGAGAAAGTTTCGATCACGCTTGAAGAACGCGTGCTTGCACGCGTCGCGGGTTTTGAAGTCGCCGCGGGTGCCGGAAAAACTGGCATTTGCGCGTTTCGGCCGCATGGTGTGATCACGGTGCTTGGCCCGTACAACTTTCCTGCGCATCTTCCGAATGGGCACATCGTGCCTGCGCTTCTTGTGGGCAACACCGTCGTCTTCAAGCCGAGTGAGAAGGGCGCATCCGTTGGACAATTGCTCGCGGAGATCGCGCATGAAGTTGGTTTTCCAGCAGGAGTCTTCAATGTCGTTCAAGGTGGCGGCGCGATTGCGTCGCGCTTGGCGACACATCCAGAAGTGGACGGCGTGTTGTTCACGGGTTCGTTCCCGGTTGGACGGCGCATTCTTGAAGCAAACCTGGATACGCCCGGTCGGCTCATCGCGCTCGAGATGGGCGGATCGAATCCTGCGTACATCTCAGCGAACGCAGATCTTCGTCGCGCGGCGATCGAATGCGTGCGCGCGGCCTATGCGACGACAGGTCAGCGTTGCACCTGCACGCGTCGCATCTTGGTCGATGAACGCGTGATCGATCGGTTCGTCCCGATGTTTATGAAACTCGCGTCCACGCTCATGATTGCAGCCGCGGACGATGGAGTCCCTGCATTCATGGGGCCGCTGGTCACAGGCGAGGCGCGCGATGCGGTGTTGCGCGCACAGGCCGCACTCGCGGCGCGCGGGCGATTGTTGCTCGAAGCGTCGCCGCTGGATCGCGAAGGTTTCTTCCTCGCGCCAGGCGCGGTCGAACTCGATCGATTTCGCGTGGAGGATGAAGGCGACGAGATCTTTGGGCCATTCGTGCAAATCGCTCGAGCGCGGGATCTCGACGACGCCATTCAACAAGCGAATGCGACGCGCTTCGGGCTGGCCGCGAGCATCTTCACGCAAGACGAGAGTGAGTGGCGCGCGTTTCGCGAGGGCTCGCGCGCGGGCTGCGTGAATTGGAACACGGGTACGGCAGGCGCGAGCAGCAAGTTGCCGTTCGGCGGAACAGGTCGCAGCGGGAATCATCGACCGGCAGGAGCGTTCGCCGTGGATGCGTGCGCGTATCCCGTGGCGACCATGATCGACAGCGCGGAACTCGTGATTCCGCAGGGGATGCATGTTGCCGCCATCGGTGGCTGACGCGTGCCGGCCTTCTTCATCTTGGGCAGGATCTCAGGCAGGCTGTGTGTGTTCGCGTTCGGCAACGTCGCGAAGACCGTCGCAGCGTCCGCGCGCGGAAGTGCGAAGTGCAAAAAGCCACACGCGGCCTTGCGGCCGCGTGTGACTCGTCCCTAACTGGAAGCTTCCCGTTTGGAGACCAATTGGGGGACCCTCACGTGAGGAGTCGGAGGGTCACTGCTTCCATCAGATGCCCTGGCGCTTTCGCACTGCGGGGCACCCCGGATCGGCCCCGCGCGAACATCTGACGTGTGGAGTATCGGGTGCCAACATCGCCTACGCCATGAGGAGGATTCCCCAAACCACCGCAGCGCATCGACGTTGATCGGAACCCCATGGATGTTCGAAGCGAACTGCCTGGAGTTCGCCAAAGCGCAGGTGGTTTTGAGAAGTCGGCGTTCGAAGTTGTCGTGTGAGGCCGCTGATTTTGCGATCCCCTCAGGCTGCGAGCGATTCGCGGATCGCATTCAAACGGGGAAGGTTCCGGTTCAATTTTTTGTCGCGCGACGTCGGTTTGACCGATACAAATAGGTCGCCGTGTGTGAACAGTTCGGAAGGCTCGCCGAGCAACCGAGTTGATCACATCAGCGCGCTCGAACGACATCATCGATTCTGCGAATCACGCAGGATCTCCAACGACATCGGTGCGGCGTCGTGTACTGCGGAAAGGTACGCGGCGCTGCGCCGGTTTTTGGGGCTTGTCGCGTCAGGGTGCCACGCGAGACTTCACCGCGCGATCGCCACAGCGGATCTCGCTCAGCCTGCCCGCATGTCATCGATCACTTCATCCGCGGCGCGGAGCTTGCGTGGAAAGCGCGAGCTGGTGCGAAGGTACGCCCCCCGCGGCGCGCTGCAACCGGAATCTGCTGAAGAGCCAAAACGCTGAGAGCGACAGGTTTGAGAGCCACAGTTTTGAGAGCCACAGTTTTGAGAACCACAGTTTCGCGGCCCGAACGTCATGCGCGCTCTTACGGGCTCGGTCGAGTCAGAGCGCCGAAGCGGCGCATCGCTTCATCAGGTCCAGTTGACGAGAAGCAAGGAGAGATCCGAGGCACCGACGGTGCCATCGCCATCGAGGTCCGCGGGATTCGGCTTCGTCGAGCCCCACGCGGCGAGGAGCAGCGAGAGGTCCGCAGCGCCGACGGCACCGTCGCCATCGAGATCCGCGGGGTTTCCCACGGACCGCGCGATCACTCGGATGTTGTCGAACGCCCAGGATTCGTCGCCCAGATCTTGGGTGCCCACACCTTCGATGATGAAGGTGAAGGTCGCGTTACTGGCGGTGTGCGCGAGGTTCTGGAAGCGTGGTTCGAGCGACATGTCGTAGGCGCTGTCGGTGTAGTAGCTGCCCGGGCCAGCGAAGCCGAGATCGATGCGGCGAGCCAACTCGACTCCTGGTGCAGAGACGTAACTCTGGTATTGCACGGGAGTCGCATTCGCGAAGGACTCGCGGAACACCTCAACACCATCGAGCGTCACGCGGAAGAAGTCTCCTGCTGGGAATGTGCCCGTTCCGTCGAGCGAGTCGATCGCGGCGAAGAGGAAGTCGAGATCGAGTTCGTCGTGCGGCGGAAGATCCGTCAGCGTCAGGGTGACGAGCGTGGCGGTACGGTGGCGGTAGAACGATCCACCGAATCGATAGCCGTCGCGGCCGAGACCTGCATAACTCTGTACCGGCGTAAGCGCTGAAGGCAAGTTTGCAGAGAACTGCGCCGGAACGGAGCCCGATTCAAAGTCTGTTTCGAAGACGGTGACTTCCGTCGCGAGCGCCGCGCTCGAGAAAGCACTCGAGAAAGCACTCGGGAAAGCACTTGAGGAAACGATCGGAAGGAGCGCGGCAAGGGTTCGGACGGCGGAGTTCGAGCCAAAGAAATGGTTCATGGGTCAGTCGTTTCGGAAACAGTGGTGTGAGAAACACGGGGTTCAGAATCGGTCCATGCGAGCGCTTCGCGCGCGGCTGTCGCCAACGACGCGCGACTATCCCCAGTCACAGGAAAGACTCAAGTCAGACTCAGACTCAGACTGAACCCGTAAGAATCTCGAATCTCCGAAAGGTTGGCCCGTCAGCCGACCCGTTCGTCGATCCACGCCGGGATCTGATCAAGCGCCACGCGATCTTGGGCCTGCGTGTCGCGGTGGCGGATGGTCGCCGTGCCGCTTGAGGCTCCGTCGTGGTCGATCGTGATGCAGTAGGGCGTGCCCGCCTCGTCCATGCGGGCGTAGCGCTTGCCGATCGACTGCTTCTCGTCGAACTCAATCGAGTGCTTGCGACGAAGGTCGCGGTAGAGCCGCTCGGCGATCTCGGGGAGGCCGTCTTTGTTCACGAGCGGGAAGACGCCCGCCTTCACGGGCGCCATGCGCGGCGTGAAGTTCATGTAGACGCCCGACGCGCGGGTTGGATCCGGCGTGTACGCCTCGCAGAGGAGCGCGAGTGTGCCGCGATCCGCGCCTGCGGATGGCTCGATCACGTGCGGGAAGTAGCGGTCGTTCTTCTCTTGATCGAAGTAGCGCATCTTGTCGCCCTTGCCACAGTGCGTCGCATGCGCCTTGAGGTCGAAGTCGGCGCGGTGCGCGATGCCTTCGAGTTCGCCGAAGCCGGGAGCCGTGAAGGGGAAGCGGTACTCGATGTCGCTCGTACCGGCGCCTTCCTTCGCGTAGTGCGCGAGTTCGTCGCGGTCGTGCTCGCGGAGGATGAGGTTCGCGCCGGCGAGGCCGATCTTTTGCCACCATGAGAAGCGCCAGTCGCGCCACCACTTGTACCACTCGTTCGCGGTGTCGGGCCGGATGAAGAACTCGATCTCCATCTGCTCGAATTCGCGGCTGCGGAAGGTGAAGTTGCGCGGCGTGACCTCGTTGCGGAAGGCCTTGCCGATCTGCGCGATGCCGAACGGCACTTTCACGCGCGTCGAATCGCAGACGTTCCAGAAGTTCGTAAAGATGCCCTGCGCGGTCTCGGGGCGGAGGTAGGCAAGCGAGTTCTCGTCCTTCACCGCGCCGCAGTTCGTCTCGAACATGAGATTGAATTGGCGGGGTTCGGTGAGTTCGCCGCCGCAGTGCGGGCAGGGCGTCTGCAGGCCGTCGCGCGCGAACTGCTCGGTCGCGAGATGGCGAACGAATTCACGTGTGTCCATGTACTGGTTGCCTTGCGCGGCGAGGCGCTCAGCGAGCCAGCTCAGCGTGACCTGCGGGTTGCGAACGAGCGCGAGTCCGGGCGCGAGCTTTCGCCCCTTGCCTTGCGCCCACTTCATCAGTGCTTCACTCGTCACGGCGGATGGCGTCGAGTAGAGCTCCTCGATCGACTTCCACCAGTCGCTCTCGGAGAGCATGTCCCAGACATGGTCCCAACGCATAAGTTTCTTGCACTGGCGGCACGTGCTCATCAGGTCGGCGAACCCACCGACGTGACCGGAGGCGACCCACGTCTTCGGGTTCATGATGATCGTGCAGTCGACACCGACGATGTCGACCGAGTTTCCATCGGGGCCGATGAGCTCGCGCTCGACGACGTCGTTCCACCACGCGTTCTTGAGGTTTCGCTTGAGTGAAGTGCCGAGCGGGCCGTAATCCCAGAAACCGTTGATGCCGCCGTAGATCTCAGAGGACTGGAAGATGAAGCCGCGGCGGCGGCAGAGGGCGACGATGTCGTCCATCTTCTTCGGGGCGGCGGGGGAGGGCGTCGATGCGGTGACTTCAGACATGGTTGGCTCGGTTTCCGCGAAAGCGGGGGACGCAGGATATCGGCTCGACGCGGTGCGCCGAGTGCGTGTTTTCCGCTGAAAATCGAATCAGTCTGGCTTCAGGCTGAGCAGCGTGAAGAGTTCCATGCGCGCCGCTGGGTTGGTGAGGAACGACCCATGCAGTTTCGACGTCGTCGTCACGGCGCCAGGCTGGCGGACACCGCGATAGCACATGCAGAAGTGGCGTGCCTGGATCACGACTGCGACGCCATGCGGGCGCAGCGTGGTGTTGATCGCGTTCGCGATCTGCGCCGTGAGCTTCTCTTGAACCTGCAGGCGCTTCGAATAGATGTCGACGACGCGGGCGAGCTTCGAGAGGCCGACGACGCGGCCGTTCGGGATGTAGGCGACATGCGCCTTGCCGACAAACGGCACCATGTGATGCTCGCAGTGGCTGTGAACTTCGATGTCCTGCAGCAGGACGAGCTCGTCGTAACCCTCGATTTCGCTGAAGGTTCGTTGCAACGGCTCGATTGGGTCGGCGTGGTATCCCCAGAAGTGCTCGTGCATCGCTTTGACGACGCGCGCCGGCGTGTCGATGAGGCCTTCGCGGTTCGGGTCATCGCCAATGAAGCCCAGGAGCGACTTCACGTGGGCCATCGCGGCCTTTGCCTCGGGGGAGTTCATATCGGGTTCGAGCATCGGGGCGGACATGGTAGCTAGAGCGACTGGGGGCTGCAGTTGCGAGCACGGCGACGTCTGGTCAGCGGCGACCCGCACCGGCGATCGCAGACCCCGCATCAGCAATCTCAGAATTCGTATTCTGCGCGCCATGCAACACGATCTCCGGCCCCTCCGCGGTGGCATTCTGAAGAAGCTCCTCCTCGCACTCGTCATTTTGATCATCGTCGGTGTGGTGTCGGCGGTCCTCCTCATCGATTCGATCGCGCGCGTGGGTATCGAAGCGGCAGGCACGTACGCGCTTGGCACAAAGACCACCGTGCGCGAGGCCTCGATTGGTCTCGTGAGTG
This sequence comes from Planctomycetaceae bacterium, assembly GCA_027483065.1. Lineage (GTDB taxonomy): Bacteria > Planctomycetota > Phycisphaerae > Phycisphaerales > SM1A02 > QWPT01. The sequence continues at coordinate 10,689 of JAIXVI010000205.1, forward strand.
GAAAGACGGCCATTCGCGGGCTCGACGTCGACAATCCCGCGGGTTACTCGCCGACGAAGTTCGTCGCGCTCCAAGAGATCGCGGTCGACGCGGGGCTTTCGTCGTTCACCGGCGACAAGATCGTGATCGACCGTGTCGCAATCACGGGACTCGTGATCGAAATTGAGAAGGACTCGACGGGAGCACTCAATGTGCAGAAGTTTGCCGATCACCTGAAGAAAGCAACCGGCGCTGGCGCAGGCGGCGAGAAGCCGACGGAACCGAAGCCGGCGCCAACGGGCGAATCGAAGGAAGCGATCATTCGAGAACTTCGCCTCGAGAAGATGCAAGTGAATCTGCGCAACATCGCGGGCGGCAAAACGGGTGTCGTCGAAGTCAAGTTGCCCGATCTCGTCGTTCGTGATCTCTCGTCGAAGGGCGGTGTTGACGTCCTTGCGAGCGAACTCTCTGGCGTTGTGATTGGTTCCGCGATCAAGGGCGTGCTGGCTGCGAACATCGAAGGTCTCGGCAGCGAGGTACTCGGTGGCTTGCAAGGCGCCGTCGAGGGAATCGGCGGCGCGATCACCGGACCGCTGCGTGATGCGGTCGACAAGGGTGTTGGCGATGCGGCAACGGCACTCAAGTCGGTTGGTGAAGGCGTCACGAAGGGACTCGGTGAAGCTGCGGGCAAGGTGCTTGACGGCGCTGGCAAGGCTCTTGAAGGCGCCGGCGACACGTTGAAAGAAGGCGTTGGAAACGCGCTTGATGGTGTCTTCGGCGGAGGAAAGAAGAAGTGAGCGCAGCGATGGAGCCGTTGCCGACGTCGTACGAACCGCCTACGAAAGCCAGCGAACTCGCATGGTCCGGCCGCGACGATGGCGACGGTCTGGATGTGCGTCGCTGGCACCAAGCGGTTGCTTTCCATGATTTGTCGGAGCCGCTCGACCACTGCTTTGAGCCGACGCTCTGCTTCATCGGCTACGCATCGCATGAGGGTGTTCGTGAGAACATGGGGCGCGTTGGTGCTGAAGATGGACCGCGCAAGTTGCGCGAGCGGATGGGTTCGTTCCCAGCGGTTGAAGGTGTTTCGCTCATCGAGTGTGGCAACATCCGGCCGGCTGCGACGGTCGTTGAAACACAGCACGCGCTTGCCGCAGTGGTCGAGCGCGTCGTGCGCGCTGGTGCAGTGCCGGTGGTCCTCGGTGGAGGACACGATCAGGCATTTGGTTTGTTTCTCGGAATCGCGCGTGCGTCTGGCAACGCGCCCGCGTGTGTGAACTTCGATGCGCATTTGGATCTGCGCCCAATTCCCGCGCGCGGCCCAAACTCTGGAACGCCCTTTACGCAAGCGTGGGAGTGGTGCAAAGAGAAGCGCGCGCAGTTTCGCTACGCAGCGCTCGGTGTGCAGCGGCTCGGAAACACCGCGCAGCTTTTCACACGTGCCGAGCAAGCGGGCGCGACGCTTGTCGATGCCGACGGATTTGCGCTCGACATGATCGAGGTTGTGATGGACGCGGTGAACGACGCGATTGACGAAGCGGAAATCGCGCTCTCGATCGATCTTGACGTGTTCGCCGCCGCTTTTGCGCCCGGTGTGAGTGCGCCAAACGCGATGGGCATCGCGCCAGATGCCGCGTTTCGTCGCGTGCTCCGTGGTTTGATCGCGTCAGAGCGCGTGCGCGGCGTGGAAATCGCTGAACTTTGCCCCGCACTCGACGTTGACGATCGCACTGCGCGTCTTGGCGCTGCGATCGTTTTCGAAATCGCGAGCACGCTTGGTGATGGCGATGAGGATGAAGATGGCGATGAGGATGACGTTGAAGGTGGCGCTGAAGGTGATGACGACGCGAGCCGCGAGGCGGCCGAGGGCGATGAGTGAGGGCGATGAGTAGCCGCGAGGCCTGCGAGGCGAGTATGTATGGTGGGGTGATCGGAGCGGTTTACTGAGCCGGCCAAATGGCGCGTGGGTAGGCGCTGGGGCGTGGACATCTGCACTCGGCTCGGCGGACGTCGACTGATTTCGCGTGTCTGCGCCGATGCTCTCTCGATGGCCCGATCTTCGCCGCGGTGTCGTGGTGGCCGAAAGTGGTCGACGGAAGCGGTTGAAAGGTCACGGTCGCGAGGCCTGAAGTCTGCGCCTCAGATGCACTTACAACTTTTTGAAAATCGACGTGCACGTTGCGGGCACGTATGTCGCATGGGCGTCGCACATGTTTTGCTCAGGGTGCGCCGTACAGACTCTGTTCGCGAATTGTCTGGGCGGGTTCCGACTTTGAAATTGCAACAGCGACGGATCAAGATTAAAAGTTTGTATTGTCGTTTGGATCTCGGGGATTGAGAGTATGTTTGGCGGCCCGCGTGTCCCGGCGGGTTTGGTTTGAGACTTTATTCAGTCGGGTTTGGAAGCGATATGTGTGCTGTGTGGAGGCTCTCTCCTTGTGAGGAGCCTCCGGTGTTGGAGCAGGACCGTGTCGCGGCGATGTGGGTGAAGATCTTCTTTCTGGTGCGAGTACCAACGAAAGAGGTTTGAGATGGATGGCTGACTGCGAGGTTCGTCCTCGCGGCATTTCTTCGTTTTGAAGGACTTTTGAAGGAGTTGCGTGATGGATCGGTTGACGAAGACCTTGGCGGTGGCGGCAGTCGGTGCACTTGGCGCAATGGCGCCGGAGCGTGCGAGTGACGCCGCATTCACGGGGTACACCGTGGTCGCGACTCTGGTTTCGAATAGTGGACAGAACCTCGTCCGCTACGAAGTCTTCGCGAACTTCAATGGCCCGACCGACACTGTCCTCAACGTGTTCAACTTCCAAGCCCAGGGCGGGTGGGGAGCCAACCTCAACGCGGCTTCGGGCTTCTGGCACAAGGACAACTCCGACTACAGCGGCGGCGTCCTCGGTCAAGCCTACGGCACGTGGGCTCCGCAGCTCACTGGCTCGGCAACGACCAACCGTCCGTTCGACTCGTTCCTCCTCATCGGTGGTAACCCGACTTCAACGAACTCGTCGAGCGCTGACCCATCGTGGGGTCTCGCTGGCGCTGGCGCAGCTGGTTGGGGCGTCGCCCAGATCCCAGTCGCGAGCCTGACGAACGCCAACACGCTCGGTTGGTTCAACTCGTCGCCGCCGAACAACCAAGGCCGCGTCGGCATCGCTCCGAACACCGCGACCCAGGTCAAGCTCGGCCAGTTCATCCTCTCGCAGACTGACAGCGCATTCCGCACCTACACCCTCCGCACGGCCTACAACAACGGCACCGGTGGCGGCGTGGTCTTCGCCGACGGCTCGTTCACCCTCCCAGCTCCAGGCGCCATCGCGCTCCTCGGCCTCGCTGGTCTCGCTGGTCGTCGTCGCCGCTGAGGCAGCACTGCAGGACTGCGGTACAAACTTCAGTTCTGGCGTGTGACAACAAAGCACTCATCATCCGACCCGCGGGTTCACCCCCGCGGGTCGGAGTGTTTTGTCGCGTGTTTCGCGCCGAAAAACCTTCAATTCCCACGCAGACTGCGCCTGCGCCCCGCTCTTCTCTCGGGCAAACACTTGCGCGGATCAGGTCGTCCGATCCGCTCCAACTCTGAGGAGAAAACCATGAAGATCTGTATCACTGCGACCACGCTCGGCCTCGCGGTTTCTGGCGTCGCTTCGGCGGCTTTCACGGGTTACACGGTCACCGCTACCAACGTGACCAACAGCGGTCAAAACCTGACCCGCTGGGAGGTCTTCGCCACGTTCAATGGCCCGACCGACACGGTCCTGAATGTGTTTAACTTCGGGGTGTCGGGCGGCGGCCAAGACGATTGGTTTGGCAGTTTCTGGCACAAGGACAACTCCGATTACAACGGCGGTGTCCTGTCCCAACAGTACGGAACGTGGGCTCCTCAACTCACCGGTTCAGCGACTTTGAATCGGCCATTCGACTCGTATCTCCTCATCGGCGGGAACGCGACAGCCACCAACAGCTCGAACGCCGACCCTTCGTGGAACTCGGGCGGCTCCGGCTCGCACGCTGGTGATAGCCGAGGCTGGAACCGACCAGACCTCGTGAACAATGGAACCATCGGTTGGTTCAACTCGTCGCCCCCGAATCTCCAAGGCCGCGTCGGTGTTGCGCCCAATACTGCGACTCAGGTGAAACTCGCGCAGTTCGTATTGAGCCAAGGATCCTGTCTGCCGACGTTCTCGCTCCGCACGGCCTAC
>JAIXVI010000307.1 GCA_027483065.1 Planctomycetaceae bacterium
CTTCAGGTGCCCGCTTTCGCTCGCTTTCTTCGGCGCCCCTCGGAGTGAATCCTCGGGGGCCGAGGTGCATCACGTTTGAGCGCTCGCGACTTGTTTGAGCGCTCGCGACTGAGCGGGCTGCTGAAGCTTCGCTTCAGGTGCCCGCTTTCGCTCGCTTTGGTGTGCATGACGTGTGTGCCCGCTTTCGCTCGCTTTGGTGTGCATGACGTGTGTGCCCGCTTTCGCTCGCTTTGGCGTAGATCACGCGAACCCTCGCTCACGCCAAGTCGCGTCAATACACATCCGGCCGCTCGTACAACTCCGCGCCGCACTCAGGGCAGCGGCCGCGCAGCAACGATTCGCGCGCGTTGTAGCCGCAATTCGGGCAGTGACTTCGATCAATGCGTCGTTGTCGCACGATCGCTCGACTGCGGCGATAGACGTACCACCCGAGCCGCAACGGTGAGATCACAACGGCCGATGCAATCGCGAGCAAACACCACCAAACTCCAATCGAGAACGTCCACGCGACGAAGTGTGTCGACTCTGTTGTGGTCGTCTGTACGACGTTCGCGCGCGCTGCAAGTGGCGCGGCGAGAGCGCTGTACTTCTCTCGCAACTCTTCGCGCGCGCTGCCAAAGAGCGTGAGTTTGGTTTCCGTTGGCCAAGCGACATCGCGTGTCGCAAACGGCCAACCGAACCACGACGTTCGTTGCACGTAATCGACGTCGACATACGGCGTGACACCAGGCCACGGTTTCGCGCGTTCGTCACCTTCCATCACGCGCGCACGCAGTTCGACGTCCGCACCCTCGGTGTAGATCCGTACCGCGAGCAAAGGCGTTGCCTCATCGACCACGCGCACCCGTTCCATCATCAGCACGACGAACGGACTGACAAAGAGCGCAAGCACAAAGGCGGCACTTTGCGCGCGATCAAACGCATTGCGCTCGACGCGTCGCGAGTGGCGATCGATCTCACGCAACTTGCGTTGAATCGTGCGCAGCGCCATTCATGTCCTCGCTGATTTCGCGGCCCAAAACGCGCGCAACATCGTGGCAAATTCCTCGCCCTCACCGAGTGCGACGCTCGCATCGCGCGCATCGATCATGGATGTCATATCGCGGCCACGTGCGGGGCCGATATCGCCTGCACCACGCTCTTCAATCGCGCGCATCCAACGCTTTGTTTCGCGCATGGCGAGCGGACCTTTCGCAAGAAGTCGCGCGACGAGTGCGTCGACTTCCGCATCGAGCATTTCATACGCAACCGCATGGGTCGCCAATCCACGCGCGAGCGCGGTTTTGCCATCGATGATGTCGTTCGAGAGAACGAGCGCACGCGCCGCCGGTCCCATCCGCGACATGAGCGTTGGAATACTCACCGCAGGCGAGATACCGATGCGATGAACGGGGTACCCAAGTTGCGCATCGTGCGCGGCGACGACAAAGTCACAACCTGTGAGAAGCGCGCATCCGCCGGCAAGTGCCGCGCCTTGCACTCGCGCGACGACAGGCGCATCGATCGCGCGCAGATGCGCAACGCACGCGGAGAGTCCGACGAGCAACTCTTCGACGCGCGGAGGTTCTTCGGAGCAACGCGCGAGATCGAATCCTGCGCAGAAATGCGCCCCTTCGCCGCGCAGGAGGACGACGTCAGACTTCCGCGCATCAACCGCGGCGCGCGCTTCGATCAAGCGTTCTTCCAAGGCGCGAATTGCGTCCGCATCGAGCGCGTTTCGCTTTGCGCCATGCCGAAGCGAAATCGTCGCCACGCGACCGTCGCAGGAGAGTGCAGGGAGCGTGGAGGCGGAGTTCATGGCGGCGTCAAGAGTTGCTGCGAAGACTGGTGGCGAACCTGTGCCAAAAAGTACAAGCACCGCGCGTTTCGCCTTTGCACGACGGCAGCGTATGGGATCGCTGAACGCCGCGGCCCACGGGTGCACTGCAAAGAGAATCCCACAGATTGTGTGAAAGAGTTGCGAACCGCTTTATGAGTCGCGCGTACGGACCGTGTCCGGTATGCGACATCGGACAGCACACATCGGACTCCACCACCAGAGGAGCCCGGCGGAATCAGGAGCCGTGCGTTGGAGGTTCGCGCGCTCGTCACCGAGCTGTTTGGCTTGAGGAACGACGCGAGTTCAGCAGTGCTGAAAGCCCTTACCCGCACACCTCACAGACGACTGTTCAGGGCGTAACCGATCTTCGCCTTGGACAGGAGGACGCTCCCGCGCGACTCCCTCTCTGGGTTCTTCGCGCGCTTCCGCCGGGCTCCTTTCGGAGTTTCTCGGCCGAGAAGCCACGACATACAGGCACGACATACAGGCACGACATACAGGCAGCCCGATCAACCGGCGGCGCGGAAACCGTCGGTTGATCGTTTTTGAAGGTTCGTGTTGTCCCGCGCGCGAGCGTTACTTCGCAGCGAAGCGCGTCCACGCAGCGCGATCGAACGTGAAGAGTTGACCCGCGCGGTGCGGTACGCCGCGTTCGAAAATCGGCAGCGCCTTAATCGGACCACTCTCGATGACGTCGTGGAACTGGCGTCGGAAGTTGCCGCGATCAAGCGGCGCGCCCAGCAAGCGCTCGTAGAGCTCGCGGAGCGCCGAGAGCGGAAACGGGTCAGGGAGCAAACCAACGAACAGCGGAATCTCTGGTTCGCTTGGCTCGGGTGAAGCGCCCGCACCGAGCGCCTGTTCGAACGGACTCCGTCCGTTGAACCCGTCGGTTTTGCGGAAAAGGACGTGGCGCGGGAGAAGTCGACGGGTCAGGGCGTCGGCGAGCGTGACATCCAGGAACGCATCAAACGCGCACGAAAGAATGGAGCGCGCGCTGGCATCGAGTGTCGGGAGCGCCGAAAGCGGCACGAAGTGCTCTTCTGCTTCCACCGATTTGCCGATGCCGGATTGAGAGGCGAGCGGTCGCGCAATTGCCCACGAGACAATGTGCATCGTCGAGCTGCCATCCGGATTCGCAAGAACGCGAACGCCCGCGGAACCAATGCGCACAATGTCCGCGATCGGCACGCACTTTCCGGCGGCGATCCGCGCGGCGGCATCGAGACCGGCGTCAAGGGCAACCGCGTCGGGACGCGCGCATGGCACCGTGCGCCGGAGCCCAGCACCTGATTCAACGCGCGGCAGACCGACGCAAAGCTCCTCGCGCATCACACGGAAAACAACCGTGCTGGCCGTGACGGCGTAATCACGAGTGGTCGCTTCGCCAACACGGACAACGGGAGATTCGGAAACAGTCGCTGCGCCTTGCATGGGGGGCGATGATACGGAGAAACTGACTCCTTGCGGAGGTTCCCGGTCCTTCCGTTTGGCGCATCAGCGAGGCGGCGGCCGTATCCTCGTCGCCGATGTCGAACCCGGCTCCTTCAGCACCCGATCATTCCGCTTCTGGTTCCGCCAAGCGACTCTTCCTGATCCGTCACGGCGAGACCGAGTGGAGTTTGAGCGGGCGGCACACGTCGCGCACCGACATTCCGCTGACGGCAGAAGGTGAACGCCGTGCGATGCTGCTCGCGCCGGTGTTCGCGCAGCACCCATTCGGGCTTGTGCTCACCAGCCCGCGCACGCGCGCGGTGCGTACCTGCGAACTCGCGGGGCTGCTCCCCAACGCGCTTCGGATCGATGAACTTCGCGAGTGGGACTACGGCGACTATGAAGGTCGAACGACGGCCACGATCCGCGAGACCGATCCTTCGTGGAACCTCTTCCAAGATGGAGTGCCGAATGGCGAAACGGTGGAAGACGTTGCGGCGCGCGCGCGCCACGTCATCGACCGTGCGCTTGCGGTGCCGGGCGACGTCGCGCTCTTTAGCCACGGGCACATGCTGCGTGTCCTCGCGGCGACCTGGCTCCGGCTCGCCCCCGAAGATGGCGAGCGCTTCTACCTCGAGACAGGAACCGTTTCGATCCTCGGTTTCGAGCGAGAAACTCGGGTGATTCGCATGTGGAACGGTCGTGCATAAGCCGCTCGGCTCGTCGTCCGCGGAGCGCCTCGACGCATTTCCGGACGCTTGAGTTGTCCACCGCGAGGTCGCGGGGTGGAGAAGAACCGCGCTGGGAGCCGTGGGCGGGCGTTGCCCTATTTCACTCCTCTCGCGAACGCGGGAAAGTCGCTGAAACACGAGAGTTTCACGTGAATTTCCCGCGGGAGAGTGGGACCGCGGCAACAATGCCGCGCTCCGACAAATTGCCTCCAAGGGAATGACACGCAGGGTGATACCTGACGTCTTCTGATGTCGCGTGGATCGCGCGCAGATGCGTCAGCCGCCAATGGGTGGGTACGAGAAGGCGCGAGTGGGCCCAAATGGGCACAAGTAGGCCGCGAGCAAGAACCGTTCTGACCAAGCACGAGCGAGCAACAGCGAGCAACATCGAGATTGAGGGACCCGTCATGCAACTCACCGACTACACACTCGCCCACGCACGCACCAAAGTGCGCGGCATCTTCTGCCTCGAGACCGATTGGTCCGAAGTGCGCTCGTCGCCGTCGGTCGAGCCGATGCTAGCGCTCTTGAAGAGCTCGCCGCTGTCGGTGCCGTTCGTCCACCGCAACGTCGTCACGCTCGACGCGCTGGATTACTACCTCAAGAAGTGGACGCAGCGTCGCCACGACGATCTGCCGATCCTTTACCTCGCGTTCCACGGCATCGAGGGTGAAGTGCAGTTTGGCGACCTCCGTCGTCGCACCGCCCGCGTTTCGCTCGATGCGCTCGAAGACTCGCTGCGCGGCAAATGCCAGGGCCGCGTGATTCACTTCGGTTGCTGCCAAACGCTCGGCGTGAGCCAACGCCGTTTGCGTCGATTCATCGATGAAACAGGCGCACTCGCCGTGAGCGGTTACGAGCGGGATATCGATTGGGTGCGCTCTGCCGCACTCGACTTCTCGCTCTTCGCGAGCATTCAGCAGAACACGATGACGGTACCGGGGCTCCGCGCCGTGCGCCGTCGCATGCTTTTGCGACACGGTCGTGAGATTCGCTCGCTCGCGTTCCGCATGATCCTGCGCGAACGCCGCGCGTAAACGCGTTTTATAGATTCCAACTCTCGCGCCGCTTCAACCCTCGCGTCGCCTCAACTCTCGCGACGCTTCACGCCTCCGCCGCGTCGAACATCTTTCTCGATCGGCGAATTGGCTTTCGTGCCGCGGAATTGCTTGGAATCGTGTCGCGGCGCGCGCATCTTGCGCTTGCGGGCGGCTTCCTTGAGGCGCTTCGCTTTTTCCTTTTCCGCGCGCTCTTTCGCGTTGAACGCTTCGATCACCTTCGCTTCTTCGAGCTTCTTTCGCCCGAGTCGCACGCGATCGGTGTCGCGCATAAAGGTTTCGATGTTCTCGGGGACGGGCACGGTTTCCCACGTCGGATTCGCGAGCGTGATGACAGAGTCCCAACGCATGCGCTCTTCTGGCGCGACGAAGGTGATGCTCGAGCCTTCGCCGCCGCCGTGGCCCGCGCGACCAACGCGGTGAATCCACTCTTCGGGCGACATTGGAACGTCGTAATTGACGACGAGACGAATGCCCGGCACGTGCAAACCGCGCGCGGCGACGTCGGTCGCGACGAGCACGCGACAACGGCCGTGCGCGAAGGTTTCAAGTGCTTTTTCACGCTGCAACTGCGAGCGATCGCCGTGGACCACCGCGGTCGAGACATCGTGTCGACGCAACGCGCCTGCAACCCAACCCGTTCGTCGGCGCGATGCGCAGTAGACAACGATGCCGCGCCGCAGATCCTCCGCCGCGAGAATCGAAAGGAGCGTCGGCACTTTCTCTTCTTCGTTGAGGAGTACACGTTGGTGCGTGAGGTGCGCGGCAGCGGCGTTGCGCACGCCGACCTCGATTTTGCGCGGCTTCGCGAGGCGCTTGTGGACGAGATCTTCAACTTGTCGCGGAAGCGTGGCTGAGAGCAACCACTTCGCACGACCTTCCGGCGCACGCGAGAGCACCCATTCGACTTGCGGCAAAAAGCCCATGTCGAGCATGCGGTCTGCTTCGTCGCAGACGACATACAGAAGGTGCGCGAGGGTCATCGCGTCTTCTTCGATCAACTCGCGCGCGCGGCCAGGCGTCGCAACAACGATGTCGACGCCGCGCTTGATCGCATCGACTTGGGGCGCGAGCGCGACTTTGCCGTAGACAGCGACCACTTTGAGGAGCGAACCACGTACGAGCGTGCGAATTTCTTCGGCAACTTGTTGCGCAAGTTCGCGCGTCGGCACGAGTACGAGCGCGCGCAATCGGGTGCGCGGATCGCGGCGGCGGCCGCCGGTCTCGACAGGCTTATGTCGAAGCAGAATGTCTGCGAGCGGAATGCCGTAGGCGAGCGTCTTACCCGTACCGGTTGGCGCGAGGCCGACGAAATCGCGCGGGGGTGCGGCTTCGCTCATCCCAGCTGCTTCGCCCGCCGCAAGAACCTCCGGAATGAACGCTGCTTGGATCGGCGTCGGGGCCGTGAAACCCATCTCAGAGATCCCGCGCAGCACGAGTCGGTGGAGCGAAGCGGGAAAGGCGGGGTCGTTCGAAGAAGAGTCGTTGGAGGCACGTTGCGATGCAGTCACGCGGGAAGTATCGCAGAATGCGCGTCATGTCGACGCCGCTTCCACGCGCCACCACTTCGCTCGGTCTCCACGCGGTCGCGGCTGTCGTGTTTGGGGTCATCGCGACGGCGCTGATGACCTACGTTCCGCTGCAACAGGTCGATCGCGGCCGGGGCGCGCAGATTCGACAGATCTATCGCGGCGAGTACGCATGGGTCAACGCGCGTGACGAGGCATTCGGGCTCGCGTGGTCGAATCTCCAGCTCTCCCCAACGCGCATGACAACGCCGATCACCGACGGCGACCTCCCCGGTTGGGCCGAACCGCCGCCGCCGCCCTATCCCGATGTCCAATTTCTCCGCATCGGGACGCTCGCTTCGGGTTGGCCGCTGCCGACAGTCGCGTTCCGTTGGACGGTGACGACGACGAAACGCAACTTTCCGATCCACGCCGAACTCGATGATGGCAACACAAGCATCAGTCACGCGGCGGAGAGCGTTCTCACGGGCGGACGAGGCGGGGCGCCGGAAGAGCGGCGCATTCTTTGGTTCGGTGCGCTGGCGAATGTCGCCATCTTCGCGGCGGCGGCGTTTGTGGTGCTCACGGTTGTTGCGCGCGTGAAGCGCCGCGCGACGTGAGGACTTACTCAGCCGGCAGATGCGGCAAGATCAGGATGACGAGCACGTAGAGCGCGAGGGCGAGGCCGATCATGCCGAATACGATCTGCGCCGCCATACGCAGCGTTTCGCGCGGCAACTGATTGAGATTTTCAACGCGAATCGCCTTGTAGGCGAGCGAAACGCCGATCGACATTGGAATGAGAAGCAGCCACCACCAATGCTGGGCGTTTGGCGCGGGTTGAAGGAAGGGCTTCCACGCCAGAATGGGTGAAACGCTGGCGGCAGCATCGGAAGCGCTGGCGGCGGCATCGGAAATGATCGCAAAGAGACTCACGCCGCACCTCCGGCAGAAGTGTTGGCAGAAACCGTGGGGCTGGCGTCATCGGCGCGACGACCACGCATCGCGCTTCCAGCCGCGCCGTCGCTCCGCGGGGCGCGCACGAGTGCGTCGAGGATGACGCAGGCATTCATGAGCCCCGCGAGAAACGCCAGAAACGTGCCGAACTCGTTGGCGTGTGCAAGGCCCTTGAAAGCGCTCGCTTGAGGTTGTGGATTGAGGACAGACGGCGGCAGCGGGATCATCGGGGCCGCGGAACCCGACTTGAGGAACGCGGTGTTCGCTGAATCAACCGCGAAGGCGATTGGCCCACAGGCGGCCTGGCCGATGAACCAGAGCCCATCTTCTTTGCGGTCGATCGCATCGACACCACCGACAAGTACACCCGTTACAAAGAGGAGAAGAACGCCCGCCATCGCGGCGATGCCTCGGCGGATGTTGCCGTTCACGATGTGTCCGAGGCCCGGGAAGACCCAGCCAGCAATGGCGGCAACGGGCTGGAGAGGGGTTGTTTCCTTCGCGGTGGGCACGATTCGTCCTCGGTGTTTCTTCCTCTGGGGCGACGTTCGAGATCGCTCGGTCGATCTGTTCAGCGGTTTTGGGGGCACTTCGCGTGAGTATTCACTCAAGTCGGCCTCCCTGAGGACCGATGGGTCGCAGTGTAGCGGTCGTGCGCGTGCACGCCGTGACTGCGTCTTTCGGCGCGACTCATCGCGCGGGTGATGCACGGGTTCATTCCACGCACCGCAACGTGTGCAGATCTCGCGCCCGACTCAAAGCCTCGTTCGTGACCGATTGGAGCAACCATGGCAGCCAGCCATTCCGACGAAACCAACCCCTCCAGCCGCGTTGATGGGGCACGCGAAGGTGCGACGCGCGAGAACCTCTTGCACGCCGTTGATCCGAGGTCGGGGAGCGTTGTCGACCGCCGATCGGGCCTTGACCGTCGTCGTGGCGAGGTCGCCGATCCGACCAATCTCGAGCGTCGGCGTGGCCCTGGCCGCCGTCTGAGCGACTTCGTGCGCGACGCCGAAGAGGGCGAAATGAACAAGGAACAATTCATGTTCTTGATGGCGATCGACGCCTTCAAGCGCGTGAATGGCAAGACTTTCCCCGCGTGGACGGATGTCCTCGAGATCATCCGCAAGCTCGGGTATCGGAAGACCATGCCGAGCGAACTCAACCTCGGTGGCCGCGCAGAAGACTGGCGCGAGCGCGCCGACGCGCCTGCGAAGACGACCCACGCGGAAGATCTCGATGACCGCTGCGAAGATCGCCGCGCGGCGTGAGTGATCAAGATCGTCGCGGAGTGCGTGATTTTCGCGGTCGCCGTCGACACGAGCGCGGTGCGAAGCAAAGCGCGAGAGGATGGTGTCGGGCGAAATGCGACGTGTCGTGTGGCATCACCGCTGGTGATGGCGACGCGAGGCAGGCCGGCGAGATTCAACGATGTTCGCTTGGCGCGTCATGTGTGCTACCGAATCAAGCCACTACCTCCTGCTTCGCAGGGGGTAGTGCCACACGGAGCGACCAACGACTCCTCCATCAATCGCTCAGGCTCCGCGGCGCTCCGCCTTCGGCAAGGCAACTCAGCCCCCGACGCTTTTAGGTTGTGATTCACTCCGAGGGGAGCTGGCCAGAGCGAGCAAGTTGCGAAGCAGGTTGCGAGCGCTCGTGATTCTCGCGGTCGCCGCTGCGGCGGCTCCCTCTGGCGTGAATCACGCTTAAGAACGTCGCGAGCGCTCAAACTCGACGCCATCTCAGCCCGCCGCGATTCATTCGCGGCGAGGCTGGCCAGAGCGAGCAAGTTGCGAAGCAGGTTGCGAGCGCTCAAGCAGGTCGCGAGCGCTC
>JAIXVI010000169.1 GCA_027483065.1 Planctomycetaceae bacterium
CAGAGTTGCAAACCTGCATGCATCGAGGCGGACCACTCCTCCGAGCGCTCGGATACTGGGACGGTCAGAGTTTGACGAGAGCATGAAATGCTCGCCGAACTCCGCGTGCATCACGCGGATTGCTGAGAGACGCTTGTACACAGACGGCCGAGTGACCGCCGTGACGTCGCGAAACAGCGCAACACCCGAGCTGAACGTCCGTTGCATGACGCGCGATCCGCGCGAATCTCTGCAAACTCTCACTCATCACGCGCGCTGCGCGTAATTCGTTTCGATCCAGTTTCGGTACGAACCGTCCATGACTGCGCGCCACCACGATTCATGCGCGAGATACCAAGCGATGGTCTTCGCAAGGCCGGTCTCGAACGTCTCATGCGGACGGTAGCCGAGCTCTGCGCGCGCTTTCCGCGGATCAATCGCGTATCGACGATCGTGGCCCGGACGATCCTTCACATACGTCACAAGAGACCAACATGGCTTGCCGTGGGCTGCTGGAGAATCGGGGAATCGTGCTGCGAGCGATGCATCGGCCGCGAATGCCGCGTCGATCGCTGACGTGAGTCGCTGGACGATCTCGAGGTTCGGCCGCTCGTTCTCGCCGCCGATGTTGTACACCTCGCCGACACGACCCTTCTCAAGCGCTAGTTCAATACCGCGGCAATGGTCATCCACGTGCAGCCAGTCGCGCACGTTCATGCCGTCGCCATATATTGGAAGCGGCTTTCCGTGCAGGCAATTCACGATCATCAGCGGAATGAGCTTCTCAGGGAACTGGAACGGCCCGTAATTGTTCGAGCAGTTCGTTGTCGTCACATCGAGATGAAACGTGTGGTGATACGCGCGCACCAAGTGATCGCTCGCGGCCTTGCTCGCCGAGTATGGAGAGTTCGGCTGATACTGATTGGTTTCCGCGAATGGCGGGTCAGTCGGCGAAAGTGAACCGTAGACCTCATCGGTCGAGACATGGTGGAACCGGTGCGGGATTCCGCTGCCCGCGAGCCACACCGCACGCGCCGCTTTGAGGAGCGAGTGCGTTCCGTTCACGTTCGCGTCGATGAACGCGTCAGGTCCCGAGATCGATCGGTCCACGTGACTTTCGGCGGCGAAGTGCACAATCGTTGCGATTGCATGCTCACGTAACAAACGCTCGACAAGCGCGGTATCGCGAATGTCGCCGTGCACAAACTCGATGCGCGATGGATCGCAGCCCGCGAGGTTTGCGCGGTTCCCAGCGTACGTCAGCGCGTCCAGCACAACCATGCGATCGGTTGCCGCGGTCGAGAGTCGATGACGGATGAAGTTCGCACCGATAAATCCGGCGCCGCCCGTAACGAGGATGGTCTTGTGCTGGCTCATGCTGCTCTCGAGGGGTCCAATGGCTCTCTGTTCACGTATCGATCTGTTCAGGTCACGGTGTACTCACGTATCGGCGATTCGGACAGAAATCTCTAGCAGCGGACCGTCCTCGATGGACTCCACTCACCTCGGGAGTTCCATCCGCGACAAAACCTCGCGGAGCTCTTCGCGCCAATGCCGCGCCGGGCCGATCAACGCCCACGTCGCATCCTTCGAGAGGATGCTCATCGCAGGTCGACGCGCCGGCGTCGGATAGTCGGTCGTTCGAATGGGTGTGACACGGGCTCGGCCAATCTTTGCTGCGCCAAGCGCTGCCGCTTCGTCACGAATGGCAACAGCGAAGTCATACCAACTCGCAACGCCTGCGTCGGTCCAGTGATGATTGCCTGTTGCGCCCGCGTCGACCAAACTCCAAAGTGCACGCGCGAGACCGTTTGCGCTCGTTGGGGTTCCAACTTGATCGGAAACCACGCGTACTTCGTCGCGCTCATGCATCAATCGCAGCATGGTCGCGACGAAATTCTTTCCATGGTGTGCGTACACCCACGCCGTTCGTACGACGAGGGCATCCGGTGCGCGAAGTGCCGCCAACTCACCGTCGCGTTTCGTACGACCGTAGACCGACGCCGGAGCCGTTGGATGGTCGGGCTGGTACGGCAGCGGCGAGAGCCCATCGAAGACGTAATCGGTCGAGACATGGACGAGCCTTGCGCCCGACACGCTTGCGGCTTCGGCGAGAAAGCCAACCGCGAGATGATTCACCCGATCCGCAGCCGCAGACTCTTTTTCCGCAAGATCGACGGCCGTAAACGCCGCGGCGTTGAAAATCACCTCTGGCGAAACTTCATGCATCACACGAAGGACAGCGTCACGGTCGCAGATATCAAGTTGGGATTGGTCGAGTGCAACGATCTCAGCGCCATCGGCTGCGGTTGCCACGAGTTCGCGCGCCAACTGCCCGCCCATGCCGGTGACGAACACCTTTCGCAGCGGTCGCGCGTGTGATGAGTGTTGCGATGAAGGACGCGAAACAGAAGTCATTCGAACGTCTCCGCCGTCGACCAGGTGGCTGCTTTCGTGCGGTCCTTCTCGGAAAGCTGCACACCCTCAACTCCGCCGACGAGTTCGAGTGGCCACTGGATACCAACCGTCGCATCGTTCCACGCGAGGGTTCGATCGAACTGCGGCGCGTAGAACTCTGTGCACTTGTACGCGAAGTCTGCTTCGTCAGAAATCACCAGAAAGCCATGCGCAAATCCCGGCGGAATCCACAGCGCGCGCTTGTTTTCTTCGCTCAAAGCGCGCCCCACGTGCCGCCCGAACGTTGGGCTTGATCGCCGCAAATCAACCGCGACATCAAACACCGCGCCGCGCGTTACTCGAACGAGCTTGCCCTGTGGCTGCTGAATCTGATAGTGCAGCCCACGAAGAATGCCACGTCGCGAGCGCGACCAGTTGTCCTGCACAAACGCCGACGGTATGCCCGCCTCGCGATAGACCCGCTCGTTCCAGGTCTCGAGAAAGAAACCACGCTCATCACCAAATACCTTTGGCGCGAGTTCAAGAACATCGGGAATCTCTGTTGCAATCACGTCCATAGGAAAGTCGCTTGCTGTCGTACTTCAGTCGCGATGCTTCAGCATTTGCAACAGGTACTGTCCATATTGGCTCTTCCCGATTTCGTTACCGAGTTTTTCGAGTTGAGCATCATCAATCCAACCGTTGCGCCAACAGATCTCTTCCGGGCACGCGATACGTAGTCCTTGCCGCGCCTCAAGAGTCTGCACAAACTGGGCCGCCTGTAAGAGCGTGTCAAACGTCCCGGTATCAAGCCAGGCACTGCCACGACCGAGGAGTTCAACCTCAAGATCGCCACGCTCGAGATACGCTTGGTTGACGCTCGTGATTTCAAGCTCACCACGCCACGAAGGCTTCACAGCCTTGGCAATCTCCACCACGTCGGTGTCGTAGAAATACAGCCCCGTCACCGCGTAGTTTGACTTCGGTTGCTTGGGCTTCTCCTCAATCGACTTGGCGCGCTTTTGCGCGTCGAACTCCACGACGCCGTACGCCTCGGGATTCGCCACGTGATACGCGAACACCGTCGCGCCCTTCTTTTGTACCGAGATCTCCTTCAGGCGCCGCTGCAACTCGGTGCCGTAAAAGATGTTGTCACCGAGGACGAGCGCGCTTGGTCGACCGCCAACGAAACTCTCGCCGATGATGAACGCTTGCGCGAGACCTTCGGGCTTCGGCTGTACCGCGAATTGAAGGTTGATGCCCCACGCGCTTCCGTCACCGAGCAACGCATGGAACATCGGCGCGTCGTGCGGCGTGGTGATCACGAGAATGTCGCGAATTCCCGCGAGCAACAGTGTGCTCAACGGGTAATAGATCATCGGCTTGTCGTACACCGGCAGCAGCTGCTTGCTCGGTCCCTTCGTGATCGGATGAAGGCGTGTGCCACTACCGCCTGCGAGAATGATTCCACGTCGATCGCTCATGATGCTCCTCCACTGCCGGACTGGACTTGATCGGCTGCCTGACGAACTTTTGCGGCGCGCTCCATCATCACGCGAGAGACAAAGCCTCTTCGTGCGATCAGCGAGTCAAACTCTGCAAGCGCGCTATTGACTCCCGAACGGTCGCCGGCGGCGAGATTTGCTTCCGCCAATCCGACGACGCGATAGAGCGGATCAGGGTTCGCCTCGACCGCGCGTTGCGCGTCATCGATCGCCCCACTCGCCAACAGCGCGCGAAGCAGCGTGTCTTGCGCTTCACGTGAAGTTGGCATAAGCGCTGTAACGCAACGCGCCAAATCAACTGCTTTCTTGGGATCCATTTCGCGCGAGATCAGGTATCCCGCAAGATTGTTCATGGCGACAATCGCGACGGGTGACGACTCAAATCGTCCGCGCGCTGCTGGATCGTTCTGAAGTGCAACTGCCAACGCCGCGAGATCCGTCGAACGACCACCCAAAGCCGGGTCGATGATCGACTCGTACCTCGAAATGGCGTCATCCGATCGCTGCGCGGCCGCGAGATCAGCAGCAAGGAGTTCCTTCGGAACCCCACGATCCGACAGTCGATTGAGGTACTGCTCCGCCAGCTCGCACGCCTTGCTCTCGCCCTGCCGACAGCACTCCGTCCAGACCGCGACGCATCCATGTGCATCGGCCGCGCCGATGAAATCGGCAAGCACGCGAACGGCTTCGACCGTCGCCGACGTTGGGAGCGATTGTGCTGCTTCCAGCCACGGTGTCGTCACAGAGAGCCGACGCGCTTGGGGAAGCGCCGCAAGTTTGGCGGGCAGCGTTTCAGCCTTCCCGGCGAGCACGTTCGAAGTGACGAAGAGCGCGAGTGCATCGAGTGAACCCGGATTTGCAACAATCGCCGCAATATGTGGCTCGAGGTAGGAGGCGCTTCGCGCCGGATCTCGACGAATGATCTCGATCAATGCAAGTGCTGAGTCCGATGCGACGAGGTCCGCACCGGCCATGCGCTGCCATGCCGATGCTGCCGCAGCCGCGTCATCGATTCTCCCGGCCTCCACCGACATCAGCACTGCAAGTTCCGCAGTGGATTCATCGTTTGGGAGTCTCGAAAGCGCCAACAAGGCGAGACGCGCGGCCTCTTCAGCTTGCCCCGCAGCCGCATAGAACTGCGACGCAAGCCTCCAAACGAGCGCAGATCCCGAGTAGCGAACGGTGAGATCGCGCGCATCACGAAGGTCCTCCGGTTCAGGACGAATCTCTCCACTCGATGTCGTCGCACCATCGAGGAGCGCGACCGCCGCCACAAGATCGGGACGGCTCGCGCGCGCGCCGTCGAGTGCGCGACGAAGCGACGAGCGTCCGCTCTCCGAAAGGTCACCCGTCAAAACAGCAGCGGCAACCGGCAGAACCATGGGATGGTCTGGCGAAGCTTCGATGGCGGCGACAAGAAGCGTGCGCGCTTCCTCGAGTTGCTGTGAACGCGCCAAGACGCGCGCAAGGAGAAGGTCGGCGTTTGCGCCGGGCGCACGTTCCCGAGCGCGCCGCGCGAGCTCTTCGGCCCTCTTCAAATCACCGAACGACAACTCGATCTCCGCTTGAAGTTCCTCAATCCGAGGGTCGTTCTTCACAGCGGCCGATTCGGCGAGCAGCTTTCGCGCGTCTTCGAGTCGTCCGCTCGATGCCAGGAGGAGCGCAAGTTCACGTCTTGCAAGCGCTCCATCGTCTTGCGCAGCGAGTGTGCGCAACTCAGCTTCAGCCTCTTCGAACTTGCCCGCACGAATCTTCGTGCGCAAGAACGCCAATTGATCGATCGCGTTGTTCGTCGTCTTGCTCAACTGCGCGCGCAGTGCCGCCGCCTCGTCAAACTCACCGAGCGTTTCGCGCATCGAAGCGGTTGCTCTCACACCTGCAACGTTGTCACCCATGAGACGCGCGTAGGTGTCAATCGCCACGCTCGCCGCCGCATAGTCACCAGTTTGTTGGAGTACACGCACGAGGTCTGGGTAGAGCTCCGCGTTTCCTGGCTGCAACTGAACAGCACGACTGAGAAGCGCTGCTGCCCGACGAAGATCTGGTTGTGCGTCAATCTCAAGAAGCCGCGCGAGCGTTGTAAGAACGCGCACTGAATCGGGTGTTCGACGTTCTGCATCGGCGAGGGCCGCAAGCGACCCCGCAATACGAGCCTGATCGTTCGGATAGAAGATCAGATTCATGGTCGCTTCCGCAACCAAAGCGCGCTGCGAGTTCGCACCAAGCGCATCCCGCAGAATCCCCACCGCATCGCCGACCAATTTCGCATTCTCTGCTGCGACGGCAGGTTCGTTCGACCAAACCTCGGGTTGCGAAAGCACGAAGGATGCACCGTCGATACTCGGATCCTTCTTCAGTTCCTCGGCAATCCACGCCACCGAGCCATCACTCGGTGCATCAAAAGCGCGGCGTGCGCGAGCGAGTCGGAGTACGTCCGCTTCGGACGCGCCCGCTTCCGATTTCGAAAGCAGATTCCGAGCTTCTTCGCGTCGGCCAAGTTCGTTCAATCGAGTGGCGAGTTGGATCGCCGTCGACGCGCGGCATGGCAATTCTGCCGCTCGAATAAGCACTGCTTGAACGGTGTCGGGACGAGCGCGTTCGACCGCAGGCAGCAGCGAGAGAATCGTCTCGCCATCGGATGCTGCCGCGAGCTGTTCGTCGATGATGGTCGCAGCGCGCTCGCGACTCCCTCGACGCGAGAACACTTCGGCGACGATCGGGCCGAGTTCGCGCGGACGCCCCATGGCCGTCCAATACTCAAGAAGTGCTTCGGGAGAATCTGAACCAAGCGCACCAAACACGCGCGAAGGAACAAATCCTGCTTGGAGCGCGCTCGACCAAGCTTCGAGGATAGCGGCCGCGACAGCGCCGTCTGATTGATATCGCAGACCAAGGTCGCGCGCGATCGCAAGCGCATCCGGGACACGACCCATGGTCGCACACGCTCGCACAGCACGAAGCCCAACCGGTTGACTGCGACGTCCCGACTGATCGAACGCATCGACGAGGACGCTCAACGCCGCATCAAACTCTCCTGCTTCGATCAGCAAATCAGAAACGAGAATCGCAACGAGAGGATCTCGTGTCGTTGACTGCACACTCTGTTCGATTGCCTCGATGCGCGACCGTCTTGAACCTGAACCCAGCGCAATCGGCGCTGCGACGAGAAAATCACGAGAGTCCACCCCGTCAGACTTCAAGCCTTCGAGAACACGGGTTGCCTCCGCAAGGTCCCCCGCGAGATACGCAGCCCCGATCCGAAGACGCTGCATGGCTGCATCGTTCCGATCCGTTGTCGAGAGCTTCGTCCGAAGTTCCGCGATGCGTCCCGCGTGAAGAAGCCTCTCACCCTCAATCTCGACCACTTCGCTCGGATCCGCGAGTCGACCGGACGCGGCAACGAGTGCACGCTCTATCCGATCACTCATGCCGGTTGACTCAAGCCCGTCAAGCAACGCTGCCAAGAGCCGCGCATCGCTGACACCTCGATCGGACAGAGCTGCGTATATCTCGCGCGCTTCCGCCGTTCGACCCATCGCCCGCAGAATGTCGGCACGCAGCACCAAAAGTCCATCTTGCTCTGGTTTCTCCGCGAGCCACTTTTCAACGAGCTGCAAGCGACCTTCCGCGTCGGCACCGGAAGCCGCGAGGCATTGCAGGTGAACCGCGCGCCATCGAATCTGATCGGGCTGCAACGCTTCGAGCTCTTCCGCGACGCGCATCGCGTCCGACCATCGCCCCTGCGCTGCGCGCGTCTCAAGGAGCGCCTCGCGCGGGCGCACCGCCGATTGATCAATCAAAAGAATCCGCTCGGCGATACTCTCAATCTGATCCACGTACCCGAGGAGAATGGCACACTCCAATTGACCGTCGAGCGCAGTGCGATTCCCTGGATCCATCGACTCCGCTTTGGAGAACATGCCCAGGGCGATCTTGAGGTGGCGAAGTCCTTGTTCAGGGACGGCGCGGCGCGCTTGGGCAAGCGCCAGGAGCACTTCAAGGTCCTCGCCTCCTCGCGACGCGATGGAGAGCGGCGCGAGAGACTCCTTGAACTGCCCCGCTGCAAACTTCTCGAGTCCAAGTGCGCGGTTCTCCGCGACCTGTGATGCCCGGTACCAATTTCGTGCAACAGCCCCGCCAGCAATCAGCACCGACAGTGAGCCCACAACGGTTCCCGACAGAACGAGCCTGCGCTTGGTTCTACGATTCAAAGCAAAAGTCCTTACCGTCGTTCCTTCTCTTGGAGCCGCCACGCCGACAAGCGGCGGCCCAGTTCACTTTCGTCGCAGTATATTGACGACGGTCATGACACAGAGCCACGCGTCGAACAGCGGGCCCATGCGTTCGACATACTCGATGTCGTACTGAATCCACTCCTGGAAATCTTTCCCCTCTGCGCGGGTCCGTTTCACCTGCCAATTCCCCGTGATACCCGGACGCACGGACAAACGGATCTCGCGCCACGCAGGGCAAAACTGATTCTCGTTTTCTGGGCTTGGGCGCGGACCGACAATGCTCATGTCCCCGATGAGCACGTTCCAGAATTGTGGGAACTCGTCGAGTTGGAGCTTGCGCAGCCACTTGCCGACGCGCGTGACGCGCGGGTCGTCCTTGATGTTCACTTGAGGGCCATCGCAAAGGTTCTGCTTTCGCAACTCCGCAACGAGCGCCTCGGCATTTCGTCGCATTGTTCGGAACTTCCAGCAGCGGAAAGTTCCGCCGCCCTTTGTTTGCCGCTTATGACCGAAAAACACCGGGAAACCATCGTCAATCACAACGGCGATCGCGCAGACGAGCAAGATCGGAAACGTGAGAAGCAACACCGTGGCACTGCCCACAACATCGATCGCCCGCTTCACAGGCGTGTACCAACCTGCAGGCTCTGTGTCCGATTGCGACACGCTCTGCGCATCCTCCGAGAAGAGCTCTTCGATCGGCCGGATGACCGTTGGGGAAATGTGGTCTGAATCCCAGAGCGCGGTCGGTCCGATGCTCACACGTCCTTCCGGAACCGCGTGACCAATCCACACAGGTGCGATGAGGCGCGACGTTGATGGAATCTGCGTTCCCTCAAGTCCGAACACGCCATTCTCGAGTTCTCGAATGCCGTGAATCACGTGGTCAGGATGTGCCCAATCTCGGACGAGCGAGCGCACGAGACCTTCACGTCCTGGCTGCACGGAGAGATCAAACCTTTCTCCCTCGCACTCGGTACTGTCGAGCCGAAGTTTGCGATTCCTGCGGATGGATGAGAACGCCTCCGCGGACGTGCGTGCTTGAGCCCACGAACGAGCATCCTCGACTCGAACCCCAAGCAACACCTGACCCGCGAAACTGCGGTCGGCTCCGTATCGCCGCTCGATCTTGACCACACTTCCGCGGGCATCCTGCACGATGCGCTCCGAGTACGCCGGAGCCTCACGCTCGACGATGCGCAACCGAGTGATGTGTGCCTGATTCCAGAGCAGCGACTCTGCGATACGGCGCAAATCGAAGGTGACAGCTTGGTCTTTCTCGAGCAACAGATAGAGGTCAGCGCCCCGCTGCGGCTCTTTCTGACTTCCGAGCTGAACACACGCGACACCGTGCGATGCCCAGTAGGCCTCGTGAAGTGCATTGCAATCGAGCCCCCAAAGTCGCGGCTCTTCGTTCGTCCCCACAACACGCTCTTGTCGCGACTCATCTTGTCGCGAAGAATCTTGTCGCGAAGAATCTTGGCGCGACGCCTGATGATCACGCGACTCCACGTGCTCCGCAGAGAGCGTCACATCTTGGACATCACTGGAATTGAGAGGAGAACTTTGCATCTTGCTCGCCGTGAATTCGCAATGCCTCAATGACCCATCCGTCAACCGCCCTTGGCATCTCCCAAGAGCGGATGCGAAGACGCGGGAGCGTTGCTTCCAGAAAGTGCACGCGCGACCTCTGCAGACATCTTCGAAATCGATCCGTACCTTCGGCAATCGTCCGCATCTGCGTAGTTGAGCACGAGGCCGAGATAGTCGATGCCTGCGTCCGTCAATTCCTTGACCGACTCTGGCAGTCGAGAACGCGATCGACCGCGGCGAATGACCATGACGGCCCCGTCGCAACTCGATGCCACCGGGATCGCCTCAACACTCGCAGTCACGGGGCCACTGTCGACGATGATGACGTCGAATTGATCTCGCAACGTTCGCAACAAGCGGCGAAGCGCGCCGATCTGAAGATTGCTTGCATTGAATGAGATGTCGGCACCCACAGGAAGCAACGAAAGTTGCTCTCCAACGCTGACGACTTCACTTCCAAGCGAACCTCTGCGAAGAACTTCACAGACACCCGGGGAATGCAGGTGCTTGAACTGATGACTCAACGCGCGACCGATGAAGTCGCAGTCCACAAGAACCGTACGGTGACCGCTCTCGGCGTAACTCCACGCCAACGCGACCGCAACCGTGGTCTTACCGTCGCCTTGGAACGGACTCGTCACCATGATGGCGTAGCCCGCACCAACATCTTGGCGGCGAGACTCGATCTTGTTTCGCACTCGGTGCACGCAGTTCGACGCAAGCTCACGCGCCGACGCGTCATTCCTTGCCTCGGACATATCAGGCAAGACACCAAGCCAACGACCTGACTTCGAATCGCGCTGCAACTGTGCCACTCGGTATGCCCGCGGATCGACGGAACCAAGCAGGAAGAACGCTGCGAAAGCCGCAATGAATCCGCCTCCCAAGCCAACGGCCGCGAGCTGCACACGCTTGTCCGACTCGGGCGCGCCACGCCGCGAAGCACCTTCGACGATCGTGACACGTCCACGACGAATGCTCTCCGCTTCGCGATCAAGCTCACGCAAACGTTCACCCAATCGACCAAGTTCCGCCTGCTCCGCCGCGATGTCACGGTCAATCTTCAGAACGCGCATGGCAACCTGATTGGCACGCTCAATACCTTCACCAACGACACGCTTCTCCGCGAGCAACTCCTGTCGCTCGCGTTCGAGTGCGCCGTAGCTCTGCGTACTTCCTGCACCCTCTCGCCAACTCCGCAACGCACTCTCACGAGCCGCACGGAACAAACTCTCCTTCGTCGAGAGTTCCGCAGCAATGCGTTGAAGCGCTGGGTGCTCGTCCTTGTACTTCTCCTTCGCAAGCTGGAGCATCACCGTCTGGTCTTCGATCTGCTGACGGATTGAAACAAGCCGCGTGTCCAACTTCTCAAGTTCGAACGCTGACGGCTCAAGCATCGCGTTCGGAGGAATCTCGGCAGGGTCGCCCTTGCCGGCAGCAATCGATCGCTCGCGGTACTGGCGCTCGATCTTCTTCTGGAGCGACACAACCGCATCGATTCGATTGTCAAGTACCTGGATCTTCTCTTGGCGAGCGTCGATCACCGCATCCATGTCGGGAGAGAAAAACTCAGAGTCTTTCAGTGCCGCCATGCGATCTTCTTCGAACTTCTCAAGGCGCAATCGCACTTGCGTGGCGAGACTGCGGATCTTCGCCAACTGCTCAGTGTGCTCCGTCTCAGCGTCAGGGCCATAGATCGTCATGAAACTGTCGAGAACAAGATTCACGACCGCTGGCGGAAGAGCTGGGGCCGAGGACTCGTATCGCACTTCGATGAAACTCGAGCCTCTCGGCACCGTCGCGGTGAGACCAGATCGAAGGAACGCGACCGCTTCCGAGTCTTCGTTGACACGGCCGATGATGCCTTGAAGCAGTGCGATATCTGCTTGTGGATCGCGGCCGGCCGTTGTCGACGCGTTCGGCACGGGCTTCCCACTTCGAACCGTACGAACAACAGACTCGAGCACGCGATCGCTGCGCATCAATGTTGCGCGCGTCGATACGAAGGAACCGAAGTCGTCGATCCGCTCCGTGTCCATCGTCTGATCCACGAGTGGCTTCAGCTCTGAGACCAGTTGGACGTATCCCACGGACGCCCACTTCACTGGCGCAATCCGATAGGCGATCGCCGCAAACACGGGACCCAGGATCAGACCAGCGAGAATGACCCACTTCCAACGATTCTGGAGACGATCCTGCAACATGTGCAGCGGATTCGCGGCGGAGGCGGCCGCTTCCGGCTCGACAACCGCAACTCCGTTGTACTGCTCGATTGCTCTGGGTTGTTCAGTGTCGCTCACGGTTCGCCTCCGGCTGGACCACTTTGATTCTCCGAGCCCATTCCAATGTGCTCCGCAGCTGTCGATTCGGAGCTCGCCTCGGAAGACCGCTCCTCCTGACTCAACTGCGCAGCGTCTTCATCGGCTCGATTCCCTTTCAACACCTCGAAAGTCGACGCTGGAATAGCACCTAGGAGATCCTCGGCGAGCTCCACAGCGCGCTGTTCACTTGGAAACCCGTCGAGGAGAACCTGCACCTGACCCGCACCGAGCGAGGAAACCGCGCGTCGGGTCGATCGACTCCGAACCACTGCTGGGTCCGGAGTCATCCCGACTCCAGGTAGCGCAAAGAACCCAACAATGGTGATTTGGCGGTCGACCCCTGAGGGATCCGCCTTGAAGAAACGGAAGATGTTCGCTTCAACTTCTTCGCCGTGAATGCGAATGGTCAGTCTTGTTTCGCCTTTGCGACCGTTGTCTCCCGCACTTGGCCGCCATCCTGATGCCGGGTAACAGGCGGGAGGATGGTGACCGAGCATGTCGCGCACATCGCCGCAGAAGATGATGGCAAGCCGAGCTTGATCACCCGTTCGAAGATTCGAATAGCTGCGCGACAACGCGGCGGAAGAGTGCAAGATCTCGAGTGCTGCCGCCGGAAGCGTGACATCACGTCCGGCCCAATCACCGATGCGATAGGGAATCGCCGCGACGCGTTCGCCCACGACTGCAACATGTTGGTCCGCTTCGGAACGATCGACGCTCCCCACGAATTGACCACGTCCCAAAAGGATCAATCCAAAGAGCAACCCAGCGCACACGGGCGCGAGGGCATTGGCGCGGTGAAGTCGCCGAATGGATGCGATTCGACCGCTCATGCTTGTAAGAACCTCCACGTATAGACCGGCAGATCAAGCCAACGCATGAATCGCACGATGCCCTGCAACAACACGATCGCGAGCGGCAGCATGAGCCAGCCAGCGACGTCGTGGAAGTCTTCCGCGAACTGCGTGCTCGAGTACGCGTAGGCAAAACCTGTTGCCACAAGCCGGACCATGTTGCAGAACACAGCGACAAACGGACTCGCGAGCAGGAGGATCGCTCGAGCTTGCGGGCGAAGCGGAATGCTGAAGACGAAGGCGAAGAATGTCAGCGCGAGTGCAAAGACCATGCGCATTCCGTCGCATGCTTCACCAACCAGAATCTCCTTCTGATCGATGAGAATACTGATGCCCTGGCGCTCACTTGGTACCCCGACCAATGTCAGAATTTCGTGAGTCACGATCACCGCGAATTCCTGCAGCGGACCCGCGATCGCGCGCCTTACCTCGCCAGGAACTGGAATGAGGAACAACAGGCAGAGGAAGACGGGGGCGAGTCGTTTGAGAACCGCGAAGCCTGCCACAGTGACGAAGCACGCGAAAAGCGCGAGGATCGCTGAGAGATGCGTTGCGACTCGCGTATCCGTCTCGGCACCGATCCAACCCAATAGGGCCGCAACACCGATGAGCGCAACGCCAGAAAAGCTCGCCCGTCGCCTGATGTATCGAAGTCGTGATCGCCGAATCCATCCGAGATAGAACGCGACGAAGGGCACGATGAGGATGTAGCCGTTGTCCTCTCGACGGAGGATTTCACGGGCAAGCTCAGTCCATGCGGGCAAGAATGCGACCACACTCGCGAGCACAAGTGCGGCGACAACCCAGAGATCACGTGACGTCCAAGTGCGTGCCTGCATCACGAACGCCCCCTTTCTGATTCACCGAGCGAAGCGAATACCTCGTCGATGACTCGTGCTCCTGCGGGAACCCGCGAGCCTGGCGGGATGACGCTGCGCGCCACGATCGCATCACGCCCAACGATCGCGCCGGGCATGAGTACGGATCCCACGACCACTGCTCCAGCATGCACCTGCACACCGCGGCCGACGAGTACATCGGACGCGACGTTCGCGCCGCCCTGAATCTCTGCCGATTCTGATACGAGCGACGACGCGGTTGAGGACGCGGGCGACGCTACTCCTTGCGCTTGCCCCGCGACGAGCGCGAGGTAATTTCGGAGATCGCTGATTCGATGCGGAACGATCGGCGTTTGAATCGCAGGAACAATGCCACCCTGTGCGGCAAGTGCTGGAAGCAACTGCTCCTTCAGATCGAAGTACCCAATCGTTGGGATGCGCGATACAGCCTTCGCGGTGAGATGCATGACTCCACAAGGCTGACCAGCAGCTGTGGCGAGCACCGTTGCTTCCGACGCTGGTTCGATGGCGCCCAAGAAGTGCCCAAGTTCGAACGCCCCAAAGGTGGAACACTCAACGACGAGAATGCCACGCTCGAGCTCGCCCTGCGACTGGTCGTCACAGTAATCACGTAACGTGCCGCCTGCACCACGATGCGGCGCGCGATCAACCCACACTGAGAACCGCTGCTCACAGCCCCACTCTGCCGCAATTCGCTCATAGAAGATGCGATCTGCTTCGTCAGCAATTGCGACGGAGACATGATCTGCGAGCCCACGTTGAAGCAGTTCGCACAGCCACCAAGAAAGCACACAGGCCTTGCCATCAATCGGTAGTGCTGCTGTGGGAATTCCTAACGCGGCTGCGAGAGGCGCCGCTCGCGCGGTTCGGAGTGAACCCGCGAGGAGCAAGGCGCGGGTAGGCCCACCAAGTCCCGACGATCGACTCGCTGAAGTTTGTGGACTCATGCTCATGATGACCCCCTCGAAAAGACCGGCATCGGCGAAACCGACAATCGACCGTCCGTAGAAACGGAGGGCGCCGTAGCTGGACTCATCGCGGGTCTCGACGCGTATGACCGTCCGACGACAGAGAAGTCGCTCGTCATTTGGCACAGACTCGCCGCGAGCGCCATCGCCAGCTGCCAAATCACGACCGTTTGGCCGAAGTAACTCACCGCGAGGAAGATCGCCATCTGCGCACAGAGCACAGCACCAATCGCGAAGATCGTCGCTTCATCGAGCGCCGCATCTCGACTCTGCTTGGTCTGCCGAGATCGTTCAAGCTGGACCCGCAACTTCGCAACCCAACGAAGCCCCACGCCGACGCTCCGGTAGCCCAGAATGAGAACTGCCACCATCGCAAGCAGCGCCCAAACGCCGCCACGAACCCCTTCAAGAATGAACTGATTGGTGACATCGAAAAGCCCCCAACCCCAATGCGCAGTGCTCGCGGTGCCGAACATCCACCACTCACCGAACTGACGAATCGCCGCCTCAATGAGCCGTGCGCGGTGAACACCCGTACTACCGCCGACGAGATCGATACGCCCAATCAGGTGCCAGATTCCTCGCTCCATGAGGAAGTGAACAATGAAGCCGCAGCCGATTGCAGTGATCCAAAGGAGTCGAAGGTGGGCGCGGACCGGGAACGCAAGCCAAACCATCGCTCCGAGCAGCAGCGCGACGACCGGTGTACTCGATGCGCAACAGAAGACAATCAAGAACCCGCCCACGATGCCCATCAACGCGGTGGCACGATCGCGAGTCCTGCCGCGGAGCGCCAGTCCGATCCAAAGTGGAAGGAACGACACAAAGAAACAGCCCGCGAGAATCGCATGTGAGAACGCGCCCTTACAGCGAATTCGCCCTTCTCGGATCGCCGTGATCTCCGGGATGCCACCGAAGACTGAGAATAGATTCCGGCCGGTGGACCGCTCGAGTAGGAAGAGTGGCACCGCAAGCGCGCAGATCCACGCTGCGGAACGCGCGGTCGTCCGAACGTCCTCGAGACTACGAATACAAACACGGAAAAGGAGGTACGCCCCGACGAGTTCAAAATTTGAACCGACGGAACTGATCAAGTCGTTGAGTGATCCCCGTGCGACGGGTGAGCAAACCGTGCGTGCGAGAGCACCGACGACCACGGCAGTATCGATCCAATTCCAACGAAGCCAACGAAACTCACCCCTCGCGATGAGTCGGATCAGACCAAACAGCACGACAAATCGAATGAAGTTGAAGTCTGCGCCGGCGATGACGATTCGCTGCGTGGATGGGATGAACGCCGCGAGCGCGATTAAGACCGTCGGGACATGCACTCGCGAAGTCGACAGAATCGCGATTGTTGCCAACGCGACAGCGACCGCTCCAACAGGATGGATGTTGTTCATCCCGTTGAAGTCGTTCATACCGGCGAGCATGGCCGTCATAGGCCACCTCGGGTTCGCACGTTGATCCTCGGCGTCAACTGAGTCGTCCTCAAGAGAACTTGACCCCCGCAACCATCGCGAAGACGAACCGCCAGTCGACGGAGCATCTCTGTGCGGATACCGAGGTGCAAACCCCGATCATACAAGGAGATGGATTCATCATCCTTCAC
>JAIXVI010000056.1 GCA_027483065.1 Planctomycetaceae bacterium
CGACATGCAGGAGTTCATGATTCAGCCCATGATCACGAAGGGGGGCTTCTTCGATTTCGAAGAGGCACTTCGTTGCGGCGTCGAGTGCTACCACGCGCTGAAGAAGGTGCTGCACGACAAGCATCTCGCGACCGCCGTTGGCGATGAAGGTGGCTTCGCGCCGAACCTCAAGTCGAACGAAGAAGCGCTTGAACTCATCGCGATCGCCGTCGAGAAGGCCGGCTACAAGCTCGGTGAGCAAGTCTGCATCGCGCTTGACCCTGCGATGAGCGAACTCGCGAACGAGGCAAAGGAGCGCGGCAAGGAAGGCTATTGCTTCTTCAAGTCGAACCCCGACCGCATCGCAACCAGCGACGAGATCATCGACATGTGGGCCTCGTGGTGCGCGAAGTTCCCGATTCACTCGATCGAGGACGGCCTCGCGGAGAACGACTGGTCCGGCTGGCGCAAGCTGACGGAGCGACTCGGGAAGACCACGCAGCTCGTCGGCGACGATCTCTTCGTGACGAATCCGAAGTTCCTCGCGAAGGGCATCGAAGAGAAGTGCGGCAACGCCATTCTCGTGAAGGTGAATCAGATCGGAACGCTCAGCGAGACGTTTGCTGCAGTCAACCTCGCTCATAGCAACGGCTACCGTGCGGTGCTTTCGCATCGTTCAGGCGAGACCGAGGACTCGACGATCGCCGACATCGCCGTTGCCACGAACTGCGGCCAGATCAAGACGGGCGCCCCGTGCCGCTCCGATCGCACCGCGAAGTACAACCAACTGCTTCGTATCTCGGAAGAACTCGGCGCGAACGGTGTGCTTGGCAAGCGTCGGTGAGTGGAGCGAGACCTCGTCGGAGCGCTTACGGCACCGACGTCTCACCCGCGGAAGATCGCGCCGGCTTTCTTGCCGACGAGCGCGGCGGCGGTCGCAAGCGCAACGCCAAGGAACGCCATCGCCCAGACTCCCAGCGCACTCGCAACGCCTGGCCCATCGCCGAGTCGCTCGGCCAGCGTGAAGATCGCCTTCGTGATCGGATAGTCGGCCTCGCGCTGCGCGAGGATGAGGCTGTCGGACACTTCAAGCATTGCGAAGCAGAAGGCGAGGATCGCGCCTGCGGCGAGATTCGCGGCAAGGAGCGGGAGCACGATCTTGCGCGTCACGCGCCAACGGCTCGCGCCGACATTGAACGCGGCTTCTTCAAGCGCGACCGACGTCTGCTCGAGGCCCGCAGCGGCCGAGCGAACGACGTAGGGGAGCCGTCGCACGGCGTAGGCGAGGATCAGGAACGGAATCGGATTCGGCGTGGCGCCGAGGATGTTGCCAACGGATTCGAGCGGGCCGCCTGGCCCGAACGGCCAGCGCAAACTCGCCGCGACCAATCCAAATGCAAAGACGAGCCCCGGCACCGCGAGCGGCAGCATGACGAGTGCGTCGAGAACGCCGCGTCCGCGCACCGTGCCGCGCACAAGAAGTCGCGCGACAAAGAGTCCGACGACGACGTCGACAATCGTCGCAACACCCGCGAAGATGATCGAGTTGCCCACCGCGCCCGCTGCGAGCGGATGCGAGATCGCTTGGATGAAGTGGTCGAGCGTCCATCGCTCGGGCAGGATTGATCCGTACCACTGGCCGTTCGCGGCAAGCGCGGTACCGATGACGCCAACGTGCGGCAGCATCGCAATGAGAGCGACCATGGCGAAGAGGCCCGCCGCGATGATTCCAGAGTTTCCCGTGAGCGGCTTGAGCCCCGCGCCAGCGCTCGCCTTCGCGAGCATCGCGTGGCCCTTACCACCGAGAATCAATCGCCCGACGGTGTACGAAAGAATCGTTGCGCCGAGCATCACAGCCGTCAGCGCGTACGGCTGGCGCGACGCTTCCATTTCCTTGATGCCGTTGAAGATCTGAACCGGCGTCGTCTTTGTGAACTCGAGCATGAGCGGCGTGCCGAGTTCGGTGAAACTCCACACAAAGACGATTGTTCCGCCGGCGAAGAGCCCCGGGCGGATGAGCGGCAGCGTCACGCGGAAGAAACGCTTCACGCGGCCGGCGCCGAGATTGGTCGCGGCCTCTTCCATCGACGGGTCGAGATTCGCGATCGCCGCAACGAGGTTGAGATAGAGAATTGGGAAGAGCGCGACCGCCTCGAGGAGCACGATCAGAAAGAAGCCGCCGGTGTGCAGAAAGTCGATCGGCGACGAGATGACGTGAAGGTCGAGAAGCAGCGCGTTGACCGCGCCTTCGCGCCCAAGCAACTGTTTCATCCCGATCGCGCCAACGAAGGGCGGCAAGACCAACGGCGCGAGGATCAAGGTCGAGAGCAGGGGCTTCCCTGGAAACGTCGCGCGCGCAGAGAGCATCGCCAGTGGCAGCGCGATCGTGACGGCGACAACCGTCGTACAGCACGCGATCAAGAACGCGTTGCGGAGTCCTTCACGCAGCACTGGATCGCGGAAGACGTTCAGCACGTGAAAGAGCGTGAACGAGCCGTCGTCCGCAACGAATGCGCTCGCCACCCCGAGCCAAATCGGGTAGACGAGAGGTACTCCGACGACCACGAGGAGCGTCGCGAGCCAGATGCGTTGCGTCATGGGCCGCATGGGCCGCGAATGGTAATGGAAAGCCGTTCGCGATCAGCCTGAGTGAACCAGGGTCAGCTCCAAATCAACCCCTTAATCAACCCCACGTCAGCCCAGCGTCAGCCCCACATCATCCCCATGAGGCGAGAAGGATCGAGAGATCCTCGGCGCCGACCAGGCCGTTCCCCGTCAGGTCGGCTGTACCGTTCGTTCCCCATTGCGAGAGAAGGATCGACAAGTCGGCCGCGCCCACCGTTCCATCGTTGTCGAGGTCTGCGGGATTCGACGGTGTCGCTTCAGGGATGTACCACGCGACGCAGACCGGGAGCGCGGTCTGCGTTCCAGTCTTTCGCTTGAGTTCGAGCACGTAGTCGCCCGCGGCGAGGTTGCGGATGTAGAGGTGCTCGACGTTGTCAATCGTCGAGTTCGACTCGACGTTGCCCGACGCGTACACGCCAGCGCCCGCGGCACCCGAGATCGACGTCGGAACTCCACCAACGAGTTTCCACAACTTGAGGTCGAGATCCTGCATGTTCCACGCGGTGAAGTTGGTGGCAACGAGGCGATGCCACGTCGCGACCACGCTGACTTCATCGACGGCTTGGTGCATGCGGAACGACCAGTAGACGCTGGTGTTCGAGACAACGGTCGGGATGTAATCCCAGCCAGCGTGGCGTTCGAAGGTGCTCGCTTGCGGCGCGGCGAATCCGGTCGCTTCACCGCCCGTGAAGATGAGGTGCGAGCGATTGATGTCGAGGAGATCTGCGCCGTACAGCGGGTCGAGCGGCGTGGCGGTGATGCCCTTTGTCGCACCCGATTCAGGCGCGCCGTTCGACCAGCCCGCGCGATGTTGCGCACCCGCGAGCAGCGCGGACTTCACGGTGATCGCGCGCGCGGCGTTCACGTTGCCGGCGGTCGAGGGATGGCTATCCGCGGTATCCCACAAGAGCGCAGCAGCCGCGCCGACGACTGGCGTTGCGAAGCTGGTGAATTGCCCGGGTGCCACGATGTCGGGCTTGCGGCGATTCGGTCCGTCGATTCCGGTCGGTGTCAACGAGTTGGAGTGCGCGCCATTCGGAAGGCCAACCGCGATCCCGTTGAACGCATAGGCCATCATCGGTTGTCCGGCACTTCCGGCGCCGTTGTTCACGCCAGCGACCACGGTGAGTTGGTCGCGGTTGATCGAGAAATCAAGTCGGCGAAGCGCCTCGTTGTCGTTCGTGGTGCTTCCGAACGAGCCGATCCACGAGTGGTTGAACACGCGAAGACCTGTTGGCGGCGTGAGCGGAGCAACCGCGCTGCCGGAGCCGAGTTTGAGATAACTCGACGTCACGAACGGACTCGCGCTCCAACACCACACGTTGGTGATGCCCGGTGCGATCGAGAGTGAGTTTCCGTAGAACGCTTTGCCAACTTCGGTCGCGTGCCAACTCGCAGCGCTCGTGCCGGAGACCGTGAAGGCTGTTCCGGCGAATTCAGAGAGCGATTGATCTGGTGTGAAGTTGGAGCCTTCGTTCGCTTCGACTTGCCCGACGCCGATGCCAGCACCTGTCGGCGCGGACGCACCCAAGCGAGCAAGGAGATCGGTGTAACGGACGTCGCTTGCAGTGTCGGCGAGTGCGGGTGTGGCGCAGAGGAGGACGGCCAAAGCAAGGCCCGTATGGACTCGCATTTCAGAACGCGAATTCAAACTCACTGAGTGCTTCTCGGCGCGCATGCGTTGATTCCTCTTCGGTTGCTCGTCTGTTCTTTCGCGGGGTTGCCCGGGGTCTCTTGCGGTCGGTTCGGCTCGCGCATTACTAGAACACGAGAACGCGAGTCCGCGAACACGGAGTGCACGCTAGAAAGTACCACCGGGGTCGCTTGTTTCAAGCCCGCAGGCGCGAAAAGGTTCGATCGATGCGCAAAGCAATTCACTCTGCGCGGCCTGAACCCTCGGTGGCAGATGCGACCGGGCGAACAGGTCCACGAGGAGCGGCGATCTCATCAAGTACGCGGACCTCGACACGTGCGTTTCGCGCGTCCGACGCGGCATTCATCGGTGCAGCTTCCACCCGCTCGCCCGAACCCGCGGCTTCGACGCGGATACGCCACCAATCGATCCCGCCCGCGGCGAGCCGTTTTGCGGCTGCGAGTGCGCGGTCAATCGAGAGCGTCATGCCTGCCTCGGGGGAACCGTAATTCTCGGCGACACCCACGTGGCCGCGCACTTCGATGACGGTCGATTGCCCCTTGTATCGACGCGCGAGTTCGTCGAGTGCCTTCGCGGCATCGTCGGAAAGCGTGGCCGATTTCGACGCGAACACCACGCTGGTGCCTTGACCGTAGTGGTCGGCTGGTCGCACGCTTTGGACGTTCTGATCGGCGCCCTTTGTGCCTTCGTCCTTGCTCTCGCCGGAGCCCTTGTAGCGCTCGGAAAGAATGCGCTGAATGAGCAACTGATCCTTCGGATCGGTCGAGGAGAGATCGACGTCGTTGTGAAACGCGCGGCGCACCGCAATGGCGAAGTCCACGATGTCGGGCTCGTTCGCCACGCCCTCTGATTGCTCGCCGCCGCCGCCAGCGTTGCCGCCCTTCGGTTGCACGTTCATCGCGAACATGATGACGAAGAAGCCCATCATGAGCATGACCATGTCGGCGAACGAGATCAGCCACTCGGGCGCACCTTCGTGCTCTTCGCCGCCGTGACCGCCGCCACCGTGGCCACCACCGCCGTGACCGCCGTGCTTCTTCTTGTGGCCTTCGTTGCCGTGCCCGTGGCCAGCGTCCTTCTTGCCGTGTGCATCGTGTTTGGCGTCGCTCATAGCGCGGTCTTTCGTTCAGGACTCTGGACGGGGCGTGTGCGCGTGCTCACGCCGCGAGCTTGAGGTTGCGACGCACGGTGTTCGGGATGAAGGCGAGCATTTTCTCCTGCGTGGCGCGCGGGTTGTCGCCCGCTTGGATCGAGAGAATGCCTTGCAGCATCATTTCGCGTGAGAGAATTTCTTCGCCAGAACGAAGCGCGAGTTTGTCGCCCATCGGTCCTGCGATGGCGTTCGCAAGCACGGTGCCGTACATCGTTGCAACGACGGCGATCGCGAGCATCGAGCCGAGCGTGTTGATGTCGCCACCGAGGTTTCCGAACATACCGACCTGACCGATGAGCGTCGCGACGAGG
This sequence comes from Planctomycetaceae bacterium, assembly GCA_027483065.1. Taxonomy (GTDB): domain Bacteria; phylum Planctomycetota; class Phycisphaerae; order Phycisphaerales; family SM1A02; genus QWPT01. Next base: position 5,723 of record JAIXVI010000056.1, read on the forward strand.
CCGTAACCAGGCGCGTACAACTTGATGAGGTCGAAGAACTTCTTGCCTGCCTTGTGGCGCTCTTGCATCGCCATCACTTCGAGGCGAAGCGTCGTTTCAATGACTTCCTCGTCGGTGCCGTCGACGGCCATGCGCAGACCCTTTGCGAGGAACGGGTCTTGGATCTTCTCAATCTCATTTTCGAGGGCGAGAATGCCATCGCGACGGGCCTTGTCGGAAAGCTGGCTCATGAGCTTCACCGTGTCGATGGCGGAGAGGCCTTTGTTGAAGAGAAATCGCTTGATGTAGCCAGGGATGCACTTCAGGTTCTCCATGGGCATCGCCATGAGAAGCACGGAAATCGTGCCGCCGAACACCATGATGAAGCCCTTCGACGAATAGAACATCGAGAAGTTGCCGTGCGACGCCATCCACATGACGAGGACGCACGCGACGAAACCGATGATGCTTCCGATGATGCTGGCCTTGTCCATACTCAATCGCCTCCGGCAAGTGCGTATGCGCTTGCGATCCGGCCGTGTGGGACCACGACCGTCGGTCGGAATCGGCACGATTGGCCTAGTGCATCCCTGTCGACTGCGCGGATTCCGCCGTTTGGGGCCGTCTGTGCGGGTTCGATCGGTTGTCGAGCGCAAGGAGCGCATCGGGCGGTCCATTCTCGGACGGCGCCCCTCGGTTCCCTTTGGCGGTTCCGCCTATCCTCGCGCCCCGCATGAACGTCCCTGATCCGATTGATGGAAGTCTGAGTCCGCGCACTACGAAGCCGTTGGTGGTTGTGACCGAGCACCTAGCCGAAGAGGCTGCGGATTGGCTCGGCGCGCGCTGCGAGCTGTTGCACGCCTCGGTCACGGACCATCGTTTCATTGAAGCGGCCCATGAGATCGAGGGGCTCGTCGTGCGGACGTACACGCGGGTCGACGAGGTGCTCCTCGCGATGTTGCCGCGACTTCGCGTGGTCGGTCGCGCGGGCGTCGGCGTCGACAACATCGATCTCGCGGCGTGCCGTGCGCGCGGCGTGCAAGTCGTCACGACACCAGATGCCAACACGCAAGCGGTGGTGGAGTACGTCCTTTGTCTTCTCTGCGACGCGCTGCGCCCGCGGCTCTTTCTCGAGGAGCCTGTGGCGAAGCCTGAGTGGGATCAGATCCGACAGGACATCGTCGGCCTCTGGCAGATGGATGAACTCGTGCTCGGAATCCTCGGACTCGGACGCATCGGTCGTCGTATCGCACAAGTGGCGCGCGCAATCGGGTTTCACGTCATCTACCACGACATCGAAGAGATTCCGCTCGAGGCGCGCAACGGTGCGGAAAGCGTCACGCTCTCACGCCTACTCGCCGAGAGCGACATTCTCACGGTCCACGTCGATGGTCGGCCGAGCAATCGCCGTTTCCTTGGGCGCGAACAGTTTGCGGCGATGCGGCCCGACGCCATCGTGATCAACACATCGCGCGGCTGCGTGCTCGATCCACAAGCACTCGCGGAGTGGTTGCGGATGAATCCGGCAGGGGCGGCACTTCTCGATGTGCACGATCCCGAGCCATTTGGCGACGACTGCCCGCTGCTCGGCTTACCGAACGCGCATCTCGCGCCGCACTTGGCAAGCCGCACGATGACCGCGATGGACAACATGTCGTGGGTCGTGCGCGATGTAGCGGCGGTGCTTGAAGGCCGCACACCGCGTTACCCGTACGTCTGATCGGTGCCGTGCAGCGCTCGAAGGTCAGGACGAAGGTCAGAACGAAGGTCAGGACGCGCGCTTCGCCTCTGCCGCGATCCACGCATCGATGTTTCGTTCGAGAACATCGAGTGGCAGTGGGCCCTCGAGCAACACCGCATCGTGGAACCGTCGAATATCGAAACGCGCGCCAAGCGCCGACTCGGCTTTCGCGCGCAAGCGTCGAATCACGAGTTCACCGATCTTGTAGCCGCACGCTTGTCCGGGCCAACTGATGTAACGATCGACCTCGTTCACGATGTTGAGTTCACTCAACGCCGTGTTCTCCTGCATGAACGCGATCGCGCGCTCGCGCGGCCAACCAAACGCGTGCATGCCCGTGTCGACCACCAAGCGGCACGAGCGCCACATCTCGTAGAGCAACCGGCCGAAATCGTCGTACGGATCCTCGAAGAAACCCATTTCGATACCGAGCCGCTCGGCGTACAGCGCCCAACCCTCGGTGAACGCCGTTGAATCGAGATCCTTGCGGAACTCGCGCACGCCTTCGAGTTCTTGCGCCAGCGCGATTTGGAAATGGTGCCCGGGCACAGCCTCGTGCAGTGAGAGCGGAATGAACTCGTAGGTCGGTCGCTGATCAAGCGCGTAGGTGTTCGCGTAGAACCAACCTGGCTCGCCACGTTGTGGACTGCCGGGCTGGTAGTACGCGGTCGTCTGCGTCGGCGCCATGAAGCGCGGAATCTCACGGACGCCATAGGTGAGGCGAGGGAGTCGACCGAAGAGCGCGGGCAACTTCGGGTCAATGCGCTTGCAGACTTCGCGATAGCGCGTCAAGAGTTCTTCCGGAGTCTTGCAATAGAAGCGTGGATCGGTGCGGAGATAGCGGATGAAGGCCGCGAAGCGATCGCCGTCCGGCATCGCCGCGCGCGCGGGATCGGCGGCGAACCAATCGGTACGTGCGATGACCGCGAGCATTTCCGCGCGAATCCGCGCGACTTCCGCCAGGCCCGTCTTGTGAATCTCCTCTGGCGACATCGACGTCGTCGTATGGACTTCGAGTTGATGCGCGTACCACGCCGCGCCGTCCTTCATATCGCTTGCGCCGATCGACGCGCGGCACTTCGGCAGGTACTCGCTGGTGAAGAACAACTCGAACTCCGTCAGCGCGGAATCAATCGGATCGAGCCATCGCTCGACCTCGGCGCGAAGCCGCGTGCGGTCCGCGTCGCTGATCGATTTCGGCATCACGGTCAACGGCTTGCGCAGCTGATCGGGCAAACTCACGCGCGCCGCGCGGATCTGCGCGGCAACTTGCACGACGGTCACACTCGGAGGCACCACACCTTCCTCGAGCCCGCGACGCATGACCGTGATCGTGTCGAGAATCGTGCCGGGTACGCCCGACAATCGCTTCGAATACGCCTCGTAGTCGTCGAGGTCGGCGAAGGTCGCGAGGTCGCCCATCTGCACGATTTCCGTGTGAATTCCCCAACGGCCGTCGATCGGAATCATCCAACCGCCGAATCGATGTCCGTTCACCGAGAGTCGAAGTTCGCGCTCGAGAAGATCCGCATCGAGTCGATCGCGCGCGGACAATTTCTCGCGCGGGATGGCGCGCAATTCCTCGAGGAAGAGGCCGATCTGCGCTTGGCGCTTGTGAACGCCTGCGATCGACACATCGGTGAGTTCGCCCGCGCGCTCTTCGTAACCCTTTCGCAATGCCCACTCGGGATAGACCGTCCGCCGCCAGCCGTCGTACTCGGCGACGAGTGCCTCGAAGCGCGCGGTCGCGTCGGCATCGACCGTTGCGGCAGCTTGCGCGACGCTGGTGGGTGTCGTTGCAAAGACGTGCTCTTCCGCGAGAGTGATCGGAACGAAGCCGAGCAGGGCGATCGAAAGCGCGGAGGATCGGACGCACGCGAGTGTTGCGTGGAATCGCGTCGAGGTGTGCATCGTGTTATGCATCCGGGTGCGCGACATCAAAGTGGTCGAAGCCGTGGGTCGACGCGAAGGAGAACTCAGAATGGACAGCATGGAGGGGAGCGTACCCGCGCATGCGCTCCTGACGAATGCGTCGCTCGCAGATCGTGCACAGGGGTCGCTGTGCATCTCGAGCGAACACACCGCGCGATCCCCCGAGAGATTTCTTGCCCGCGCGCGTAGGGCGTTCGGATAGCATCCCCGCCCTATGAGCATGCTCCCTCCCGAGACAGAGATCGGTTACGCGCCCCCGATGGTGCGCCATTTCAGCATCTTCCTCGACAACCGCGTCGGCAAATTGCTCGAACTCCTCGCGAGCCTCGACGAGGAAGGCCACGTCGCAGCCCGCGCGATCTCGATTCAGGATAGTTCCGACTACGCAGTCATTCGACTCATCGTCGATCGTCCTGCCACCGCGCGCGAGATTCTGGAGAGTCACCAATTCGCCGTCTGCGAGACCGACGTCCTCATCGCAGAACTCTCCAAGGATCACGAACTGCATCACCTCTGCAAGTTCCTTCTCGCCGCCGAACTCAACATTCACTTCCTGTATCCGACGATGCCGCGTTCGGAAGGAATCGCGACGGTTGTTCTCTCAACCGATGACAACACGCTCGCGGGTCAGATCCTGCGCCGAAAGGGCTTCCGCCTGTTCGGCGAGGCAGATCTCGAGTACTGAATTCGCCCGAAAGTCACAAGCGGCGCGGAGATCGCTCTCACCGCGCCGGCGAAAGGAACATCGATATGGCACGCATCGTCAAACTCACCGCGACCGGACCCGTGAAGGTCGAACCCTCGGACAAGCCGATCTTCGTCTGCGCCTGCGGACTCTCGAAGAAGTTCCCGTTCTGCGATGGCAGCCACAAGCCGACGCGCGAGGAAGAAGAGGGTTGCACCTATCGCTACTGCGCCGAGACCAACGCGGTCCTCGACAAGTCGCGCGACGCGTGATCTCCGTTCGCGACGCGTGATCGCAGTTCGCGACGCGTGATCTCAGTTCGCGACGCGTGATCGCAGTTCGCGACGCGTGATCGCAGTTCGCGACGCGTGACGCCGCTCAGCGCGGCGCTTGCGTTGGCGCGGTTTGGTTCGCGGGGGTCTTCGTTGGCTGCGCCGGCTGCAACGCCGACGGCGGAGTGAGCTTTGCATCCGGCGTTGAGCCGAGATTGACGGCGCCCGGTGCGTTCAACTTGACTTCGGTCGCGGGCGTCGCGGCACGATTTCCACCTTCCGCAACCGTGCGCGGCATCACAAAGTTGCCGGAAGTTGCTTCGGAGAAGCGGACTCCCTTGTACTCGCGCTCGCGCTTTCGCAGGACGCGCGCCGACGCGATGGTGTCCTCCGCGGTCAACGAGCGGACAACATCAAAGCCGTCGGTCACTCGGCCGAAGACGGTGTACTTCCCATCGAGTTCCTCGAGCGGCGCAACGAGGATCACAAACTGCGATCCCGCCGAGTGCGGCACTGGGACCTCGCGCGCTCCCGTCGCGGGAGCTTGCTTCGCCATGATGAGCCGACCCGCGAGTGGCGCGCGACGATCTTCACGGTCGCACTCATCCGGAATCGTCCAACCGCCGGTGGACTTGCCACCCGCGGCGCCTTCCGCAGTCGCGGGGTCGCCGCCTTGTACGCCAAGGCCACGCAAGATGCGGTGGAAGGTAGTTCCGTCGTAACGCCCAGCTTCGACGTGCTCGATGAAGTTGCCGACGGAGTTTGGTGCTTGTTCTTCGAAGAGTTCGAGCTCAATCGGGCCCTGCGACGTCATGAGTTGCACCAACGGAAGGTCGCCGCGCGTTTGATCGCGATCCATCGCGACAAGTTCTTTCTCGAACATTCCACGAAGTGTCTGCGTTCGATAGGTTCCGTCGCTGATCGCCTTCTGCTGCGCCGGCGATCTCCCGCCCGGCGCGGTGTTGAGCGCTCCTTGCGCCTCGTCGAAACGATTGAGTCCGGTGAGCGACTCACCCCAAACGATTCTGGCGTCGATCATGCGTGTGTTGAAATCGCGCGATTGAATCAGCTGCGACGCGCGTTCGAACTGCGCCATCGCATTGAGTTCACGCGCCCACGCGATCGTGGTCGCCTCCGACGACGGATTCATAGTGCTCAATCGGCTGAAGGCCGAATCAATCGCAGCGTTGTCTTCGAGCCAGATCGCGCACTGGGCGCGTGCCGCAAGAAGCCGCAGCGCGACGTCGCGTGCCGTCGTGGGCGCAGCGAGGTCGGTCTCGAGCACTTCGCAGAGCGACCGAAGCTCTGCGCGGAGTGCTTCGTCGATAGCGCTCTGCGCACGGACGCGGATCGAGAGGTCGCGAAAGCGCTGCTCGGCCACCGAGAGCGGCGGCGGGAGCGGGGTCGACGGTGCTGCTTGCTTCGGCGCCGCATTCGGAGTGAGTGAGGCCGGTGGAGCGACCGGACGAATCGTCTGCGCGAATGCGCCACCAGCGAGCGTGAGAGTGAGAACGATCAGCGGCGTGGAGCGAAGTGAGTTCATATCCAGTGTCTCAGTCAGAGTGGTGGTGCAACGGGCGCAGGCGGATCGAAACGAAGCGAGCGAAACGAGGCGAGCGAAACGAGGCGAGCGAAACGAGGCGGGCGAAACGATGCGAGCGAAACGAAGCGAGCGAAACGAGGCGGGTGAGGCATCACGTGTTCCCGCGATCGATCGGGCTGCCGCTACGCCGGGTATCGGCAACTTGTTTTCTCGGTCTCCCAAACCTCGACATCGCGCAATCTGCCGCCCGCGGCCGCGAACGGCTCGGCGAGCACTTCGAAGGAGATGCGCGCGATGTTCTCGACGGATGGATTTGTCATGGCGAACTCAGGACAGTCGAGATTCAGATGCTTGTGATCGAACCGAGCCATGATCTCGCTTTCAACAATTCGCTCCAACTCGGCAAATCCAGGTCGGGCATCGGCGGATTTCTCCGCCGGGACTTCGACGGAAACGGCAATCCGGTAGTTGTGTCCGTGCCCGTTGGGGTTGTTGCACTTCCCGAAGAGCGCCCGATTTTCGCCGTCGCTCCGGTGCGAGAGATGCAATCGGTGCGACGCCGCGAACTCGAAAGTCTCGCGGAGAATCACACGAGGCGTCGCTAGCCGGGCCTCCTGCCCGCCGACGATGGTCGAAGAAGAGGTGGTAGAAGTCGGTGAGGCGGAGTCTGCGGCGTTTGCGGATGCGGGGGAAGTCATGGTTGGCTTCTCGGCGGAAGGGAGCGGGGAGGCGCCGGGCGTGGAGTGCACTGATTTGGTCTGCCCTGAGTTGGGCTGCCCTTCGCCAAACTCAAGCCGAACCTCGAGGAACGGACTCGGTCGAAACGCAAGGCTCGCGAGCGCGGCAGGCAGGCGTTCCGCGAGTTCATCCGCCGCCGCGCGGAGGCTGGCAACGGGGTCGAACGTTCGTCCGGTGCGCGCCTCTTCGCGAAGCGCCACCGCGATGTGCCCGGGGAGAATCGCACGAATCGCCCGGTCGATCACCGAGATGTCGACGAGGTAGCCAGACTCAGGGATGTCACCGCGGCAGGCCACATGAAACTCCCCGATGCCTGCAAACCCAGCAGCCGAGGAACCGACGAGGCCGTTCGTACCAATCTGGTAGGGGGCGGCCGTGAGGGGTAGACGAACGACTCGGGTCAAGAGATACACGGCCGGGCCTCTTTCGAAGAAACGGCAAGGCCGATCTTGTGCGTGATTGGTGCGACGTGAGGGTCGTGGGAGTCGTGAGCGACGTGGTCGTCGTGGCCGTAGTGGCCGTCGCCCGCTCGAAGGCCGGTCGGGCCGCAACCAACTTCGTTTGGCATAAGTTTTTTCTGAAGCAGGGCTTGTGGACTGACCTCAAGCCTGTGGAGGCGGAGCGTTCGCACGGTCCGCGCCTCAAAGTCTGTCGTGATGTCGACTTTCCGCCAAGAATTCGCAAGGAGGCACTTTGAGTCGGTCGATTCTGACTTTACCTTGTAAGGGGTAGGTAAACACCTACCCATCCATTCGCCCCCGGAAGGGCTCGGCCTGAGGCACTGTCTCGGCCGGGCCTTTTTTCTTTCGGTGCTGCCCGCATGGCTTGCCGAGCCGTTTCCCACACTGCTCCCAGCGCCGAGTGACTTCTCGATTCGCCGCCGGCGCGGTCGCACCCGCTCGATGCGAAGCGTCCATCGCGTCCCCGGCTTCGGCATGCGCTCGGTGAAGACTTCCCACACTGGCTCCGCGGCCGAAACCTGATCGGGAATCACATCAACTGCCGCGATCGTTTCGTCGCCGAAGGTCACCAGCCCGACGATGGAGCCTGATCCGTCGGCGATGTATCGCTCAACGCCCGTGCGCGGATCGGTGCGGAATCGCGAGCCAGCGAAGATGAAGCGATTGGGCGGCGTGGGCGTCTTTGCAGGTTCGCCGCTCATTTCTTCTGTGGCCGGGCGCCCCAACGGCGACGCGCGCACGAAGTACGTGAGGGGATGCGTAGAGCCGTCGGGCATTTCGACGGTGAGTTCGAGTGCCTCGCCGCTCGGCGGAACGGCTACGAAGCGTTGGTTTTGCGCAGTGGGATCGGAGAGCCGCTGCGCCTCTTCGGTCGGGCGCGCTTTCTCGGCCGCATCGGTTGGTTGCGGCGGCACTTCACGCCAACTGCCTGGCTTGCCAGGCGTCCAACCGGCGAGCAGCATCGCGGCGTGCAATTCACTCGCTTTCCCTTCGAAGACGAAGAGCGACTCGTGTTCGCGCGTGCCGACGGCACAAACGTATTGCTCGAGGAACCCGACGTCGAGGACAGACACGATGTCGCACACGATGACGCCGCGCGCGCGATCGACACGGATCTGTGGTGTGAACTGAAGCCACTCGGTCGGTGCGGCTGGCGCCTCGGCGGGTGTGTTCGGCGCGCCGGTGGATGCTCCCGCAGGCGTCTGGTCGATCGAAGTCGATTGCGGGGGAATGACTTCTGCGGGAGCTGCTTCCGCAGCAGTTGCTTTCGCAGCAGTTGCTTCCGCAGAAGTTGCTTCCGCGGTGCCTTCAGCCGAGCGCGGTGGCACGAGCGCGGGAGTGTTTGCGGCAGGCGCGGGCTCGGTCGCCGTGCTTCGCGCATCCGACGATGTTGCACAACCGGCGAAAAGCACAGTGCTTCCCGCGAGCACGGAACAGATCCATCGCGCGTTGCGCGACACATTCCGTGATCCGATGTGCGCGCACACGCTGCCGCTCGATGTCATCGCCGCCGCTTGCGCGCATCCAAAATCAAGACCACTCATGCAAGCCCCCTCATGCAAGCCCTCTCAATCGGCGTCCGCCACAGAGCGCGATTCCGATCGCGTCGGCAACATCGGGTGGTTCTGGCATCGTGGCAAGTCCACACTGCGTCATCACAGCCCGCTGCATTTGCGCCTTCGTCGCATTGCCGTTGCCGGTCAGCGCGCGCTTCACTTCGGCCGGCGGCAATTCAGCCACGGGAAGGCCACGCATCTCTGCCGCGAGCAATACAACCCCGCGACCGTGCGCCATCTGAATCGCAGTGCGCGCATGATCGGTGTGTGAGAACACCGCTTCGAGCGCCATGTGCGACGGGCTGTGCTCGGCGAGGAGCGCGGTGATGTCTTCGAACAACTGGTGAATGCGCGTCGCAAGCGGCGCCGTTGCATCGAGGCGAAAGACTCCGGCATCGACAATCGCCGCATCACCGCGCGCATTGAAGTCGACAACCGCGTAGCCAGCGATGCGCGTTCCTGGATCGATGCCGACCACGCGCGCGCGGTCTTCAACACGCAGCCACGTCCCGCCGGGCTGCGTGCTCTTCACGAACCGTGCTCCGCGCGTTCCGTGGGCTCCGTGGGCTCCGTGCGCCTTTTGCGCCCGCCGCCGTCGCGATCAAGTTCGAGTTCGCCGTCTTTCAATCGCACGACGCGCTGGCAGCGATCGGCGATGCGATCGTCGTGCGTAACCATGATGAGCGTGAGGCCCTTCGCATGCAGTTCTTCGAAGGTCTCGAGGATCGCGCTGCCCGTCGATGAGTCGAGGTTTCCTGTGGGCTCGTCGGCCATGAGAATCGCGGGCTTTCCGACGAGCGCGCGTGCGATGGCAGAGCGCTGCTGCTGGCCACCCGAGAGTTCGCGCGGACGGTGATGCAGTCGATTTTCGAGCCCGACCAAGCTCAGCGCTTCGACGGCGCGCTCGCGGCGCTCGGACGCGGGGATGCCTTGGTAGAGAAGTGGCACCTCGACGTTCTCCGCGATCGTGAGTTCAGAGATCAGATTGAACGCCTGAAAGACGAAGCCGATCTTCTGTCCGCGCACGCGAGAGAGTTCGTCGTCGCCGAGACTCTCCACCGCCGCACCGTCGAGTTCGTAACGCCCCGACGTTGGTCGATCGAGGCAGCCGAGGATATTCATCAGCGTCGATTTCCCCGAGCCCGATGCGCCCATGATCGCGATGTACTCACCGCGCGGAATCACGAGGTCGAGGCTCTTCAACGCTTCGACAAGCACCGAGCCGTCAGGCTTGAAGTAGGTTTTCTTGATGGCGCTGAGACGCGCGGCTGGCGCAACTGCGGTAGCGCGCGATGCGTGATCGTGCTGTGAATTCGTCGCCGTCGGCATGGGCGGCGATGGTAGCCGCGCGAGCGCGATCGGTTACGCTTCCGCGCGTGCAAGAACTGAAGGAATCCTTTGATCGACAGTCGGCAGAAGGTCCGCTCGTCATCCTCTCGCGGAGGTTGATGAGTGATCAGTTGACGCCGGTGCTCGCGTATCGCCGGCTCGTGCTGCCTGATGAGCGGACCGCACCGAGTTTTCTCTTCGAATCGGTCGAGAACGGCGCGAACGTCGGGCGACACTCAATTCTCGGCGCACGGCCAGTACTTGAACTCTCGTCGAAGGGATTCGCGACGACGATCGTCGACCATCGCCGTCGCACGCGGCGCTCGATTGGTGAAGCGGAGGGTGGGCGCGACCCGCTCGCGCTTCTGCGCGAACTCGCCGCGCCGTATCGGCCTGCCTCGCGCGAAGCGTTGGCGTCGTTGAAGTTGCCGGCGGCATTCACGGGCGGTTTCGTCGGCTTCGCGAGTTTCGACAGCGTGCGGTACCTCGAGCCCGAGAAACTCTCGTTCGAGCGCGCACCGAAAGATGACCGCGCGATTCCTGATCTCCACTTTGGTCTCTATCAAGACATCGTTGTCTTCGATCATGTGGCGAAGACGCTGCACGCCATTGTTTCGGCGCGGATCGATGAGTTTCCAACGCGCGAGCGCGCATTTGCATCGCTTGTCGATCGACTCGATGCGCTTGAGGCACAACTCGCCGCCGACGGACCGCGTCTTGCCCACGGTGCGATTGATATTGATCTCGCACGTCGGCCGGAAGTTCCTCCGTCGAACATTGCGCGCGCTGATTTCGAAGGGCTCGTGCGTCGAGCGCAGGAGTACATCCGCGCGGGTGACGCGTTTCAGGTGGTGCTCTCGCAGCGACTTGAGCGTAAGACGACCGTCGATCCGTTTGACCTCTATCGCGCGCTGCGCGTGGTCAATCCGAGCCCGTACCAAATCTACTTGCAGGGCGAAGGCGCGATTCTTGTTGCGTCGAGCCCGGAGATTCTCTGCCGCGTACATGACGGCGTCGTGACGAATCGGCCACTCGCGGGCACGCGTCCGCGAGGGCGGACGGCGGAAGACGATGCGCGGCTTGAGGCGGAATTGCTCGCGGACGACAAAGAGCGCGCCGAACACGTCATGCTCGTCGATCTCGGTCGCAACGACATTGGTCGCGTCTGTGAGACGGGTTCGATCGCGATCGAGCGCTGCATGGAGGTCGAGCGGTACAGCCACGTCATGCATATCTCGTCGACGGTGACGGGGCGGTTGCGCCCCGATTGCGACGCGTTTGACGCGCTGCGTGCGACGCTGCCGGTAGGAACCGTTTCCGGTGCGCCGAAAGTTCGCGCGATTGAAATCATCGACGAACTCGAGCCGACGCGGCGTGGGCCATATTCCGGCGGAATTGGCGCGATCGGGTACTCGGGCAACTTGGACATCGCACTCGCGCTGCGCACGATGGTGATTCCGGTTCCGGATGGTGCCCGTGCGCCGTGGACGGTGCATCTGCAAGCGGGCGCGGGTGTCGTACTCGACAGTGATCCCGCCGCAGAATGGCAAGAGACAATCAACAAGGCTTCTGCGCTTGGCCGCGCGATTGATCTCGCCGAACATGCGTTTGGCGCGGCGAAGAGCTGACGCACGCGCAATCAACCCGAACAGTGCCAACCGAAACGGTGCACGGCACGTGCCACCCAGTGCCTGGCACTGCATGGCACGTGCCGTTCCCTGTCTGGCACCGTTGAAAGGCGCAGCGATTCACGCAAGCGGAATCGGCGCGTCGTCGTCTGAGTCGTTTGCCTTCCGCGTCGTCGGAGGAATCCGATCGGGCGGTGATTGAAGCGCAGCCTCTGAAGGCGAAACCTCAACGGTCTTCTTGACAACAGCCTTCGCAAGCGCGGGGCTCGAATAGAGCGCCTCGCCGGTTGCCTCTGCGTGGCCACGTATCTCAAGTGCTGCGAGAATGAACACCACGCTCGCAACCACGAGAAGAACGAGTGCGCCAACCGAAAGTACGTTGCCGATCGCGACAGGCGCGATGCTCGCACAGAAGTAGCCAAACGCTGCGATCACCGCGAGCACGAAAGCCACCCGAATCGTGCGGCGCGCTTTCGAAGCCTGTGCGGCGGACTCCGGATCTTCCGCGCCCGCGCGAACGCGAAGCGCTTCGGCGTACCGCGTTTGCGCGACGAGACCAGCACACGCGATACACCACCACGCGAGGATGAGCGCGCGATAGAGGATGGCGAGTTTCGCCGGCAGCAATCCGAAAGTCCCAAGTGCCGCGTAGATGCAAATGAGAAGCGCGACGCCACCTTCGACGAGCTGTGTTTGGTGAAAGCGTGCACGCTCTCGACGCACGCCGTCGCGCAACGTGTCTGGAAGGATGTCGAGGTTGCGAATCGCCGCGAGTCGAAAGCCAGGAGCAGTCGCAAGCGCCACGGCCGCGACGATCCCGAAGCACGGCAGACACGGAACGGGCGAAAGCAGCGCGATCGGCACGAGTGACAGAAACGCGAGCGAATTCCAAATGCGCACCACGTCGGCGCGCAATTGGAACTGTTCGTCTTTCGCCATGGGAATGCTGCGACGGAGCGGGACGGGGGTTCCGCACTCGGGGCACGCAGGTCGACCACGCGAGCCGCGTAGGTCGTATCCGCAAACGGCGCAGGGGTTTGGAGCGTCGTCGGCTGGGGTGGATGGTTGCTGCGTCGGAGGAGCCGCGGTCGGCAAGGGGTTCTGTGAAGTTTGGAGCGGGCGCGGCGGGGGCGGAGGGTCGATGCCGCTGGGCTCGTCGGGGAGCAAATCGAAGCCGACGAGCGGATCATCGTCCGGGGCGGGCGCGGGCTTGTCCTCGGTCGCCGGCGAGACGTCGGGTTCAGCGGGACCACCGCTTGCGATCGGCCCGAGGCTCGCTGGTCGCACGAGGCTCGCGGGCCGCACGGGGCGATGCGGTGCGCGGGAGTCGGCTTCGGGCTCCCGCGCGCGTCCGTCCGATGGGCCGCTTGCGCCGCCATCGCCGAAATTGCTCGGATTTGTGGGTTGGTCTGAAGCCATGTGGCGTGGGATTTCAGGCGATTGCGGGCGGTAGGTTCGAGGTTGGGCTCGACGTTGGGCTCGAGGTTGGGATCGAGGGTGCACGGCACGTGCCGCCCAGTGCCTGGCACTGCATGGCACGTGCCGTGCACCGTTGGTCTTGCCGTTCGTTGCGCCCGCACGCGGCCGCCTCACTCAGCACTCTCGTATCGGAATCTGCACCGACGACCGATAGAAACGGTACACCATCGCCCCAACTTCGCCAAGTTTGTGAGACACTTTGAACTTTCGAGGGCGAACGACCGAAGTGCGAGAGTTCGAAGGGCCGCTGTGACGGCCGAAATTGAAGTGGTCAACGAGGAATCCCGCGACGAAAACCGCGCACCTCAAACGGCTGCGAACACCGATGGAGCCCCCATGCAGTTGAATCGAAACACGTTCTTCCGAAGCATCCGCCGACCTGCAGCGCTCGTTTTGGGCGCTGCGTTGATGAGTGGCTTCGCCGCCGCCGGTGTCGCGTCCGCATTTGCTGTTCCGCCCGCGACCGCGTCGGAAGCAGCCGTGCCGCAGGTTGCAGCGCGCCCAGTCGATTCGATCGACCCGATCGACATCGCTCGTTGGTCGGACATGGTGTGGAACGCCGCAAAATCTGGCGATCTCGACACCGTGGAGAAGGCCCTCGCGAATGTGCCGCCATCGGTCGCAGCGCTCGAAGCGAAGCGCCTGCGTGATTTCATCGCGGTCCGCAACGCACACGTCGACGAAGGCACGAAAGTACGTGACGCCGATCGTGCGAAGGCGCTCGAAGAAATGAAGGAAGCGTCGGCGAAGGGCGAAACGACCAAGGCGCTCACCGCCGCGGTCAAGTTGCAAACGCTCTCCGACAACTGGGCCGCTGCGCTCGATCTTCCTGAAATGCGCGAACTCTTCGCGAAGGCCGAGACCGCCGAAGCGACTGCACAGAAGGATGGCGATTGGCTTGTCGCGCAAGAGATTCTCTTCCGCATGCGCACGCTCTTTGAAGAGTCGGGCGACGCAGCGGCGTTCCGTCGTTACGACGCGCAACTCGACGAAGTCAACAAGCGCATCATGCTCCTCGCGCAGTACGCCCCGCGCGAACTCTGGCGTCTCCGCGCCGACTATTCGAAGCGCTTCGATCCAACGAAGCCGCTGCCCGAATTCAACGAAGCCTTCGCCGAAGATTGGAAAGAAGCACTCGACGGCATTTCACGCGGCATGTTGACCGCAGCGCTTGAGCAAGCCGCGGAAGCGCACATTTCGGCTGGCGGTTGGGAACCGCTGATCTCGGGCGGGATCGATGCCGTGCGCGTCCTCGCGACCACGCCGACGTTGCGTGAGAACTTCGCAGGACTCGCCGATCCGGAGAAGGCAGCAGTCCTCGTGAACGCTGCGAACCGCGCGAAGGAGTCGCTCGCAGCGCTCGATCGCACGGCGATCGCCGAACCGCAGTACCGCGAAGTCATGCGTGATTTGCTCGCTGCAAACGCTGCGGGCCCCGCGTTGCCGGATGAAGTCATCATTCGCGAATTCGGTGACGGCGCGCTCGAAGAACTCTCGAAGCGCTTCGAAGACGAATACACGCAGATCATTTGGCCCGACCAACTTCGTCGTTTCGAACAAACGATTCGCGGCAACTTCGTCGGCGTCGGCATTCTGATTCGCCACGACGATCGACGCGACATTCAAGTTGTCAATCCGCTCGAAGGAAGCCCCGCCGCACGCTCTGGCGTGAAGAGCGACGATCGCATCGTTGCGGTCGACGGCAAGGCCACGGTCGGTTGGACGCTCAACAAGGCGGTCGATTCGATCACGGGTCCTGCCGGTCAAACGGTCACGCTCTCGGTGAAGCGTGACGGCGCGGAAGAGCCGATCGATCTCAAACTCGTGCGCGAGCAGATCAAGATCCGCTCGGTGAACGGTTGGTGGAAGAAGGCGCTCGATGAGAAGGGCCAGCCCGTATGGGATTGGTTCGTCTCGCCCGATTCGGGCATCGGTTACGTCCGGTTGACGGGCTTCAACGCCGACAGTTTCGACGACTTCCTCAAAGCGATTCGCGAGATGCGCGCCGAGCGTCCGCTCAACGGCCTCATCCTCGATCTTCGCCACAATCCAGGCGGTCTTCTGACGAGTGCTGAGCAATTCTCGAACGCATTCGTCGAGCGCGGCATGATCGTCAGTTGCAAGGACCGCAACGGCCGCGTGCGCTACCAGAAGGGCGCCGAGCCAGGCCGCGCGGTGCTGAAGGATCTTCCGCTCGTCGTGTTGGTCAACCAAGGTTCCGCGAGCGCGAGCGAAATCGTCTCGGGCTGCCTCAAGGCGCACGATCGCGCGGTCGTGCTCGGCGATCGCAGCTTCGGTAAGGGCTCGGTCCAAACCGTGCACGACGTGAGCGGCACTAGTGAAGGCGAGTACGCAAGCCTCAAGCTCACCACGCAGTACTACTACCTTGCACCGGGACCGGGCGAAGTCGAACAGCGACTCGTTCATAAGAAGCCAGGCGCAACCGACTGGGGCGTCAATCCTGATCTCGTCGTGAAGATGACGCCGGAGCAAATCGAGAAGTCGCTCGTGCTCCGCCAAGACGCGGATGTCATCGAAGAGTGGAAGGCTGTCGAAGATCAGAAGCCGCGTCCGGATGTCCAGGATCTCCTCACGAAGGGCATCGATCCGCAACTCGAATTGGCGCTCCTCATCCTCGAGGCGAAGACGCTCAAGCAGTTCGAAGCAGCAGCGCAAGCAGCTGCCACCGACAAGCCCAGTGCGGATGCAACCAAGGGCGGCTAAAGAAGCTGCGGACGTTCATCCAGAGCGCGTCCAAAATCAGTCCAAATGTGAACCTCGCGACGGCGCCGTAAATCACGGCGCCGTCGTTCTTTGTGCGGCAGCGGCGCGAGGCGTCGGCGCCTTCGAACCCTTGCCGAAACACCGCCAAATCGGTTATACATGCACGACTCGCCACCGCTCGCGGTGGTTGTGTTTCTCGCGCGCGGGTGTCCCGTCGCGCGCCCGCACGGCCGACGCCGGCGGACTCCGAGCGATTTCCCAAGTGGGCTCTCTCACCATGTCGATCTCGACCTCCTCCTCCACGCCGGTCACAGGCCAGCCGCACTCGGGTCAACCGAGGAAGTTGCCAAGCCTTCCAGCCGAGACGCTTGTCTCGTGGCTTCGTCAGATGCACCTCATTCGTGAGTTTGAAGTGCGCTGCATGCAGAGCTACCAAGAGAAGAAGATCGGTGGCTTCTGCCACGTGTACATCGGTCAAGAGGCTGTCGCTGTCGGTTGCACCGCCGCGATGAAGCACGAAGACCCGATCGTCACGGCGTATCGCGATCACGGCCACGCGCTCGCGCGCGGCATGACCTCGCGCGCGTGCATGGCCGAGATGTACGGCAAGGTCGGCGGTTGCGCGAAGGGCAAGGGCGGATCGATGCACATGTTCGATCGTCCGAACAACCTCTACGGCGGTCACGGCATCGTCGGTGCGCAGACTCCGCTGGGTGCGGGTCTTGCGTTCGGTACGAAGTACGAAGACGAAGTCATCAACGGTGGCAAGAACCGCCGCGTGACGCTCGCGTTCCTCGGCGACGGCGCGGTGAATCAAGGTGCGTTCTACGAAGCGATGAACCTCGCGGGTCTCTTCGATCTTCCAGTGATTTTCATCGTCGAGAACAACGGTTACTCGATGGGTACAGCGATTCATCGCGGTACGACCATGAGCCACGACCTTTGCATCAAGGGTCGCGCGCACGGCTTGAAGGAAGCGACGATGGACGGCATGGATGTGCTCGCCGTCTACCACGACATGCACGAACTCGCCGAGTGGTGCCGCACGAACTCGCGTCCGGCGTTCGTTGACATGAAGTGCTACCGCTACAAGGGTCACTCGATGTCGGACCCGCGCAAGTACCGCACGCGCGAAGAAGAAGAGCGCCACGAGTCGAACGATCCGATCGGCAAGTACGAGCAATCGCTGCTCGCGCATGGCGTGATCACCGACGAAACGATCAAGTCGATCATGGCTTCGTGCCGCGAAGAAGTGCGCGACGCGATTCAGTTCTCGAACGAGTCGCCTGAGCCGCCGATGTCTGATCTCTACACCGATGTCTTCGTCGAGCCGTGGGGCCGATTCCCAGGCTCGTCGCAACCTGATTTCACCGGAGGCGCGACCAACGTCTGCAGCTTCCGCGCGACGAATGGAAAGGAAGGTCTCGTATGACCGCAGTCCTCACAAGTGGAGTCACGAGTGGAGTCATGAGCAATCCCGTCTTCCGCGAGCCGGAAACTCTCGGCGGTCCAACCCGCGAGATCGAGTTCCGCGACGCGATTCGCGAAGCGATGAGCGAAGAAATGCGCCGCGACAAGCGCGTGTTCTTGCTCGGCGAAGAAGTCGCCCAATACGACGGCGCCTACAAGGTGTCGAAGGGCATGCTTGCGGAGTTCGGCGAGCGTCGCATCATCGACACGCCGATTTCCGAATCTGGCTTTGCAGGCATGGCGATTGGCGCGGCCATGATCGGCCTTCGTCCGATTTGCGAATTCATGTCGTGGTCGTTCTCGCTCGTCGCGGCCGACCCGATTTTGAACAACGCACCGAAGATGCTCTACATGTCGGGCGGCCAGTGGGGTTGCCCGATCGTCTTCCGCGGCAACGACGGCGCAGGTGGACAGCTCGGCTCGACGCACTCTTGGTGCGTCGAAGGGCTCTACTCGAACGTCCCCGGCGTCAAGATCGTGATTCCGTCGTGCCCCGCCGATGCGAAGGGCCTGATGAAGACCGCGATTCGCGACGACGATCCGGTGTTCTTCCTCGAGAGCGAGCGCATGCTTGGCAGCAAGGGCCACGTGCCCGAGGGTGAGTACCTCATCCCGTTCGGTCATGCCGCTGTCCGCCGCCGGGGCACCGATTGCACGCTTTGCTCGTGGGGTCGCCCGGTGAACTTCTGCCTCGAAGCGGCGGAAATTCTCGCGAAGGAAGGCATCTCGTGCGAGGTGATCGATCTTCGCACGATTCGTCCGCTCGACATGCCGACGGTCATTCAAAGTGTCCGTAAGACGAACTGCGCAGTGGTGGTTGATCAGTCGTGGAGCTTCTCGTCGCCCGGTGGCGAACTCGCGGCGCTCATCCACAAGCACTGCTTTGATGACCTCGACAACTTCGTCTACCGCGTCCACTCGGACGACGTGCCGACGCCGTACTCGTCGAAGCTCGAGCAGGAGTACTTGCCGAACGTTCGCAAGATTTGCGAAGCGGTGCGCGCGGCGACCTATCGCGCGTGAGGCAGCAGAAGTCTCAGGGCTGCGACGTGTAGTCGTCGCGGCGTGAAGGCAGTGTGTGAAGTGTTTCCAGATCCGACAGAAAGCACAGCGAGATACCTATGCCGATCGAACTGACCATGCCTCGTCTCTCTGACACGATGGAAGCGGGCACCGTCATCAAGTGGAACGTCAAAGAGGGCGACGCTGTGCGCTCCGGATCTGTGCTCGCCGACATCGAGACCGACAAGGCGACGATGGAGATGCAGTGCTTCGACGACGGCAAGTTGGCGGCGATTTTGGTCGAGCCGGGGAAGCAAGTGAAGGTCGGCACGACGATCGCGCTGATCGCACTCGAAGGTGAAGATGTCGCGTCGGTGAAGGCTGGCGGTGGCAAGTCTGGTGGCGGTGCGAGTGCTGCTGCTCCTGCGCCGGCGGCGAAGCCAGCGCCCGCAGCACCCGCTCCCGTCGCGGCACCAGTGGCGGCTCCCGTCGCGGCCGCTGCAACGCCGGTCGTGCAAACGGAAACGCGCCACGGCATGGAAGGATTCCCGTCACTTGAAGATGACGGCCCACGCATGCGCGTGAGCCCTGTCGCACGTCGTATGGCGGAAGAGCAGGGCGTCGACATTCGCACCGTGAAGGGCACCGGTCCTGGCGGTCGCGTCATCAAGCGCGATGTCGAACTCGCGATTGAGAACAAGGCGAGCATGAAGACGGCGTCCGCGGCCGCGGCGACCATCTCGCCGTCGCAGGCATTGGCTGTCTCGACGGGTGGCGTGCAGACGCCGAGCGCGCCGCTCGCGCTCTCGCTTCCTGGCCGCGATGTCGCGCTCACGGGCATGCGCCAAACGATCGCGCGTCGCCTCGTCGAGTCGAAGACGACGATTCCGCACTACCAAGTCACGATGAAGTTCGACATGGATCGACTCATCGATCTCCGCCAGAGCTACAACGAGAAGTTGAAGTCGTCGGGCGTGAAGCTCAGCGTGAACGACTTCCTCGTGCGCGCGTGCGCGCTCGCGATGGCCGAGCATCCGTACTTCAACGCGAGTTTCGCGGGTGATCACATCCGCATCCACGAGACGGTGAACATCGGTGTCGCGATTTCGCTGCCCGAAGAGAAGGGCGGCGGACTTGTCGTAGGGGTCATTCGTGATGCGGATCACAAGAGCTTGCGCCAGATCTCGGCCGACACGAAGACCCTCGCCGAGAAGGCGCGCACGAAGGGCCTTTCGGTGCAGGACATGTCCGACGCGACGTTCACGATTTCGAACCTCGGTATGTTCGGCGTCGAGCACTTCACGGCGATCATCAATCCGCCGAACTCGGCGATCCTCGCGTGCGGCGCTGCCGTGCAGCAGCCAGTCGTGCGCGACGGGCAACTCGTCGTTGGTACACAGATGCAGGCGACGTTGTCGCTCGATCACCGCGTGATCGACGGCGCGATGGCCGCGCAGTACCTCGCGAGCTTGAAGGAATTCATCGAAGAACCCGAGACGCTGGTGGTTTGAGAACGGTACGGCGTGATTCGACGGCGGATCCGATGGGCGAGGTCTCCTGCCACGGCAATCTGATCGACGGCCACACGCGCTGCGTGCACTGGCATTCGCCGCTCGACATCATCGGGATCAAGTTCCGCTGCTGCGGGAAGTTCTATGCCTGCCACTCGTGCCACGCCGAGTGCGAGTCGCACATTCCGGAGCGCTTCCGCGCCTCGGAGTTCGGCGAGGAGGCGATTCTCTGCGGCGCCTGCAAGCGGACGATGTCGATCGCGGCGTATCTCGGCTGCGGAGACCGCTGCCCGATGTGCGGCGCGGGCTTTAACCCGCGCTGCGCGTTGCATCGGCACCTCTATTTCGAATGACTACAAGCGGCGGAGTGCGTTGAGGCGCGTACGTTGCGACCGAACGCCGAGCACCGTTTCGGCCGAATGCTGGGCGCCGAACTCGCGGTCGGTGCGCTAACCAACGAGCACGATCTCAACCACCGCTGGGCCGTGCACGCCTGTCACAAGGACGCCCTCGATGTCGGCGGTCTTCGATGGGCCTGTGATGATCGTCGTCGATGCCGCGTCGAGCGCGTCGGTTTGTGATGCATCGGGGTGTGACTCGAAAAGATCAACCAAGTCGGGAATGATCTGCGATGCACGCACGATGGCGATGTGAACGGGCGGCGTGATCCATGCATTGCGAATGCGGCCGTTCGTCGAAACGACGATCGAGCCCGACTCGGCAATCGCCGCGTCGACATCGGTGATGCCGACTTCGCAGTCGAAGAGCACGTCGTCGTTGTCGTTCGGCGCGAGGTGCGCGCCCGCGGCGCCGACCGCGGTCGTCGCGCGCGTGGC
>JAIXVI010000009.1 GCA_027483065.1 Planctomycetaceae bacterium
CGCCGGGGATTCTCTGCGTCTGCGCCTGAGCCAGACTGATCGTGGCCGCCGCAGCCCATGCAGCGCACGACCCACGCAAGGACGACAGTCCATGCCGTGAGATAGAGCACAAGAACCGGCATCCCCAACTGGGTGACGGTATGCATCCACCACTCGTGGGCGAGGAACGCGCAGAAAAAGGGTGGCGCGACAACGACGATGAGTTCTCGTAGCCCGTTCGTCCGTGCCACGGCCGCTGCAAAGAGTGCTGGCCAAACGAAGGCGAATGGCCAACCATGGACGAACGAAGCCGAAAGCGGAAACGAGAGCGCGAATGCGAACGCCGCGAGTACCGCGAGCAGTTGTGCGCTGCGCGAAACCCGACGCCGTGCGGTCGAGCCGGGCTGGGCCTCGAGCATTGAAGCACCCCGCGCCGCGTCAGCACCACGCGCCGCGTCAGCACCACGCGCCGCGTCAGCGCCCCGCATAGTCGATCACACGAGCGATCTCAGAGCGCAAGTCCTTGCGATGGACAATCCGATCAAGGAAGCCCGACTCGAGCAAGAACTCGGAGCTCTGGAAGCCTTCCGGAAGTTCTTGGCGGATCGTTTGCTTGATCACGCGTGGACCCGCGAAACCGATCAATGCCTTCGGCTCTGCGAAAATCACGTCGCCGAGCATCGCGAAACTCGCGGTGACGCCGCCAGTGGTCGGATCTGCAAGCACCGAAATGTAGAGACCCTTTGCTTCGTCGAGCCGCGCGAGCGCAGCGCTCGTCTTCGCCATCTGCATGAGCGAGAAGCCCGACTCATGCATGCGGGCGCCGCCCGAACACGCGACGGTCACAACGGGGACGTTGTGGTCGATGCCTGCTTCGATCGCGCGCGTGATCTTCTCACCAACGACCGACCCCATCGAACCACCGAGGAAGGTGAAATCCATCACGGCGACCACAACGCGTCGACCTTTGACGAAACCGAATCCCGAAAGCAGCGCGTCACGTTCGCCCGTCTTTTTGCGGGTGTCAGCGATGCGCGCGGGATACGGCTTCGAGTCGACGAAGTTCAGCGGATCAATCGCAACGAGATGCGCGTCGATCTCTTCGAACGTTCCCGGATCAAGCAACTGCTCGACGCGTTGACGCGCGGAGACGCGCATGTGATGTTGGCACTTAGGACAAACCCACAGGTTCGACTCGACAGCCTTCTTGAAGAGCGTCTCCTCGCAAGAGGGACACTTCATCCAAAGGCCTTCGGGAACGCCCTTTTTGGGGGTTTGCGCGAGATCGGTCTGCGTCCAAGTCGTTTCAGCCACGGGGCGAAGTGTAGCGAAACAACGCGCGTCTATCGCGGGGCGCGAAACTTCATCCCCGCGATACTTCATCCCCGCGAAAGTTGGCCGTGCTGTTCGACGACGGAAACTCACGCGCGAAGCGCAGCGATCGCAGCGGAATAGTCGGTCTTCCCGAAAATCGCACTCGCGGCAACAAGGAGATTCGCGCCGTGCGATCGACACCGCGGTGCGCTGTCCGGTCCGACGCCGCCATCCATCTCAACCCAAAGATCTGGCCCAGCCGCGTCGCGGATCGCACGCGTCTTTGGCAACACCGCATCGATGAATTTTTGACCTGAAAAACCAGGGTGTACGCTCATCACAAGCGCGAGGTCGATCAGGCCGAGGAACGGCATGATTCGACTCGCGGGCGTATCGGGGTTGATCGCGAGTCCGGCGGTCATGCCGAGCGCGCGAATCTGATCGATGAGAGGCCGCGGATCACTCACCGCCTCGACGTGAAACGTGATGTTTCCGGCGCCAGCCTGCGCGAACGGCTCGATGTACGCCGCGGGTTCGGTGACCATCAGATGGACGTCAAGCACGACATCGGGAAGCGCGCGATGGACGGCGTCGCAGACAGCAGGCCCCATCGAGAGATTCGGGACGAAGTGACCGTCCATGATGTCGACATGGAGGAGGTCGCCTCCTGCGGCGAGCGCGGCACGGCAATCGTCGGAAAGCCGCGCGAAATCCGCGGAGAGGATCGACGGCGCGATGAGAAGGGTTCCGGGTGCGAAACGTGAAAGCGAACGGCTCCCAGCAATGGGAGCCGTTCGAGTGGATGCATGATTGTCGAGAGCCGCCATGCCGCGAGCGTATCGCGCGAAAGCTCTCGGCGCGAGGGCTTTCGGTGCGAGGGCGTCCCGCGCGAGGGGGCCATTACTCGGCAGCTGGAGCGTCGGTCGCTTTCTCCGCTGGCTTCACAGCGCCAGCCTTCGCGGCCGCCTTCTTGTAGCCGTCGAGAATGCGCTTGTAGTCCGTCTTTTCCGACGGATCAGCCTTCATCCAAGCCTCGTACTGCACTTCGGCTGCCTTGGCGAGGTTGCCTTGGCGCGAGTAGACCTCGGCGAGAAGAGCCTTGCTCGAGGCAGTGTTGATTTGATAGTCGAGTTGCTCGGCGCACTGACGTGCGAGGCTGTAGTCGCGATTCTCAATGGCACTGTCGTTGAGAATGGTTTCCGTGAACTCCTGGAGCGTGGCATTGTCCTTCAGCCCACCCGACCACACGATGATCTTGTTGCCCCACTTTTGTGCACCCTCTGGATCCTTCGCATCGATCAGCATGGTCTTGTACTTGAGAACCATCACGTCGCCGAAGAACTTCTGGTCGATCTCGATCAACGAGTCGTAGTGCTTGTACGCATCTTGGAAATTCTTGACGCGCACGGCATCCTTGGCTGCCTTGAGAATCGGCTCAGCCTTCTTCGTGAGCGCGGGGTTGTAGCGACCGCTCATCGTGCCGAGGACGACCTTGTCGAAGTTCGGGTCGAGCGGATTTCCGATCCAGGCGATCTTTGAATCCTTCACCACGAACGCGCATGGGATGCCGTTTTGCTTCGCGGCTTCCATCCAATTGCGCTTCATTTGGTTGTCTTTGTCGACCGCGACTGGGTAGCTCATCGCGCCACCCTTCTTCGAAACAAACGGCTTCACCGTGCCCATCGGCTCATCGGAGATGCCCATGATGACCAAGCCCTTCGACTTGTACTTCGTGTGCAACTCATTGAGGTGGGGAATCGAGCGCATGCACGGACCGCACCACGTCGCCCAGAACTCAACGACGTAGGTCTTGGAGCTGTCGCTGGTGTCGCCAACGTTTCCTTGCACCCAGTCGACCGTGATCGCTGGAGCGGCCGAACCGACCTTCAGCGCTTCTTCTTGCGCAAGAGCCGGCGCGGTCCACGAGGCACAGGCGACGATGGCGGGAACGGCGAGAAGTCGGAGGTCAAACGGAAGGCTCATGAAGTGCTCCTAATTGATGCAGCATGGTTGCGGCAGCGTGATTCGGTCGTGCCGACGGCTCGACGAGCGTCCAGCGCGACCCGGAAAGGCCGACGCTCGTCGAGGGCGCGATCATACCGGGCGAGACGCCTCGCGATTGCGATTTCTTCCCGCCCGTGGGAGGAGTTCTCCGACGAAGTCCGCCGGCCGGGTACGCCGTGGGCCAAGTACGCGGCTGCTGCCGCATGACCCTATGACCCCGTACCCCCATGACGCCATGACCCCCATCAAACCATGACCCCCTTCACCCATGCGACCTCGCGTCGCTGTCGGTCCGTATAGTGCGCCCCCATGAACAAGAAGCGCATCGAGTCGGTGTCGGTGGACGGAAAGCGGGTCTTCATTCGTGTGGATTTCAACGTCCCAATGGACGGCGGAGTCATCACCGACGACCGCCGTATCCGAGCGAGTCTCCCCACCATTCGCGCAGTGCTTGCGCGCGGCGGACGTGCGGTCCTCGCAAGCCACCTCGGTCGCCCGGAAGGCAAAGGCCACGAGCCTGAGTTCTCGCTCGCACCGGTCGCGAAACGGCTCGCTGAATTGCTCGGGGCCGATGCGCCGCACGGCGTTCACTTTCCTTCGACCGATTGCACCGATGACGTGGCGCGCGCGGCGATCGCGGCGATGCCTGCAGGCGGCGTGATTGTGCTCGAGAATCTCCGCTTCGCGAAGGGCGAAAAGAAGGGCGACGCTGCGTTTGCGGACAAACTCGCATCGCTCTGTGATCTGTACGTGAACGACGCGTTTGGCACGAGCCACCGCGCGGATGCCTCGATGCATGCGCTGCCACTCGCCATGCGCACGCGTGGTTGCCCGAGTGTGGCTGGCTTCTTGCTCGCCGCTGAATTGGAGTACCTCTACGGGCGCATCGCGGCGGCCGAGCGACCGTTCACGGCGATCCTCGGCGGCGCGAAGGTTTCCGACAAGATTCTCGCGATCGAGAACCTCATGACGAAGGTCGATCGCATCATCGTCGGCGGCGCGATGGCGTACACCTTCTTGCGCGCGCAAGGCGTTGCGACGGGCTCGAGCCGCGTCGAAGCGGACCGCGTTGAACTCGCGGGTGAATTGCTCGCGAAGGCGAAGGCACGGGGCTGCGCGTTCCTCCTTCCAACAGACCACGTCTGTGCCGCGAAGTTCGAAGCGCACGCGCCGACGACGATCGTGACCGGTGCGATTCCCGATGGATTGATGGGGCTTGACATTGGTCCTGCAACGCGCGACGCATTCTCGAAGGCAGTGCGCGAGAGCCGCACGGTTGTTTGGAACGGGCCCATGGGCGTCTTTGAAATGCCGCCTTTCGATGCTGGCACTCGCGCGATCGCGCAAGCCTGCGCCGACGCAACCGCGAAGGGTGCGGTCACGATTGCTGGTGGCGGCGATACCGCGGCTGCCGTTGAAGAGCTTGGATTCGCTGAGAAGTTCTCGCACGTTTCGACCGGCGGCGGCGCGAGTCTTGAGGTACTCGAAGGCAAGCACTTGGTTTGTCTCGATGCGCTTGATGATGCGTGAGCCTTCCGTCGCCTCCATGAAGAGTCGAGCGCGTTTGCCGCGCACAACTCGCGGGTCTCGCGCTCGTTTGCTGGCGCGTTTCAGAACACCTTTCCTCGTCGGTCCCGCCCCACGCTTTTTTGCATGTCTCCACGCGTGATTGTCATCCTCGGCCCCACCGCTGGCGGTAAGAGCGATCTCGCGATGGGTCTTGCGCGCCAGCTTGGCGGCGAACTCGTCAGCGCCGATTCGATGCAGGTGTATCGCGGCATGGACATCGGTACTGCGAAGCCCACCGCCGCCGAGCGCGCGGAGATTCCGCACCACGCGATCGATCTCGTCGACGCAGGCGAAGAAGGTTTCACCGTTGCGCAGTGGCTTGTAATCGCAGATGCGGCGGTCGAAGACATTCTTGCGCGCGGCAAGACGCCGATTGTCGTTGGCGGAACGAACCTCTACATCCGTGCGTTTTTAGAAGGCCTCGACGAGGCCCCCGCCGCGGATCCTGCGTTTCGCGCGGAACTCGCGCAGATCGAGAGCGCAGAACTCCACGCACGGCTTGCGGCGAGTGATCCAGTGGCCGCAGCGCGCCTTCATCCGAACGATCGACGCCGTATCACGCGCGCGCTTGAAATCGCTCATACCACAGGCGACACCGCGACCACGCGCCGCACGACGTGGGATGACGCTGGGGTCACACCTCGTCGAAACGATCTCTTCACCGTGATCTTGGATTGGCCAGTCGAAGCAATCAATCGACGGATCAACGCGCGCGTACGACGCATGTTCGACGAAGGCATTGTGGAAGAAGTCGCCGCTTTACTTCGGCGTGGACCTCTCTGTGCACAAGCACGTGCTGCCTGCGGTTACGAGGAACTCGTGCAGGCGATTGGAGATGGCACGCGCCCGCCACGTGCGCGCGACCTCGATGACGCGGCCGAGAGCACGAAGATTCGATCGCGTCGCCTTGCGAAGCAGCAACGCACGTGGTTGAAACGCTTCCGCGCGCTGAAACCTGGAGTGTCGATCGATTGCGACGAACACACGACGGTTGAGTCGCTCGTTGCGCGCGTTGTCGAGCGTCTCGCGCAAGCGGATCTTCGTTGACAAGACGCGCGTTTCGAGCGCATCGAAGATCCGTCGCCATCGTGTAACTCGACCTTCGTCGTTCAGCGTCGCGCGCGTCGTGCGCGTGCGCGTAACGTGAAATCCCCAACGATGCAAGCGAGAGCCCGTACGGAATTTCCCCGCACTCGCTGCTTGACTTTCACCCCGTGCTTCCTTTATTCCCCCAACTCGGGTTGGGCCAATCTTGTCCAATCGATGCCGGCGAACCTCGTCGGAACGGAAGTCAACCAACGATGGCAGCGAAGAAGTCCAAATCCGCCAAATCCGTTCGAGCTCCACGCGCCTCCACCGAAAGCGGCGCGTCGGTCGCCGACATGGTGGAGGGAACGCACCTGGTCATCGTCGAGAGCCCCGCGAAAGCGAAGACCATCGAGAAGTACCTGAAGGAACTCGGCACGTATGTTGTCGAGGCTTCCAAGGGACACGTGCGAGATCTTCCAGAGAAGGCCGCGAAGGCATCCGCGGAGGCCGACGGCGAGGCGCCTGCGAAGAAGAAGGTCGTCAAACGGGTGAAGGGCGAGAAGAAGGCTGCGTCCACCGAGCCGAAGCCGATGGATATTCCGGGCGTCGACATGCAGACGTTCGCGACGACGTATGTGGTGACGTCGGATCGACGCGACACCGTTGCCAAGTTGCGCAAACTCAAGAAGGGTGCTGCCGACGTTTGGTTCGCGACAGACCTTGACCGCGAGGGTGAGGCGATCTCGTGGCATATCGCCGAGGTCCTCGACGTTGATCCGCTCGAGGCGAAGCGCGTGGTCTTCAACGCGATTACGAAGACGGCGATTCGCGAGGCATTCGCTCATCCGCGCCCCATCAATATGTCGCGGGTCAATGCGCAGAATTCACGGCGCATTCTCGACCGCATCGTCGGTTACGGCATTTCGCCGCTCTTGTGGCGATTGATGCGTCAAGGTGGTTTGAGCGCCGGCCGCGTGCAGACCGTTGCTGCGCGACTTGTGGTTGAGCGCGAGCAAGAAATCCGCGAGTTTGTCCCGAGTGAATCGTGGGACGTCTTGGTGCGACTGACGCCAGAGTTGGCAAAACGCGCCGCGCTCACGAAGGCGATTGCCGAATTCCTCGCGCAACGCGATGCGCGCAGCACCGAGCGCGGCACGGATCGCGCGAAAGGACCGTCGCAAAAAGACCGTCTCGCGTTTCTCTCGAAGCAAGGCATCATCGAAGCGCGGCTTGTCGAGGTTGGTGGCCGCGAACTCAAGATTGAGGCTGCGGCGAACGAGCGTAACCCGCGTGATCTTTCGGCTGAAGTGAAGAGTGCCGTTGAGGCCGCAGGTCTTGATGCTGTGACGTTCACAGTCAACGAGAACAAGAACGGCCGCGGCGCGGCACGCTTTGCGCGCACGTTGACTGGCACGCTTGGGGCGAACGTCGCGTATCGCGTCGCGAGCGTTGAAACAGAGCGCAAATCGCGTCGTCCGATGCCGCCCTTTAAGACGTCGACCATGCAGATGGCTGCGTCGAGCGAACTCGGTTTCTCAACCGATCGCACGATGCGCATCGCGCAGCAACTTTATGAAGGTGTCGATCTCGGCGGCGATCGCGTCGGTTTGATTACCTACATGCGTACCGACTCGACGCACATTGCGGGCGAGGCGATCCATGCAGCGCGCGACCTCGTGAAGAAGCGCTTCGGTGACGCGTATCTTCCAGAAAAGCCGCATTTCTACGCGTCTGGCAAAGATGCACAGGAAGCACACGAAGCAATTCGTCCGACGGATCCGTTCCGTACGCCTGAATCCGTGCGCGGAGCGCTTTCGTCGGAACAGTATCAGTTGTACGAACTCGTTTGGCGCCGCTTCGTCGCGTGCCAGATGGCCGAGAAGAAGTACGACCTCACCACCGTTCGTTTCGAACGCAGCGACAAGAAGACTGGCGCCGTTGTGCGCGCGTCCGGCAGCGTTGTGGTGTTCGACGGATACCTCAAACTCGTTGAAGACATCGCTGAAGACGATGAAGAAGCGACGTTCCCCAAGTTGGCGGTGGAGCAAGAACTCGCTGGCGTTTCGATCGACGCGCTGCAACGCTTTAGTGCGCCGCCGTCGCGCTACTCCGAAGCTTCACTCGTGAAAGAACTCGAATCGCGTGGAATCGGTCGACCGAGTACGTACGCGTCGATTGTCAACACGATTGAATCGCGCGGTTACGTCGAGCAAAAGGGTCGTCGCTTTCATGCGACGGCTCTCGGCGAAGCGGTGGTGTCGCTCCTCATCGGCGGTTTCCCCCTGCTGTTTGATTACGAATACACGCGCCTCATGGAAGAACGCCTCGATCGCGTCGAAGCGAACGAAGAAGATTGGCGCTCTATTCTGAGTGAAATCAAGGGCATGCTCGAAGGGAAGACGCTCGATGAATCCTTCACGCGCATGCGCGAAGTTCCGTTGTGGCGTTGGACGAAGTACGCGTGCCCGAAGTGCGGAAAGCGCGCGAAGGAGCGCGTTGGCGGCGGACGCTGGTTCCTCTCCTGCTCGGGTTACCCCGAATGCGACTTCGCATCGCGGCTGAATGAGCAGGGCGAACCCGTCTCCGATGTCGCGCTTGATTTGGTCTGCCCAGTCGATGGTTCCGCGATGGTGCTTCGAAGCGGAAAGTTCGGCAAGTACATCTCAAGCGTCAACTATCCGACGGTGAAATTCGTCGTCCGCCTCGATAAGAAGGATCGCGTCGTACTTCCGTCGCCTCCCCCGCTTCAAGATCCTGAAATCGTCTGCACAAAGTGCGGTCGTGTCTGCAACGTGCGTGACGGCAAGCGCGGGCCATGGCTTGGCTGCAGCGGATTCCCGAAGTGTCGCGGCCGCGCCGATTGGAAGGCGCTCGGTGAAGCGAAGCAAAAGGAACTGCTTGCCGCGCTCACGAAACACGCCGCCGAGAATGCGCCCGGCGAGTTGCGACGCCGTGACGGTCGACTGATCGAGGCGGGCACGCCGGTGACCGACTTGATCCTTCCCGAGAGCGTCGTCACGCTTCCGATCCATGCCGATGCGGATCGTCCGCCCACCGATGGCGACGCCACAGGATTCCTCGCGCCATACCGCGCGGCCGAAGCGATCGCTGAGCCGTACGTCCGTCACCTCCGTGAACGAGTTGGCAAGAAGCGCGGGTAACGTGACGAGTGTGCAACGTGAGGTCGACACGTGCATGGC
>JAIXVI010000029.1 GCA_027483065.1 Planctomycetaceae bacterium
AACCTCAGGAATGCTCTGATCAAACTTCGAACGAGGGACGTCCCCACAGATGGAACCACAGATGGAACCACGGATGGATCCACGGATGGAACCACGGATGGAACCACGGATGGAACCACGGATGGAACCACGGATGGAACCACGGATGGAACCACGGATGGACCCACAGGGAGACATCTCTTCGCATGACCTACATCAATCGCCGCACGACGCCAACAATTCGGCGGGAATACGGGGCCGATATCGCAGAAAAGACCAATCGGACCTGCGAAGGAGCCGGACTTGCGAAGGGAGTGTGCGGCGGCCGGGCATCTGAAGACCGGTAGGCCAATCCAGTTTGGGGGCGCGTTGCGCGCTCAGTACGCCCAACCGAAGAGCAGCGCCGCAAGATCTTGCGCGTTCACCAACCCGTCGCCCGTAAGGTCGTAGGTCGCTTGCGTCGTCCCCCACGCGGCGAGGAGGAGCGAAAGATCGCTCGCACCAACGATGCCGTCGTTGTCAAAGTCCGCGGGTTCGTCGCTTCCGCCCTGCGAAAGCGCTCCCGACGGAACAATCGCACTTCCAACGCCCGGGCCTTGCCAGCGCAGAAGAAGTCCTGCGCTACCCGTTCGCTCGAAGTACTCAACACGCAGCGCGTGACGACCCGCCGCGAGGCCGATCATTCCGGATCGCGACGTCATCGTGTGGACGCCGTCATGCGCGACAACGACTTCGCTTCCAATGAGGAGTCGCGAGCCTTCATCCGACTCGAGCGTGAACGTCCATGCACCATCGCTCGGAACTTCGATCCAACCTTCGAAGACTGCGCCCACATTGTCTGCGCGACCGCTGTCGGCGAACGCTCCAGTCGTCGAAGCGAAGTTGATGTCGGAAACTGTCGCGCTCGCGTATGGCGTCAAGGCTGCGAAATCCGGCAATTGCAGCGGCGACGAAAGCGCGTAGTAACGTGCAACGAGACCCGGCGACGAACCAATCGGATTCTCCGGTGTGCGCAGCGGCTCAACCACGACATCGACCGTACCAGACGCAGTCTGCCCCGAGGAATCGACGAGCACGTACGAAAAACTGTCGGTACCCGCGAATGTTGGATCTGCAATGGTGTACTGCAAGAGGTCGCGACCGAGAGGTTCTGCCGAACTGATGCGCGTCACGGATCCACCTTCAAAGGTCGTTGTGGTGAACGACTGGATTGTGATTGCTTCACAGTTGAATTCGAGATCGTTCGCCAAGACATCCACCAAGACAGGAACGTCGGTGAAGGTAAGTGCACGATCATCGGTCGCAATCGGCGGCCGCGCCGCGCCTGTGTAATTGCAAGAAATCGCGTCGAAACGCGCGAGCATCGTGGCGATGTTTGTTGGATGAAAGCGAAGCCGAATGTTCGTCATTCCACCTGCGCAGAGATGGCAGTACGACATGATCGTGCCCTCATCTGCGACGGCCGCGGTGCAATCTTGGGGCGACAAACCACAGCCATCGAGCGGCGGGTTGTAGTCATGCGTATGCGGAGCTCCGAAGTTGTGCCCGAGCTCGTGTGCAACAACAAAGATGTCCCAGTTCTGCGCATCGTTGTCGACAAGCGGAGTTGGGAAGTAGCCATCGAGATTGGCCGACACCGCGTACGCACCCGCGCCGGAACCCGCCTGTTGACCCGTCGTACAAAGTCCGGGCAGGTAGGCGACTCCTCCGCCGAGCGGTCGAGCCGAGAGGAGATGCGCGAGATCCCGTTGCACTGGGATCATGAACGCATCCCAATTCGATTTGAACTCCGTAAGTTGCGAGCCCGTGCCAACTGCATTCCACGGGTCATTGCCCGACCAGAATCGGACGTAGCTGACGGAAAGACGTGCATTGATGTCGCGCGAGAATATGCTGGTCAGCGCAGACGCCAGCGTTGCGACGTAACCCGCCGCCGCGTCTTGATCGCCACCGAAACTCTGCAGAAACTCAGTGTCGGTGTCGTAGGCGATGCGAATCTGTCGGCACGCTGCGGTACCCGCGATGCCGCCATCTGACAACGCTCGCAAATCTTCACCGTTGGCCCCAAACTCCTGCCCCAACCCTTGATCTGATTCGATCGTGGTGCAGGTCCACTCAGGTGGAGGCATGGCGCCTTCCGGCAGCGATGCCAAGTTGTACGAAACGGTTGGAAGACCTTGGCCGAACGGGCCACTGGAGATGATCGTGATTCCCTCGGGTCTCTCGATGTAGCCGAAGGTGCCGGCTCGCGATTGTGCGAGGAACGCGTGGCTCCCCTCGATGGGGAGTCCGTGCGCGTCGAGGACCGCACCCGCGAGATAGATGCCGTCGAGTTGCACACTGGGTTGGGAGTTCGACTCGCCCGCACCAGTGCCCGCGCCAGTGCCCGCGCCTTTCCCCGAACCACTCGCATGCTTCTGTTTGGCATTCGCAGGCACAACTTCGATCTGCGCCTCAGCTTCGAACGGATCGATCGGTCGCAAACGAAGCGCGACCGACTCAAACGGCCCAAGCGGCACTTCCTCAAGGACGCCACCACCCGCGCGCGCGAGGACCTTCAAGCGATCGACATCAACTTCAATCGCCGCGACCGACGGCCGCAAATCTCGAGGAACGAGCGTTTGCGACGAAGCAACCCGGAGAACGAGCCTCTCTGGAGGCTCGAGATGCGATGCGTCGGAGGGTGAGGAGTTCGCGGAATTCGCGTCCGGCCGAACATCGTCCGGAGAAATCTCCGAAGCCGACGCAGACAACCCCACGCTGAGCGCGAGACCGATCCCCAAAGTGGCACAACCAAGCTGACCAAACTTCCAAGAGGCCATGGCACGTCCTTGCGATGAGGCGCCGAATCCGTCCGGCGTAGAGGTACTTCGGCAATTCAACTCTCAGAGGCCCGAAATCTCTCGCCGAGAACGCGATTGAGGCTCTAAACCGCCTTCTCCTCGACCTCAGTCTGAATTTCGTGTATGCTCTCCGCCCCCTGCCACCCTAGCTCAGCGGTAGAGCAGCGCTTTCGTAAAGCGCAGGTCGTGGGTTCAAATCCCATGGGTGGCTTTCGCCTTCTTGGCGGCCTCGCGTACGCAACAGTTCAAAGCAAGGTTGAAAAGGGGGTTGAAAAGGGGGTTGAAAAGAACGATGGACTCGTCACAGACGGCTGACGTCTTGTCGGCGTGACGGCGTACCCACAGGGACAAAGGGCGTACCCACAGGGACAAAGGGACGTTCGTACGGGCTGTCAGACGCTGGCATGCGCCCCGCCTCGACGGCTTGCCGACGCGCCCCGCCTCGACCGCTTCCCGACCCCACCCACACCAAAAAACACCCCGCCTTTCGACGGGGTGCTTGTTCATATTGAGGTTTGCCGTCTGGCGCGGGGCCAGCCGGGTACCCCCAGCCCCAGCCGGGTACTCACGGCGTACTCACTCCGTGATCAATTCAACGGCTTGAGCGCTACCCGCATCGAGCGAGCCGTAGAGGCGACCGGCAGCGTCCGCTGCAGCGCCTTCGCTCGACTTGATGAGGTCGCGAATTGCGGAGAGCTGGCGGTCATCCGCCTTGCCGCCCGAGCTCCGCGCAGCGGCGGCAGCAAGGTCGCAGAGGGCGATCTGCTCGTCGCCACTTGACGTCACGGCAGCGTCGACGAGGCTCGAAAGAGCGGCCGGAGTTGCCATGATCGCGAGCACTTCAGCGACCGCGATGCGCATGCCACCCTGTGAGGTTCGAAGCGCGTTGAGGAGCACGCCTTCCGAGTCGAGAACGTTGAAGGTCTTGTTGCCGCTGTAGGCGAGCGCGCGCAACGCCTCGACGGCGCGGACGGCGTACTCGGCCTGCGCCGCCTCGTCCATGACGCTGCCTGAGCGCTGCAGAATCGACTTCGTTGCAGCGTCGCGGAAGGACTCGGAGGTGCCGCCTTCGGTCCAGACGACGATCGACTCGTCGCTGCGGAATGCGCCTTCAACTGCAGCGCCTTCGACCGCATTCGCGATCACAAGGACCGGGCTCGCGCCGGTGAAGCGGCTCGCACGAACGCGCGCGACGCCTTCCTTGAGATCCGCGATCGCTCCGCGAACGACCACGAGATCCACACCGTTGGCCCGCACGAGATCGACTTCGAGCGCATCGAAGCCGTCGCCGCTCGCGACTGATTGGAAACCGGCCGACGTGAGCTGCTGGCCGATGGCCTGACGCTCATCCATCGAGCCACCGAGCACGGCGACGCGCGTCGTGCCAGTCTCAGCGATCGCCGACGACAAAGTCGGCACGATCGAGAAGTCATTCGGGAAGCTCTGCTTCGGCGCACTGTTCGCAATCGCGAGTGCTGCGTCGAGGCGCACGCGACGATCGGCGTAGCTGAGTGCTTCGACGATCGGCGAACGACCGACCGAGTTGGTCAGCGTCGCTCCGCCTGCGGTCTGCGCGAGGACTGCAATCGCGTCACGAACGAGCACCGTGTCGCGCGCGTCAAGCGCCATCGCAAGCACGTCGTTGCAGATCGATGCGCCAGAGGCCGTTGCGAAGAACTGCGGGCTGTAACGACCAACCTGCGCGTCTGAGCCGAGCGTGTTCTCGCGACGGAGATCCGCGGCGACGTACGTCGCGAGGGCGTTGCTGTTCGATGCATCGAGCGCGAGCGCGCGGCGGGCCAGCGTCATCGCCATCATGTCGCAGAACACCGCGGTCGGAACCGGCGATGCCTGCAAGCCTGCAAAACCACCAGACGCGGTGTCGAAGGCCCAGAGATTGTTGGTCGCGTCATTCGGCTGCGTGACAAGCGACTCTTCCAACTGGAAGAACTTGCGCGCAAGCGCGGCGAACTGCGCGCTCGCATCACGCGAGGTACCACCGAGTCGCTCAAACGCGGTCTCGCAAGCAGCCTTCACGTCGGCCGGCGTCTTTGCGTTGCCAGCAACTTCAAGGAGGAACGGAAGCGCAGTCTTGCGGCCAGAGTCTGCGAGGACCGCAGCCACTTCGCGCTGCGCTTCTGGCGGAAGATCGCGCAGCGACATCGCGAGCGGAAGCACTGCGTCGTTGCCAAGCGCGCGCAGGCACGTCACGGCTTTCAGCGCAGCCTGAGGATCCTTCGCGTCGACGAGCGCCTTCAAGAGTTGTGGAACTGCATACTCCTGTGCTGCTTGAATGCGCTCTTCGCCGAGACGTCGCTCGCGGAGCGTCTTTCCAAGCATGTCGATCGCTTCCGCGATCCGCTGCGGGTCGCGGGCGAGTGCCTTGCGACCAGTCTCAACGCGATTCTCGATCTTCGTTGCGATGTCCGAGACACCACCCATGGAGCGACTGCGAGACATCGCCTTCGCGAGACGATCCGAGAGGTCCGCGTCATCAACGACGGCGGCGAGGTCCATGTCGGTCGCTTGCGCGGACAGCAACGCTTCGCCCGCCGCTTGCGCGAGGTCTGCCTTGCCGATCAACACATAGTGAATGAAGTCATCGAGGTTCTTGCGGACGGCAGCGGTGTCCGTCGAAGCAGCTGCACCGGTCGCGCCAGCGGCGTTGTCGTCCTGTGCAAGCGCGGTTGGGGCCGCGCCGAGAAGCGAGGACGCGAGCAGCGCCGCGGCGATCGAGAGTTGCTTGCGGGACGCGAGGAAGGTCGGCAGGAACGCGTTCGACGACATCGGGATCTCCAGAGGTAAGGCAGGAAGGTGGTTCCTACCGATCGGCCACCGGCCAACATGGACCGGGAGCCGCCGAGCGCCGTCAATGGCGCCTCGGGCGAAGCGAGGAATGTATCGGGCGCGCGTGGAACCCGTCAACCTGCGGTTTGCTTCGGGATTCAGACAGACCCGAGTCGATCGGGCGTTGGTTTCCTGTCGAACCTCGCCGAAGCCGGAATCCGTATACTCGCCGCCGCTTGGGCGCCACAGCGTCTCGACGAGATGTTTCTCGCGAGATGCCACGGCATCGAACTTTCGAGCTCGATGAGGGAAGGCGGTGAAAATCCGCCACGGTCGCGCCGCCGTAACAGGTCGGAGTTGTGCAAGCATCTCCATCTTCAATCGCCGTTTCGACGGCAGCCACTGGCGCACGCGCGCTGGGAAGGTGTTGAAGACTCCGCTCTCGCGGAACCTGAAGTCGGAAGACCTGCCCAAGCGTCGGGTGTCCGTGTGGACACCTCCGAGCGTTCCAGGATGGAGCGCATTCCGAACCGGGCGCGAGCTCCCGGAGGATCCATGACGGGTAGTTCGATCGAGGCCATGGCGCCCCGTGCTGCGCGGATCGCAGCGAGTCGATGGTTCAAGGCCGATGTTCGTGCGTGGTCACGCACGAGTGCAGAATCGCGCGCGCACTTCCGTATGCTTGAGGCCGCGAGCGTGCGTGCGAGCGCGCGCGCGTGTTCACACCGCGGCGTTGCATCCGTCGCGACCTCGATCTTCACGATTCTGTCATCGATGCCGTTGATGGGGTTGATGTCGTCGTCGGCCTCAGCCGCCGACTCGCCCTTCGCTTCTTCGGTCGTTTCCTACGTTGCAGGCTCCGGTGCGGCGTCCGGCTTCACCAATCCGACGGTTGCGCTTGGAAGCCCTGAGCGTTTCTCCGGCGAAGGTTTGTTGCCGCAGTGTGTGACGCCATTTCAACCAGCGTTTCGACCGAATGAACTGGTCTCACTCGGGCTCGGCGGGAGTCTTGTGCTCACGTTTGACCACGATGTGCTCGACGATCCGCGCAATCCGTTTGGCATCGATTTGATCGTGTTCGGGAATGCGTTTTTCACCGACCTCGGTGGTGGCACGGGGGTCGTCGGTGGCATTGCCTCGGAGGGCGGACGAATCTTCGTGAGCGCGAACGCACGCACGTGGATCGAGGTGCCCGGCGTGGCGGCAGACGGCCTCTTTCCAACCAACGGCTATCTCGATGTCGCTCCCTACGCGACGACGCCTGGGAAGGCCGTGAGCAACTTTCTTCGCCCGGTCGATCCGACGTGGACTGTCGGCGATCTCGCGGGGCTTGATCATGTCGCACTCCTCGAGGTGTACGACGGGTCCGGCGGCGGCGCAGGCATCGACATCGGTGCACTCGGTCTCGCGAGCATTCGATACGTGCGCATCGAGGGTCCAACGTCGATCGGGTTCTCACCAGAGATCGATGCGGTCGCGGATGTCGCTCCACTTGAGCCAACGGCCGATCTCGACAACAGCGGCGCCGTCGATGCCTCCGATCTCTCGCTTCTCTTGGCATCGTGGGGAACCATCGCGCCCGCGTACGACCTCGACGCGGATGGCGTGATTGGTGCTGGCGATCTCGCGCTTCTTCTCGGCGCGTGGAACGGAGGCGGCTCATGATCGCTCGCCGCGCACTCACGATCGTCGAGACACTCGTTGTGATTGGCGTTCTCACCATCTTGCTTGCGATCGTGCTTCCGACGACCGCGACGATTCGCGCGTCTTCACGCGCTGCGAGTTGTCAATCGAATCTGCGACAACTCGGGCTCGCTGCGACAACCTACGCCACGCAAAATCGCGAGTCGTATCCGGCGGCGATTCTCTACAAGATGGGCAGCAGCGGACTCGTCACAAGCGCGTGGGACTTTGAGCATCGCGCAGGCGGCGACGTTCGTCCAAGCGTGCTTTGGGATTTCGCAAACGGTGGTCACGACGTGCAGCAATGCCCGGAATTCCTCGGCGCTTCGACGTTCGGACTCGATCCGTCAACGGGCTACAACTACAACACGACCTACGTCGGTGCTGAGGGAAGATTCCCTGAACTCGATGGAAACGGGCGGTGGATTGATGGATGGTCGCTCGCACGGCGCGGCCTTTCGAGTGCGCAGTTTCGTCGCACGTCGACGACTGCACTCTTCGGTGAAGGCGGTTGGCGAGGCGGTGCGAACAAGTTCATGCGCGCACCAAGTGCCGCTGTCGAGAATGACCTCCCGACGGTGTACGGCGGCGCGCAAGCATTCCGTCACACCGGCTGCACACATGTGTGCTTCCTCGACGGACATGTCGCGGGCGCCTGCGAGTGTCACGACGGGGTGCACGCCCCAGAGCCCGCGACAGCATCGTTGTTGACGGATGTGCTCGATTTTCCGCGCAACGGATTTCTTTCGGACGACGACTCTTCGTACGATCCGCGCTCCTAACTGCGGTCATCGCACCGGGGCACTGACCGCCTCGCCTCCGCGTGGAAGAACTTCGGTTCCTTCATTTCGTTGCCATCGCGCTACGTACCACTATGGCTTCACGCATCGAAATCGACCGCTGTGTTTGTTACGACGTGCGCTTCGACACTTTGAAGTGTGCGCTCGACGAACGCCCTCGCACGCTCGAAGAAATTCGCTCTGAGTTCGGCTGCATGGATTGCTGCGGGATGTGTCGCCCGTACATCGAGCGCATGCTCGAAACGGGCGAAACAGTGTTCCACCAGATCATTCTGCCGCAAGACGCATGAAGCGCGAGGTCACGCGCGCGAAGCGCGAGATAAACGACTACGAGCGCCCGAAGCGTCGTTCCAATTCGCCGCGCGGAATACGAATCGATGTTGGACGACCGTGCGGACACGATGCGGCGCGTTCGATCTCAACGCGCATCTTGAGGAGCGCTCGGATCTCTGCGTGTGAAAGCGTGTCCCCCGCTTTCACTGCAGCCTTGCATGCCATCATGTCGAGCACTTCATGCAGCGCTGCCTCAAGCGAGAGCAGTGAGCCGTGTTCAAGTGCTTTCGCCAAGAGATCGCGGAGAAACTGCGCGGCGTCCACGCCCCGCGAGTGCAGCAATGTGGGCACAGCATCCACCACAATCGCACGTGCACCGAACGGCCTCGCGGTGATTCCGAGCCGCGCAAGAAGCGGCGAAATCTCCTCGAGCAGTTCGACTTCACGCACCGAACACTCGATCGGAACCGGCACGAGAAGCCGCTGCGATTCAAGCGGCCCTTCGGCAACGCGAGCAAGAAACGTCGCGAACATCGCGCGTTCGTGCAGGGCATGTTGGTCGACGATCACGATGCCATCAGCGTCTTCGGTGACCACGTAGCCACCGAGCAGTTGGATGAATGCGAACTCGTCGCGATGGACCGCGGTGTTCGAATGGGGACTCGTCGCGGGCGATGCCGAGTCGCCAACAACCGTCGCATCGCCCTGCTCGACTTCTCGACGCGCGCCTGCGCGATCGAGCTCCGCGGCCAGTGCAGCGAACGCAGAGAAATCACGCGTCGGCGCTGCGTGCGTGGATTCGCTCGTCGTCGACCGCAAGCCGCTTCCGAAGAGTGCGCCATCGCGATTCGATGGAGCGATGAAGGTTGACGCGTTGGATGTCAAAGCCGCATCGTTCGTCGTGCGCAATGCGTTCGGAAAAAACGCGGGCACAAGATTCGCCGCGCGCAACGCACGTTCGATCGTCTTGCGTACCGCGCTGTGGATTCCTTGCTGCGCACGAAATCGCACTTCGCTCTTCGCGGGGTGCACATTCACATCGACTTCGTGTGGGTCGACTTCCAAGAGCAGCGCCACCGTCGGCGTGCGCGCGCTGTCGAGCAGTCCGCGATACGCCTCGCGCACCGCGTGCAGGACGAGCCGATCCATGATTGGTCGCCCGTTGAGATGAATGCGAATCGCGCGTGTATTGGGCCGTGCAATCGTAGGTTTGCCCGCAAATCCGCGCACGACAAGTCCGCCGAGTTCGGGGAAGCGCTCTT
Source organism: Planctomycetaceae bacterium (assembly GCA_027483065.1). Lineage (GTDB taxonomy): Bacteria > Planctomycetota > Phycisphaerae > Phycisphaerales > SM1A02 > QWPT01. The sequence continues at coordinate 9,628 of JAIXVI010000029.1, forward strand.
CGAACTCCAAGAGTTCTGGCGCGAGTTCTTTGCCGAGCACGTCGAGCGTGCGTTTTTCTGGCTCGTCGGTTGCCGCAAGATCAAGCATGCGTCGACCATTCGATCGCATCTCAAAGGCAACATGCGGATGTGAGAGCGCAATTGCCTCAATCGTCTCGGTGACACGCGCGGTTTCAGCGCTCTCCGCGCGAAGAAACTTGCGACGCGCGGGTACGTTGAAGAAGAGTGTTCGCACTTCGACAACTGTTCCTGGCCGCGCGGGAGCCGGACGAACAGGCCGAATCGCGCCACCTTCGACTTCGATCTCCGCGCCAACGTCCGCGGCAACATCTGCGCCGCGACGACAGGACGAGAGTTTAAATCGCGACACACTCGCGATTGACGCGAGCGCTTCGCCACGAAACCCGAAAGTCGAAATCGCAGCGAGATCTTCCGAAGTCGCGACCTTGCTTGTCGCATGCGCGGCGATCGCCAGCGGTAACTCCTCCGGCGAAATTCCGCTGCCATCGTCGGAAACGCGCACGAGTTCCGCGCCACCACCTTCGACTTCGACGACGATGCGTCGTGCGCCTGCATCGAGCGCGTTTTCGACGAGTTCTTTGACGACGCTCGCGGGTCGTTCGACCACTTCGCCCGCTGCGATCTGATTCACGAGTTCAGGAGCGAGCACGCGAAGTGGCATCAGCGCGCGTCCTTCCAGCGGTAGCCCTGCGCGATCGGATAGCGTCGGCCACGACCAAACGTGCGCGGCGACAACTTCAGAATGACCGCAGCTTGATCGCGTTTGAATTGGGCGCGATCGAGCATCGTTGCGATCCGTTCAACGAGCGCGGAATCCGCGCCGGTCGCCGCAACCGCCTCGTCGAGCGAGCCTTCGCGATCAATCAACACGCGCAAGACGTCGTCGAGCAGGTCATACGGCGGCAGCGAATCTTGATCGGTCTGATTCGGACGCAACTCCGCGCTCGGAGCCTTCTCGATGCTCGACGAAGGAATCGGCGGTTGCGCGAAGCCAAACTCCTCTGGTCGCGCGTTGAGCATGCGCGCCATCGCATAAACCTCGGTTTTGTAGAGGTCACCAATCGGTGCAAGCCCGCCGTTCATATCGCCGTAGAGCGTCGCGTATCCAGCGGCGTATTCGCTTTTGTTTCCCGTGGTGAGCACAAGTGCGCCCGTCGCATTCGACGCGAGCATCACCAGCAACCCGCGTGCACGCGACTGCAAGTTCTCGCCGGCCAAGCCGTCGGTTGAGAACTTCGCATGGACCGTCGATTCAATCGCGCGATGAATCGCGTCGATGGGCAGCGTTTCGATCCGGCCGAGGCCAAGGAGGCGCGCGGTTTCCTCCGCATCCTGCACCGAACCATCTGAAGAAAATCTCGACGGCATCAAAATGCCTGTCACATTCGACGCACCGATCGCCGCAGACGCGAGCGCGGCGACGAGTGCCGAGTCAATGCCGCCCGAAAGTCCGAGCAAAACCCGCTTGTGCCCTGTCTTCGCGAGGTAATCGCGCAACCCAAGCACGATCGCGTGAAATCGCTCGGCGTCCGCATCGCTCGGCGCAAGCGTAATCTCCGCAGCCGAGGAACTCGCGGTGTCATAGACGACAAGATCTTCTCGAAATCGCGCACACGCTGCGACGACGCGACCATCGGGCGCAATTAAGCGTGAACCGCCGTCGAACACCAAATCGTCTTGTCCACCGACCGCGTTCACGCTCGCGATCCACGCGCCACTTGCACGCGCGCGTCGCATGAGTAAAGCGCCGTGCAACGCGTCCTTTCCCGCGATAAACGGACTCGCGCTCGACACTGCGATGACGCGCGCGTGTTGCGCGACGGCATCGCCGACAGGGTCACACGCATAGTCCCGACGAACTGTGACATCACCCGATTGCCAAAGATCTTCACAAAGCAGCGCCGCGACACGCGCGCCAGCTTGCTCAAAGATCGTCGAGCGTGTTGCGGGGTCGAAGTGACGGTCCTCGTCGAAGACGTCATACGTCGGGAGGAGTTGCTTGCGCGCAAAGCCTTCGATGCGGCCCGCGCGAGCGATCGCAAGCGCATTCGCCAGTGGACGACGTTCCGCGCGAACCGGAAGCCCAATGAGCGCGGCCATGTTCGTCGGGACGACGCGCGAAAGACGTTGCACCGCGGCGAGGCAGGCCTCCGCAACACCACTGCGCTCGACGAGATCGCGCGGCGGATATCCAAGGATCGACATCTCCGGAAAGACTGCGAGTTCGGCGCCAAGCTCTGCCGCGCGCGCGATGGCCTCGGCGTGGCGAGCCTCGTTGCCGGCGATATCGCCGATCTTCGCATTGATTTGGCAGAGAGCGATCTTCAAGGCTTATGTCCATCAAGTCTTGCGTCCGACGTCTGGCGTTGGTCCTGCGGGTCGCGCAGGATAGCCGCCCGAAACGTGCATGCCGACGAGTGCTGCGAGCGGCGCGAACACGAGCGTCGCGACCGTGAGCGATGCGGTCAGCACCGGCGACGCATGCCAACCTTCCACCGCGCCCGCCACGAACGCGGAGTAACTGGTGTAGCCACCGCAAAGGCCGACAAGGAAAAACGCCTCGGCCCATTCGATATCGCGATGGAGGTTTTGATGGACGCCGCGTCCGCCGACGCGGCCACGCGTTTGAGCTTGTTCGAGGATTCCACGAAGGAATCCTGCCACGAGCGCCCCCGACAGATTCACGGCGAGCAACGCGGGTGCCGCGAGCCACGGTTCACGCGCGGCATCGGGAAGCGCGACGGTCACGACGAAACGCAGTGCTGCACCGAGTGCGCCACCGACCGCAACCAACGCGAGGCGCTGCCACAGTCGCAGCGTGCGGTGCGTGCTCATGGGTTCACCCCCTGCGAATGACCCGACGCGAGCCAACTGATCGCGAGGAAGATGGCGACTGCGCACGCAAATGCGACGGGGATATGCAGTGCAACGCGCTTCCATCGTCGCTCGCGGATCATGCCCGCCACGTCGACCGCGAGCGAACTCCACGTCGAAAGTCCGCCGGCAAAGCCGAGGACGAGGAGTCCATGCAACGCACTCGATGCGGCCGCCCCACATGCGAACACGAGTGCGACCACCACGCAGGCGGCGAGATTTACCGCGAGAACTCCGAGATCGGCGCGCTCCCAGCGCTCGCGCGCGAAGTGGACCACTCGATCACGCACAACCGAACCAATCGCAGCGCCGACGATCGCACCGCCGAAGTTCATCGCGAAATCAAAATCGAAGATGTCGCCCGCAGCAAGGAACACGCGGGGAGGAGAACCGATCCACCGCCGCGCCGCAACCAGAGCAGGCGGTGCTTTGGCGCAAAAACACGCGCGCGCAAGGAGTTCCCTGCGCGCGCGTGATCAACTTTCTTTGTATCCCGTCGTCGAGTTACGCAACGAGTGCGTGCGCATTCTCGATCATGTCAATCACTTGACGCACGGTAAATGGCTTGCGCAGCACACTGTCGTAGCCGCGACCGACGAGCTGATTGATCTGACCATCGGTCAGGCGGCTCGACATGCCGATGATCTTCGTCATTTGCAGGTCTTCCGAACCGCGGACGAACGCGCAGAACGCGCCACTTTCCGCTTCGGGCATGTGCACATCGAGGAGCATCACGTGTGGGCGGAACTTCTCGCACTCGGCACCCGCAGCGAACGCGCCGTGTGCCACGTGCACGTCGTAACGCGTCTGCTCCTTGAGCACCTTCGAGAGCGTCTCCGCGACGTTCGCATCCGAGTCGACGATGAGGACGCGAGGCGCGCCGCTCATCAAGCCGTCCATCGGAATGTTGTGCTTCTTCATGAACTGCAAGAGGTTCGAGACCGGAATCCGGCGATCCTTCGATCCCGGGATGCGGTAACCCTGGAGCTGTCCAGAGTCGAACCACTTGCTGACCGTGCGGCTCGCCACATTGCAAATGCGGGCGACTTCGCCGGTCGTGAGGACGTCCTTCTCGTTGAAACTGAATCCGTCGCGCATGGCTTTACTCCCTACTACTCCGTTGTTGCACGCTCCCGCCAACCCTCCGTTGGCTCGCGGGCACTCCTGCACGTTTGGGATCGGCGTGTGGGATGGGCGAATTCAGACATCTGCAAGGAATGCGCGGCGGATCACGAAAAATCGGCCGCACGGCGTCCGAGAACGGCAACTCCTGCCGAACACTTCCCCGGTCGCAGCTGGTTCATTCGCGCGACGTTGTGTCTTGTTGCCAGCGCTCAGTCCCCTGCAGGCGCGCGACTTTGCCGCGTTCGACGCGCTCAAGCCACTTGGTCAGCGCCCACACACCAAACGCGGGCAACAACCATGGACGTCGAAGACACGCCCGACCAACGACCCCAAAGGTGCTCGAGGGGTCGTGTTGATCCTTGCGAAGCGGCGCGATCGGCTCGAGTTCTCGCGCACCTTCGCGTTTACGCGCCGAGATCGCGCGCAGCGCCTTGTAGTTGCGAGGCACTCGCACGATGGCGAATGAGCCAACCACGGTCGTTCGTTCATTCCGCGCAAACTGTCGCTCGACGTAACTATCGTCGGCGATGATGTTCGGAAATGCGCCCCAACGCGCGCGCCCCGCGCGGGACACACAGTACGTGCCCGAGCCGTTTGGCGCCGTCGTCCAGTGATAGGGATTGAAGAAATCCGCGGTGTAATAAAGCCGAACGAAGAGATCACTGCGCGAGAACTCAAATCGCGGCTGCGCAGCGACAACACACGCATGCTCCTGTGAAGCCTGCGCGAAAATCGCTCGCAGCGTTCCCGGGAGCAACTCGATATCGCCATCAAGGAAGAGTCGCGGATATGTATCGGCACCTGCCTCGCGAAGCGCGCGCTCGCCGAGATTGATCGCGTTCGTCTTACCGCCTTCTGCTGTTTCGACAACCAACACACGCGCCCTCGCAGGCACCGGAACCGCGCGCGCTTCATCGGCCGTGTTGTCCTTACAGGCATTCGGAATGACGACGACGGTCAGGTCCGCGATTTCATCAGCCAAGACTGCACGTAGGCAGCGTGCGATGCCTTTGCCTTCGTTGTATGCGGGAATCACAACAGTTGGCATCGTTAGCCCTGCGGCTGCGGGCGAACCCGCTCATGGATCGCGATGCCACGTGCGCGCACCGCCTCGAGCAATTCGTCGGCATGCTTGGCGTCGCGCGTTTCAACAACGCACGAGACTCGCACACGCGACACATCTGGTCCGCCGAAAATGCGCTCGTGACGAATGTCTTGGACACTCGCGCCTGCTGCAGCGATGGTCGACGCGAGTTCAGCGAGGCCGCCAGGCCGGTCGCTGATCGTCGCGGAAAACTGCACGAGACGTCCGTCGTACGCGAGTGAGTGTTCGATCACGCGCGCCAACACCAACGGATCGATGTTTCCGCCGCAAAGCAGCAGCACGACCTTCTTTCCGGCGAGTTCTGGAAGCTGACCCGAAAGAAGCGCGGCGAGTGGCGAAGCGCCCGCACCCTCGACGACGCCATGCTGCATCTCGACAAGACGCAGAATGGCGAGCGAAATCAGTTCTTCACCGACGGTGACGATGCTGTCGACCCGCGAACGCGCGAGCGCAAACGCGCGTGCACCGACTTCGGGCACCGCGAGGCCATCGGCAAGCGTCGGATCCATCACGATGCGCTTCGGTGCACCGACACGAAGTGCTTCGTCGAAACTCGCAGCGCGCACTGGCTCGACACCGATGACCTTTGCCGCCGGCCGAAGCGCCTTCATCGCGATTCCAACACCCGCGATCAGTCCGCCTCCACCCACAGGCACAACGACTGCATCAAGATCCGGAACCTCTTCGAGCACTTCAAGCGCCACCGTGCCTGCGCCCGCGATGATCGCGGCATCGTTGAAGCCGTGCACATACGTGAGGCCCTGACTTTCGACGAATTTCTCGGCGAACTCCTTCGCCTCTGCGATGTTCGCGCCATAAATCTCAACGCGTGCGCCAAGTTCACGGCAGCGCGCTTGCTTCACGAGCGGCGCGATCTTCGGCATCACGACGGTGACTGGAATTCCAAGATCACGGCCGTGCCATGCAAGCGCGAGCGCGTGATTGCCAGCGCTCGCTGCAGTCACGCCGCGCCGACACGCATCGTCCGAGAGTTGCAGCAACGCGTTGCGCGCGCCGCGCTCTTTGAAACTCCCCGTGCGCTGCTGGTATTCGAGTTTGACAAAGACCTCGCAACCCGTGATACGCGAAAGACTGGGCGAATGCACGCACGGCGTGCGGACAACTCCACCAGCGATGCGCGCGCGCGCAGACTCGATGTCCGCAAGCGTCGTATCTTCAACGGTGGAAGCAGCAGTCATGTGTCAGGCCTTCACAGGTGCGGCTGGCGCAGCTCCGCCCGCCTTCTCCGCTTCTTGTGCTTTCAGAAGTCGCTCGACGTAGTGGATATCGAAAGTCGCGTTCGCGAAGTCTGGATTGTCCATCAACTTGCGGTGCAGCGGAATCGTGGTCTTCACCGGACCGATCTTGAATTCGTCGAGTGCAACCTTCATGCGCGCGATCGCGATCTCGCGCGTTGGTCCGTGCACGATGAGTTTCCCGATCATCGAGTCGTAATTCGGCGGAATGCGGTAGCCCGTGCGCGCATGGCTATCAAGGCGCACACCGAGTCCGCCTGGTGCCGCGAATGTCTCGATGAGACCGGCCTGCGGCATAAAGCCGCGGTCTGGATCTTCCGCATTGATGCGGCATTCGATGGCGTGACCGCTCACCTTGATGTCCGATTGCTTCACAGAAAGCGGCTTGCCAGACGCGACCATGATCTGCTCGCGCACGATGTCGATACCCGTGATCATTTCGGTCACAGGGTGTTCAACCTGCACGCGCGTGTTGACCTCGAGCATGTAGAAGTTCTGCTTCGCGTCCATCAAGAACTCGACGGTCGCGGCGCCGGAATACTTGGCGCTTGCGATGAGTGCCGCAGCACTTTCGCAAACCTGCTTCCGCTTCTCAGGATCGACGCCAGGGCTTGGCGCTTCTTCGATCAGCTTCTGGTGTCGACGCTGACTCGAGCAGTCGCGCTCGAAAAGATGCACCGCGTTGCCATGCTTGTCGCCGATGGTTTGCACCTCGAAGTGGCGCGCGTTCTCGAGGAACTTCTCGATGTAGACGCTGCCGTTTCCGAAGGCCGCCGCCGCTTCTTGGCGCGCGCTTTCGATACCCGCGCGCAATTGCGCTTCATCGCGCGCGACGCGCATACCGCGGCCACCACCACCCGCCGCCGCTTTCACGATGACCGGGAAACCGATCTCGTGCGCGACCTTCACGGCCTCTTCGATGTCTTCAATCGCATCTTCCGTGCCGGGGAAGACGGGCGTGCCCACTTTGCGCGCCATCTTCTTGCAACTGACCTTATCTCCGAGCAGCGCCATCGCTTCAGGCGACGGACCAATGAACTCGAAGCCAGAATCTCGGCAGACTTCGGCGAAGTGCGCGTTCTCGGAAAGGAAGCCGTAACCCGGGTGAATCGCGTCCGCGTGGGAAACCTCCGCCGCCGCGATGATGCGATCAATGCGGAGGTAGCTCTGAGGGCTTGGTCCTGGACCGATGCACACCGCTTGATCTGCGTGCTCGAGCCAAGGTCCAGCCTTGTCGGCCGTGGAATAGACGCAGACGGTCTCGATGCCGAGGCTCTTCGCGGCGCGGATGACGCGCAAGGCGATTTCGCCGCGGTTCGCAATGAGAATGCGCTTGAACATGCGTTTCCTAGGGATCACCGCCTCGCAGGCGGCGGGCAGTTTCGAAAAGTGTCGAAAAGGGTCGAATCGAGAGCGGCTCGCGTGAGGTCCACGTGAGGTCCGCGTGGAGCGCGCCGCCCGCCCTCATGACAATCGGCGTGAGATCAGTTCGGACGAATGCGATAGAGCGGTTGGCCGAACTCGACCGGCTGACCACTCTTGACGAGGACTTCTTCAACGGTGCCGGAGGTTTCGGCCTTGATCTCGTTGAAGATCTTCATCGCTTCGATGAGGCACACCGTCGTGTCGGGACCAATCTTGGAGCCGACGGAGACGAACGGAGCCTTGTCGGGGCCTGGGGTGGCGTAGAAGGTGCCGACCATCGGACTGTCGATGGAGGGGAGCTTCTCAGCGACCGGGGCGGCGGCTGCTGGTGCGCCTGCGGCGGGTGCGGCTGCAGCGCCCGATGGAGCCGCGTGCATGGCGGGAGCCATCATCGCGGGAGCCATCATCTGCGGCGCCATCACCTGTGGGGCGACGTGGAGGCCGGGGCGCTTGACCGTGACTGTCTCCTGCTCATCGCGGAGATCGAGTTCGGTCAGGTCGTTTTCGACCATCAGGCGGACGAGTTCCTTGAGCTTTCGGATATCGATCATGGGGGTAGACGCGGAGACTCCGCGTGGGGCGGGAAGATACCAAACCTCGTGGCTTCTGTGTCGACCCTCGTCGATCATGCACGAACGCGCGGAGTTCCACCCAGAATGAGCCCATAGATTGAGGCGACGGATTGAGGCGATGGATTGAGGCGACGGATTGAGACGATGGATTGAGGCGAGCGGCGACGACCGAGAAATGACGGGTCAGCGCGCGCCGCGCGGCGGCCCAAGCACTTCTGACACGATGATGGCTTCGCGGATCCGCTGGGGATTGCGCAGGCTCTGCGCGATCGCCGCGGGCGTGAGAGCGTCGCGCCGGGTGGCTGCCCCGCTCACCGCAGGCTGCGTTGCCGCCGTGATCGGCTTACCCAAGTTCTTGCCGAGGCCAGTCACGTGCGACGACGAGACCGATGACTCGATCGATCGGATCCGCGCGATACTTGCCGCGACCTTGGCACGACTCGCCATCGCGTCTGCTTCTTCCGGCGCCTCGGCGCGCGCGATCACGCGCGGCGGAGTCACCTTCGGAGGATTCACCGCTCCTGGCGCAGGGCGTGCGGGCGTGGTCGGCGGGCGTACTGATGGCGAAGTGGAGACGGGTTTGCCTGTCGCCTCAGATGCGGATCGCTGCACCTTCGCTGCGGATGTTGATCCCAAAGCTGCCGAACGCTTGCCTGTCACGATCGAAGTCGGTCGTTTCACCACAACCGTCGAGGCGTCCGCGGCCTTGGGCGGCTTCACCTTTTTCGGCGCATTCGATTTTCGGACGGGTTGCGCCGGATTGCTCAAATCGCCTGGCGTTGGTTCAGCCCCGCCCTGCATTTGCTGAGGCTTTTGCTGCGCATTTTGCTGCGCACGCTTCGCGAGTCCAGAGATCACCGCCTGGAGTACGAAGATGACGATGACCCAGATCAGGCCGTTCAGCATGGGTCCATCGTACCTTTCTCAACGATCGCGGGCGCGAGCCACTCGGCAGATTCGATCATCGGATGCCGATAGGCCGCGCTCAAGTTTGCAGCGGTCAACACCTCACGCGCCGGACCATCGAAAAGCACCCGTCCTTCGCGCAACACCAGTGCGCGCGTTGCGATCAATCGCGCAAGTCCCGGATCGTGGAGCGACAGGACGACCGCGCCCGACCGCGCGATGTCACGAAGTGACACGATCACTCGGGCCACTTCGCCAGGGTCGATTCCGCTGAAGGGTTCGTCGAGCAAGAGCAACGGCCGCTTCGCGCCGTCGATTTGCGCCAGGGCGCGCGCGACTGCCACGCTTTGCCGTTCGCCGCCGGAAAGCGTGTCGACCGCGCGATTCGCCCGCGCGGCAAGCCCAACGATCGCGAGCGCACGCGTCACCGCGCCTTCGTCGAAACCACGCGCGAAACGTCCGAGTCGCACCACCTCACGTGCCGTGAAATCGGCGGCAACATCCGACCGTTGCGGCACGAATGCACGCACGCGCGCGGCTGCCTCGCGTGTCCACGACTTGCCTTCAAGACGAACCTCGCCCTCCGCGGGACGCTCACCCCCCACACCTGCAAGGAGCCGAAGCAGCGTGCTCTTTCCGCTGCCATTCGCGCCGACGATCGCGACGATCTCGCCCACATCGATGGTGAGCGATGTAGGTGCGAGTGCCTCGAATGCGCCGTAGCGCTTCGCGACGCCGCAAGCTTCGATGATGGGCGCTTCGCGCGCGCTCCCGCTCATCGAACAACTCCTCGGTCATGACCGCCCTGCTGAAATCCACGGCGAAGGAGCCACAAAAACGCAGGGCCACCCGCAAGTGCCGTAAGCACTCCAACCGGAAGCCGCCCGCTGCCAAGGTCGATCATTTGTCGCACCGCATCGGCAGCAACGAGAAGCACCGCACCCGCGAGCGCCGCGCCTGGCACCAACGCCGCGTGATGCGGCCCGAGCAATCGACGCGCGAGGTGCGGGCCGACAAGTCCGATGAAACTAATCGGGCCCGCGTAGGCGACTGCGATGCCCGCGAGAACACCGCCAGTCCAGAAAAGTGTGCCGCGCAGTCGGCGAAGATCGACGCCGGAAGAGTGAGCCTCATCGTCCGAGAGCATCGAGACATCGAGTGCAGGCGCGGATCGCGCAAGCACGACGAAGCCCACGAGTGTCACACAGGCAAGCGTGATGAGTTGCGCGGTGTTTGGAATCTCAGGGAGCCGTCCTGCCATCCACGACAAAAGGTCGCCGCGCAAACCATGCGGCACCAAGTGTTCGAGAAGCGCTGTGCCCGCGCTGAAGATGGACCCAAGGATGACACCGGCGAGTACCAGCGTCGTCGGATTGTGGTTGTCACCCATCCGCCCAAATCGCGAGACAATGGCGAGGGCGACCGATCCACCAACGACCGCACCGATCGTTTCGGTGGCCCACGGGAGTGCCCCGCTGTCGCCGCTCGTACCGCCACTTGTGCCGCCGCCCGTGCGCAGCATGTATCCGACGACGAGCACGCACGCGACACCGAAACCCGCACCACTCGAGATTCCCAAAACAAAGGGCGACGCAAGCGGATTGCGCAGAAGTGTCTGAAGTGCGAGGCCGGAGAGTCCGAGCGTCGCACCGACCACCGCAGCGGACGTCACCGACATCGAGCGAAGCCACAGAATCTCGCCCGACGGAATGCTGAAGGCGAGTCGAAGCCCATCATCGCTCGACGCAGGACCGATCAGCGTGCGGAGCAACGCCGCGACGATGAGAATCAGCGTAAGCGTGAGGAATCCGCGCGTTCTCATCGCTTCGACTCCGCGATCGCACGTTCGTAACTTGCGCGAAGTCGCGCGCGATCGGCGAGTGCCATGAGACTTGGCGCAAGCAGTTGCGGCGCTTCCACGACGGCGCTCACCGGCGAGGCGTCAGTCCACGGCAGTTGCGAGATCGCGGCGCGCATGCGTTCCGCGCCTCGAGCACTCTCGGCGATCGCGAGCACGGCGTCGATGTTCAGCGCCACGATCGCTTCTGGGGCGATCTCGATCCAACCTTCGCGATCAAGCGCATTCTCAAAACCTTCCGCGGTGAGCAACTCGTGGAGATAGTTGTCGTGACCAACCGCAAGAAACGGATCGGCGGAAACAAGACAGAGAACCTTCGGTCGCGCAGGTGTCGCCGTGTTCCGCGGCGCGTCCGTTGGATCTGTTGCAGGAGCAGATTGCGCGGTTGCCGCTTCAAACTCCGCGAAGAGTTTCTCGGCATCCGCCAATCGCCCTGCAAGGCCATCGCCGCCACTCTTCGCTTCCGTCGCAAATGTCCGCGCGATTTGATCGACGAGCGCACGCGTCTCCGCAAATGAGTCAAGGCGTTGCTCCACAACACGAATTCCGTTCTTCTCACAGAACGTACGAAGCGCGGGATCGACGCCCGCGAGCGGCGGTTGGACAAAGAGCACATCCGGTTTCGCGAGCGCGAGGCGCTCGGCATCGAAGTCGCGCAAGTCGCCGATGACAGGAACGGCCTTCGGAACCCGCGCGCAGTACGGACTGCGCCCGACAACATGCGCGATCAAACCGAGATGCCAGAGCGTGTCACTGATCGCGGGCGAAGTCGTCGCGACCCACGGCCGCGGAGTCTCGACGACGGGCGCGATCGTTGGCTCACGTTGCTTCGCGAGCGGCGAGCCTTGCCCGAAGAGCAGCCAAAGCAACCCAACCACCACCGCGAACCCAATCATTTGCTGGAGATACCCCACGCGTGCTTTACGACGACGGGTGCTCGCGCCTGCCGCCGCCGGCTCGAGATCGTCGAGCACATCTTCGAGAACGTCACGCGAGTTCGTGCGTGCGTTCGTGCGTGCGTTCGTCTTCGATGCCGCGTGCGAGTTCGTTGCTGATGCTTCTGGAGACATCTCCGGCGAAGGCTCGTCCGATGCCGCGCGCAACTTCAAGTGGGGTGTTTCGCGTGGATCAGGCATCGGAGCCATGGGAAGGTGCAGAAGATCGAGTGATTGAGCCAAATGCGCAAGTTGTCAGCGGAGAATGGCAATGACAAGCGCGACGAAACCAATCACGGCGGCCGCGATCGTGAGTCGCTCGCTTCGCGCCGCGCCAGCGCGACGCGCTTCCATTTCACGCACAAGCGATTCGATGCGTTCGCTGGCGAGTGACATCCGCACGAGCGCTTCTTCCAGTGACTTCATCTGTGATTCGAACGCAGCGACGGAGCGGCCTTGCCGATCGAGTTCGGCACGCGAAAGAGCGAGAATCTCCGTCTGCGCGCGTGATTCATTCTCAACGCGCTGTATCCGATCGTCGACCGACGCCAGTCGATCGGCGGCATCCGTCATCGTGCGACCAAGCGAGTGGACGAACGTCTCGAGTTGCGCGCGCATTTCGGGCATCGCTTCAACCCGCGCGGAGAGTCGCGCAAGTTCGCTCTCGACAAGCGCGATCGCCTTCGCGTGATCCTCACGCGCGACCGCGACGAGTTCACGCGCATCCGCCGCGGCGCGATGCGCTTCGTCCGCGCTGCGTACAGCGACACTCGACGCGTCGACATCCGACTGCGGCGCGGCGCCAATGAGATTGCGAAGAAATTGCCCGAGGCCCATGGCGCCAATGTAGCACGGCACGCTGCGTCGATTCGCGATTCTTCCTGAGAGTCAACTTGCGGCTTCACTCGCCCCGCAGGTTCGAGCTCGGCTCGCGACTCAAGCCACCAACTGCGTCTGCACGAGCCGCTGGTAGAGCTCGCATCGGGTGAGGAGTTCCGCGTGTGTGCCCACGTCGCGAATGGCGCCATCCTCCATCACCACAATCGAATCGGCGGTTCGAACCGTGGAGAGTCGGTGCGCGATCGCAATCACCGTGCGGCCGCGGCGGAAATCATCGATCGCCGCCGCGATTTGCGCCTCACTCTCCGCATCGATCTGACTTGTCGCTTCATCGAGGACGAGCACCGAGGGATCGCGCACAAGCGCGCGTGCGATCGCGATCCGTTGACGCTGACCGCCCGACAACCCTGTCCCGCCTTCGCCCAGTTGATGCTCAAGGCCGGCGGAAAGCGCCGAGACAAACTGCCACGC